>CAKTAA010000003.1 GCA_934526185.1 uncultured Eubacteriales bacterium | reverse complement strand
AAAATGTATGAGTACAATTTATGATAGAATCATCCCTCCAATGATTATTGTAATAGTGAAAGGGTTCATCTTAAAAGTCGGTTCTTCCTTAGGCCAATGAAAAAGTCCAGTGAAAAACTGTACTTTTTCCTGTTTTTTGTTCTGAGCCGATTGACGACCAATTCGCCTGCGGCGCTAAAACACCAATAAAAGAAGAAAGAAAAGGAGCGGAGATAAAGTATTTCAGGAGGTATTAGAGCCGGCCGTGACTTTTCAGATTGAGGTATCCGGCTCAGCAGTGGTTTCAGGTGAGGTGGTTTCAGGTGCTGTGGTTGTGGGTGTTGCGTCGCCGGCAAACGGGAGCAGGAAATCTACGCTGTCCATGGGATGAAGCGCAGGGGTGACTGTTGCAATATAATCGGCCCACTCCTGCTCGGACAGGCCGAGCGCTTCAATTTCTGCAGTTGTCATGTCCTGCAGATTGCGGAAGGTATAAATATGTCCGTCATCTGCATACACAGTAAAAGGATGTTTGAGCACGCGTTTGCGAAGCGCTTCGTCATTGCTGAAAATGGCGTCAATCATTTCTTCGGTGCAAATACATTCATCTTTACCATACGAAATGACTGCTTCCTGATATGTCTCGAAATCTTCACGTGTTGCACCCAACTCCTCGATCATAAACAGAAGCATTGGCGGAAAGTCATCACAAACCACGTATTTGTCCCAGTACAGCTCATACCATTTGTCGGTTAACTCTGATAACTTTTCTTTGTCCTCAGTTAAAAAAGTGTTTTTAAAATGAATAAAACTATCGACATTTGTATTCCAGTATAAAGCTAATGAATCATAATTCCCACCTATAGGCGGCTGTTGCGTATCTGTTTCTGTATCAGAGGTTATCGGTTCGGTGGAGTTCTGCGACACAGCGGGGTCGGAGGACTGTGTGTCGTCAGCCGGCGTGCTGTCGCAGGACGCAAACATGAGAATACAGGCAAGCGCAATGATGATATATTTCAAGAATTTCATTGGTAATACTCCTTTCAAGAACTATAATTAAAGCTCCAGATATATCTGTTATAAAATGCGTTGGGGTAGGTGAAAGCAGTAAAGCTTGGAACTCGTGTTGCCAAGCCGCCGAGCAGGAGGGGTTGTCCTAAATATATCAAACAGGGGGAAAGCGCCGCAGTAAGGAAGACTGCGGCGCTAAAACACCAATAAAAGAAGAAAGAAAAGGAGCGGAGATAAAGTATTTCAGGAGGTATTAGAGCCGGCCGTGACTTTTCAGATTGAGGTATCCGGCTCAGCAGTGGTTTCAGGTGAGGTGGTCTCAGGTGCTGTGGTTGTGGGTGTTGCGTCGCCGGCAAACGGGAGCAGAAAATCTACGCTGTCCATGGGAGGAAGCTCAGGGGTGACTGTTGCAATATAATCGGCCCACTCCTGCTCGGAAAGGCCGAGCGCTTCAATTTCTGCAGTTGTCATGTCCTGCAGATCGCGGAACGAATAGATATGGCCATCGTCTGCATATACGGCGTAAGGGCTCTTGAGCACGCGTTTGCGGAATGCTTCATCATTGCTGAACAGAGCGTCGATCATCTCATCGGTGCACAAGAACACATCTCGCCCCTGTGCAACAATCGATGCCTGATATGTTTCGAACTCCTCCCTTGTTGCATTCAGCTTTTCAATCAAATAGCATAACATGGGCGGAAATTCGTCATTCTCGAATTGAATATAATAATAAAGATCTTCCCATTCATCACACAATTCATCTAAACGCTCCTCATCTTTGGTAAGGAATGTATTTTCATTATAGGTGAATCCCATAACGCTGGTATGATAATAATCTGCGAGCGTGTCAATATCTCCGCCAATCGGAGCTTGCGTATCCGATTCTGTGTCAGAGGTTATCGGTTCGGTGGATTTCTGCGACACAGCGGGATCGGATGACTGTGTGTCGTCAGCCGGCGTGCTGTCGCAGGACGCAAACATGAGAATACAGGCAAGCGCAATGATGATATATTTCAAGAATTTCATTAGTAATACTCCTTTCAAGAATGTGAGTTAAAACTCCAGATATATCTGCTGTAAAATGCGTTGGGGTAGGTGAAAGCAGTAAAGCTTGGAACTCGTGTTACCAAGCCGCCGAGCAGGAGGGGTTGTCCTAAATATATCAAACAGGGTGAAAGCGCCGCAGTAAGGAAGACTGCGGCGCTAAAACACCAATAAAAGAAGAAAGAAAAGGAGCTGAGATAAAGTATTTCAGGAGGTATTAGAGCCGGCCGTGACTTTTCAGATTGAGGTATCCAGCTCAGCAGTGGTTTCAGGTGAGGTGGTCTCAGGTGCTGTGGTTGTGGGTGTTGCGTCGCCGGCTAATGGGCGCAGAAATTCCAGAGATTTTTGATGCTCGGGAATCATGTTCTCCATCACGGTTTCAATTTTGGCAATGTAGTCGGCCCACTCCTGCTCGGTCAGGTCAAGCCCGGTAAGCTCCTCTTCGGTCAGTTTTTCAAGGTCATAGAAATTGTATATTTTCCCATCGGAATAGACGGCGTATTCACTCTTGAGCCCGCGTTTTTGTTCGTTTTCATCGGTACTGTACAGGGCATCAATGATATCTTCGGAACAGTGATGTTCCAAAGATAAAGGATTTTCTAAAAGCTTTATATTATACTCTTCAAAATCCTCACGGTTGATGTTCAATTCCTGAATGTAATATAAGACCAGAGGCGGGTACTCACCCGTACTATATTTATCTTTATACAGAGCTTCATAGGTGGAAAACGCATTATTCAGTTCATCGCTATATTCCATACATGTATCCGGAATAAATATAATTCCACAAACACGTGGATTATAATATTCTTCATAAGGGAGTCCCACAGAACCACCGATCGGCGGTTCTGTTTCTGTATCAGAGGTTATCGGTTCGGTGGATTTCTGCGACACAGCGGGATCGGAGGACTGTGTGTCGTCAGCCGGCGTGCTGTCGCAGGACGCAAACATGAGAATACAGGCAAGCGCAATGATGATATATTTCAAGAATTTCATTGGTAATACTCCTTTCAAGAATTAGAATTCAAATTCCAGATGTATCTGTTATAAAATGCGTTGGGGTAGGTGAAATATTCGAAGGAACCATCTCGCTCGGCGCTTCCTCCGTCCGTGATAATGCCAAAGTGCAGATGCGCTCCGGTACCAACACCAGAGCTACCGGTTAATCCTATGATCTGCCCTTTGGTTACAGAAGCATTCTGAGCGACCGAAATACTGCTTAAATGCTGGTACACTGCGGCAGCGGGATACATCGAGGATTCTGTCGGCGTCAGGCGAATATAATTTCCTAATTCAGAATTTTGACCAATAGAAACTGTACCATCCGCTACCGCTCGAATTTCTGTACCGCTGGGCACGTAAAGATCCACGCCGCTATGCAGTTGGTAAGGTTTATTTGGATGTATGTGCGGCACGTACCGGTAGCCAAAGGAAGAAGTAAGATTGTAGTTTGACGGGTTGTCAATGGGACTTTGCCACTTCAGGCTCCTGTATTCTGTTTCCGATCGGACTAAATCAGATTGGGAATACACTGTCCATTGCTGTGTGGTATCGCTTTGTCTCTGTGCTTTCAGCTTTAACTGACCGTTGACATCAGCCAAGGCAACGTTCACATTTGAAGCCAGAAGAAATTGGTATTTCTGAACGCCTACTTGAACAGCCTTAAACTTCATGTAATAGGATGTATCTGTCGGCAGTGCTGTCATCACTGATGCGCCGACGCCGTAGCTGGTCGCGCCGATCTGCCGGTGAAAGCCGTAGTAGCTGCAGAGCGGGGTAATATAGTAATAACCGGTAGCAAGATCCTGCGTAAACCGGAAATACTGTGCGCCGTATGAGTTATCTTTAGGTGTTGTAATGATATAATTGTTTGCCGTCGTATTGAGGCCGTTACGACCTGAAGCCGTATTGTATACATTCATATACTGGGCGGTCGAGGCATTTTTAATGGTATAGATGCCGTTTGCCAGGATGCCACAGTCCGGAATTCTCGAAAAGACAACGGCTGCTTCCGCGCGCGTAATGGTATTCTGCGGATTGAAATTGTTGCTGCCGTCGCCGCTGATAAGGCCATTGCTGTGTAGAGCGCTGACAGCCTCCTGCGCCCAGGAGGAAATCTGACTCTGGTCGTTGAAATTTGAGACGCTGCTGCGGGTATACGAATGGTTATAGGCGACAAGGAAATTGTAAATAAGGACAGCAAAGGATTCCTTGGTGATCGCCTGATTGGGTGAAAATGTCGTCTCCGAGGTACCGCTAATGATGTTGTTGTCCTTCGCCCATAGGACGTATCCGAGGCCCTCTGTTCCGGAGGGCATGTCGGTAAATGGAGAGGAACCACCGTAATATGGGGAAACATCTGCCAGCTTGCCGAGACAGGAGACAGCCGAAACCCTTGTAATGGCGTAGGCGGGGCGGAAATAATTGCCGGTGTAGGCCTCCATGACACCGCGATCGGTTACCTGATCGATATAAGTATACGCCCAGTGCGTGGTCGGCACATCCGTATAAACAAGTGCAGAGACAGGGAAAAGCAGACAGGGTAAAAGCAGCGCTGATGCGATAGCGAAGGACAGGATGAACCGGGTAATGCGTGAAAATGTTTTTGTCTGGTATTTGTAATTCCGATGCATTGCTGAATCCCTTCCTTTCATTATTCAAAGAGAAGTTTTCTTTGCTCCCTTTTTGCTGTAGAGTCGCGCACCTTTCCTTTCGTTCCTTACTATTATATGCCTGAGTTCTGCATGGGAAACACCTCCTGCCACATAAAATAAAATATCATTCATCACGTATAGATGAAATATTCATAACTGTATTATAACAAATACATAGATTTTTGTCAATAGTGTGAATGAATGAAAATGACAGCGGATCGATAGACCGAAACGGGCCGTCGGGCGGGAGATTTTTACCTATAAAAGGCAGTTTATGGCGCGCGTGTGGGTTTTAAGAAGCAGGGCACACCGTTATAATAAAAACGGATAATTGAAAATCGAATTTGATTGGTGCCGGTGCAGAGACCGGAGATGCTGTATCTCGGTATGCCTGAAATTGCAGACGCATTATGAACTTTTGTCTGCAAAGTGCGGTTTGAATAATGAAAACTGAAAATCAGGATCGGAGTTTTATGATCGAAATTACAAGAATAAAGCTGGACGCGGCTCTGCCGTTTTGCCCGGAGCAGATGGATGAGATTTCATGGGAGAGGCGGGTGAAAATTGTCAGATATCGATCCGCTGCGGACAAGAAGCGCAGTTTAACGGCAGAGCTGCTGATGCGGATATGTGCGCACAAAGCGCTCGGTATTCCTGTATCAGATATACAGTTTGGCAAAAATCCGTACGGGAGACCGTACGTGCCGAATGTCAGGCATTTCCATTTCAATATTTCACACGCGGGAGATTATGTTGCCGCGGCGGTGGCCCGTAATGCCGTAGGATTGGATTTAGAGCCCATACGCAGAATGGACGAAAATGTAGTCAGCCGCTATTATACACCGGCGGAGCAGCAGTACTGTCTGAAAGGCTCCGAAGTGGAACAAAATGCGGCGCAGACACAGATATGGACGCTGAAGGAGAGCTATGTTAAAGCGCTCGGCAGAGGGCTTTCGGTTCCGCTAAGCAGTTTTTCCTTTCTGATGGGGGAGCCTATTTGCGTGATGCCGGATCACGGGAAATATCCTCACCGTTTTCGCTCGTTTTTCTTTGACGGCCATGTCTTTACCGTTTGTTATACCGGCAGAGAACAGGAAATTAAAATACACGATATGGAAGAAGCCGAGCTGTATCCGGCGTATCTGAAATACAGGGAGAACGGTTGAGTGCTGATAATACGGAACAACGATAGACACAGTGACCGGAAAGAATTGGCAAAGAACGGAAACATGAAGTCCGGGACGGTAACTTTCTGCTGTGCATAATTGAAAATAAGAAAAGGGCCGATACAGCCGGCGGGAAGAATTCGATAAAAGATAATGACAGGATAGAGGGGAAGAACATCGATATGATAAACAAAGGACAACACCTGCGGCGGCTCTGTTTTTTGCTGCTTGCGGCGCTGGTGCTGGGCAGTATGCCGGCGAAGGCGGCAGCGCTGCAGGAGAACAGCGGTATACCGGAAGAGCTTGACAGCCTTGCCGAATATGCCATGGAGAAATCCGGAACACCCGGTGCTGCGGCCGTTGTTGTAACACCGGAGTCTGTCGAATTCAGAAATTACGGCATGGCCGACGCGGAAGCAGGAGAAGCCGTTACAAGCGAGACGCTGTTTGAACTCGGCTCTATGAGCAAGGCATTTACAGGGCTCGGTATTCTGTATCTCGAACGCGAGGGAAAGCTTTCGCTGTCCGACGAGATACAAATGTGGATCCCGGAGCTTACATTTTATTATAAGGGCACGGTCAAGGGAGAAAAGCTGGACGGAGAAGTACAGCTTACTGTGGCAAACTGTCTGTATCATACAACGGGAATTCCTTTTCGGACGATCGGTTATATACCGGAGGGGGATACGCCGGATATGCTTGACAGGACAATGGAAATGCTGTCCGGTACACGGCTGGATTTTTATCCGGGCGAGAAATACTCCTATACAACGGCTAATTACGACATTCTCGGCTGCGTGATACAGAGGGTAACCGGACAGAGCTTTGAGGCGTTTATCACGGAAAAGATACTCCGGCCGCTCGGCCTCAATCATACATATATGACGAGGCAGGAGGCGGAGGCGGCCGGTACGCTTGCTCAAGGGTACAAGATCGAGTTCTTGCAGACGACGGCATATGATGCGCCGATTTACCGGGGAAATACTCCTGCGGGATATGTCATTTCGTCTGCCGGGGACATGGCGCGCTGGATGGAAATTCAGATGGGGTTGGCCGAACTGTCGGACGAATGGACGGAGCTGATAGAAAAATCCCATCAGCCGGATCTCACCGTAACGCCTTCCGGAAATACCTTTTACGCATCGGGCTGGGGCATAACCGCGGACGGAGCACGCCTGTCTCACAGCGGTTCCAACCCAAACTATTCCACCTGTATTACCATGGACCTGCATAAACAGACAGGCATTTGTGTACTTAGCAATCTCAATTCCAATGCACCCGGATATATCGCGGACGGGTTTATAAGATTGCTTGATAAGGATGAGATGCCGGAATATACCGCCGATGTTTACAAGAGCATGGATGCTACCTTCACCCTGATCTGCGCTGCCGCCGCTGTATTGGGAATTCTGTTCTTGGTCTTGCTCGTCGTTGCTGCAATTGAGCTGCTAAGCGGCAAGCGCAGACGCGAAAATCTGCGCGGCGCCAAGGTTGCGGGTATTCTGCTGGCGCTGCCCATTATGGTATTTTACGGGTATTGCATTTATTATCTTCCCAATATCCTTTTGTTTCGGCTGCCGTGGGAGGCTGTGACTGTCTGGGGAGCGCGGAGCATACCGTTCGGCTGTGTGACAGGATTTTTCGGCGGTATCATTTTTTTCCTCTATGTCCTTTTGACCTTCAATTTTCCGAAGCGCGGGGAAAACAATTATGTCGCCCTTGTCCCGCTGTCCCTTATCAACGGCATGATGAGCGCACTCATCATCTTCACCATCAACGAATCCTTTAACAGAAATCTGGAATATTCCAAGGAGCTGCTGGTATATTTTCTCTTTTCCCTGCTGTTTTTTGTATATACCTCAAAGCTTTCGCAGGGAAAGATGATTATGATAACGAATGAGCTGGCTTATGAAAAACGGATCAGCATGATCGATAAAATCATCAGCGCCCCCTATCAGGCGGTGGAAAGCATAGGCTTTGAACGCATTTATTCCGGTCTGAACAATGACACGGGAGCGGTTGCGCAGATCCCCGGCATGGTTATCGGCTTTACCTCCAACCTGCTCACCCTCATTTTCTGTCTGATTTATCTGTTCTCAAACAGCGTTGCCGCCTTTGCGGCGTCCCTGGCTGTCATAGGACTCAACTTCTTACTAAGTTGGTGTACAAGCAGGATCGCCCGCCGGTATTGGGAAAAGAACCGCGATATTGTAGATGTATATTACAGCCAGATGACGGATCTTGTCAACGGCTTCAAGGAACTTGTTCTGAATTGGTACAGGCGTCTGGCGTTCTGGAAGGAAATGACGCGGTATTCACGGCTGTCGACTGACCTCAATAAGGAGGCGTCTGTTAAGTTTTTAAACTTCGGCATATACAATCAGTTGATGTACAACATCATTTTCGGCGTGGTGGTTTTTGTTTTTCCGATTTTCATCTCGAATTTAAGCGCCAATGAGCTTCGTGAGACGCTCTTTATGGTTTTTTATCTGATCGGTCCGTTCAGCGGGGTGCTGGGCATTATACCGGGGGTTACGGGAATCCGTGTGAATCTGCGGCGCATCAACAAGCTGATAGCCGACCTGGAAAACATTACAGGCAAGGTACCGACACTTGCCGAATCTGCCGCACCGCGGCTTCCCTCCGCACCGCTGCTGATAAAATTTGACCGGGTGGTGTTCCGGTATCATATAACCGATGAGGACAGCGGCGAAACGGAGGAATTTGTGCTCGGTCCTCTCAATATGGATATTCGATGCGGAGAGATTACCTATATTACAGGCGGAAACGGCAGCGGTAAATCCACGCTCGGCAAGCTTCTCACCGGCCTGTATGCGCCGGAGTCCGGCGATATCACGCTGAACGGCGAAGCGTGCGACATCCACAAGCTGAACACGTGTTTTTCGGCTGTATACAGCGATTTTTATCTTTTCAAAAAGCTGTACGGCATCGATATGGTGAAAAAAGGTGATGAGGCGCGAAAGCTGCTTGATAAAATGCAGCTCTCCCAAAAGGTTTCCGTCGATGACGACGGTGCATTTTCCACGCTGAAGCTGTCCTCCGGACAGAAAAAGAGACTGGCCTATGTAATATGCTGTCTGGATGACAAGCCCTTTATGCTGTTCGACGAGTGGGCGGCGGAGCAGGATCCGCAGTTCCGGCAGTATTTTTACACGGATCTTCTGCCGGAGCTGAAAGCGAGAGGAAAGGGCGTTGTGGTTATCACACATGACGATAGGTATTTCGGACTGGCGGACAATATGGTGAAGCTGGAGCGCGGCAGAATTGTCGGGGCCTGAAAAGGTATGAATCGTTATATCCCTGTATCTTTGGCGGAAAATCCGAAACAAAAGACGTTGAAGCGAAAGTAAGGTTAAGATTATGAAAAACGCATATCCGTTGTCGCATGCGCAGCGGCGCATCTGGTATACACAGAAAAAATATCCGGACAGCGCGATGTTTCACATCGGCGGTACGGTGCAAATAGACGGCAGAGTGGATATCAGGCTTCTCAGGCAAGCCCTTTGCCGTGTTGTGAGTGAAAATGACGCGCTTCGGCTGCGGTTTGCCGTACGTGACGGGGAACCGGTGCAGTATCTTTACGAGGGCGAGCCGGAGGTGGAGCTCCTTGATTTGAGCGGCGAGGCCGAACCGGAAAAGGCGTATGAATCTATGTGCAGCACCATTAAGCAGGAAGCGTTTTCTCCTGAGGAGGGAAAGCTTTACCGGCTGATTGTCTGCCGTCTGCGTGAAAATAAGACCGTATACTTTGTCAAACTGCATCATCTTGTTGCGGACGGGTGGTCTATGAAGCTTCTGACCGAACAGGTGACCGCAGCTTATGAGGCGCAGATCTCCGGTGCTGCGTCGGATTGTCCGGCGTTTCCTTCCTATCTGGAGTACGTTGCGCAGGAGCAGAAGTATCTTGCTGATGCGTCGGCGAACGGAGGCTCAAAAAAAGCGGAGGCTTATTTCAGAGCGCGCCTGAAGATGGCGGCGCAGACGGACCGTGATGCATCCTTGGCGCTTCACAAGCCCGCGGCAGAAGGCTGCGGCCAGGGGAAACGACGTATTTTCCGCCTTGACGGTGGCTTCTGCGATCGGCTCGACGCCTTTCTTTCCCGGAATCGTCTGACGCTGAATACCTTTTTTACCAGTGTTTATCTTTTGTATGCAGCCGGTGTCAGCGGAGTGGCGGTGACAGTCGGCATACCGCTGCTCGGAAGAAGCGGCCGCAGGCAGCGGCAGATGATAGGCAGTTTTACAAACGTGCTGCCGTTTGTATTTCATTTGGATAAGACGTCTGACATGAAAGGCTTGCTTTCAGCGGTTTCCGCCGAGATGTATGCGCTGCTGCGGCATCAGAGATATCCGTCGGATCTGCTTGAGCGCCTGATTCCGGAGGACAGCCGAGGCTGCGGCAGTCTGTTCGGCGTCTGTATCAATGAATATCACACAGAGCTTCCCCGCCGTATGTGCGGCTGTCCTGTGAGCAATACGGAATTTTATAACGGATTTCAGGAATATGCGCTTCAAATCATCATCCGTCGTTGGGACGGCGGCATGAACCTGGAGTTCGATTACAGGCTGGACACGTTTTCTGAGGAAGATATCAGCCGTCTGTACCGGACGATGATGCTGTTGGCCGGACAGCTTATGGTTCCTGAGCTGAAGCTATACAAGACACGGCTGCTGCCGCCGCACGAATGGAAAGAGGATATCGCGGGCCGGAACGCTTCGCGCCGCGCATACCCGGAAAAGAGCTTCTTCAGACTGTTTCGCGATACGGCTGCCGCGCATCCGCTATGGATAGCCGTCTCGGAGGGCAAATTCGGTCTGACCTATGCTGAGCTGGACGCACGAATCGAGAGCTGTGCCGCTCGTCTGCTCTCCTGCGGTGTCAAAGCGGGCATGCCTTTGGCAGTTCTTGCGCGCAGGAACCTTCGAGGCGTTGTGCTGCTGCTTGCTGCCATGAGGTGCGGGTGCATTATGGTGCCGCTGGATCCCAACGCTCCTCCGAGACGCCGGTTGGATCTGCTCAAAAATTGCGGATCCGCCTTCCTGGTCGGCGAGAAGGCAGATGCGCCGTGGGACGATCCCGTTCACGGCGGGGTATATCCGTGCGGCGATGAAAGTTTTGGACGGGCGCACGCAGGGGACGCAATACAGACAATGGGAGTAACCTTTCTCGACGCCTCGTCGGTCTGTGCCGGAGGGCGGCCGACCGGGGACGAAAGCCGTTTTGTGCCGCTTCCCGCTCCGGATTCAGCGGCGTATATCCTGTTCACCTCCGGGTCCACAGGCTCTCCGAAGGGTGTCAGAATTCGTCATAGCAGTCTGACAAATTATCTTCTGGGAGCAAGGGATACCTACCTGTTCGGAGAACGCGAGGTTTTTGCCCTGTTTACGTCGTTTTCCTATGACTTTACGCTGACATCCCTTTTGCTTCCGCTGATTTGCGGCGGAGAAATACGGATAAGCGGAGAGACGGAGACCAATAAGTTTCAGAATATTGTATGCGAAAAACGCGTGACGGTTCTAAAACTGACACCTGCTCACCTGCCGCTTCTGCTGGAAGCCGGTCCTGCCTCCTCGGCGGTGCATACTGTGATTTTCGGCGGCGAAAATCTTCCCGCGGCTGCCTGCCGCCGGCTGGCGGATATCTGCGGCCCTCACCTGCGGATTTTCAACGAATACGGTCCGACAGAGGCCACCGTGGGCTGCGCGGTATACCGGTACAGCGGGGAGACGGCGGGAATCGTCCCGATCGGACGGCCGATGCCGAATGTCAGAATGTATCTTATGGATACGCTCGGAAGGCCGGTGCCGCGTGGAACGGCCGGTGAAATATATATCGGCGGAGAGGGTGTGGCCGAGGGCTATCATGGCGGCGAGGACGGGGGAGAAGCGGAAAAACGGTTTTCTGCCGATCCGTTTGAGCCTGGCGGAACGGTATACAGAACGTCAGACGCCGGCGTCCGGAATGCGGACGGAGAAATCGTTTGTCTGGGACGGCTTGACCGCGTCGTCAAAATCCGGGGCGTTCGGATCGGCCTTGCGGAGATTGAAAAATGCCTGACGGAATGCACATCCGTCAAAGGCGCGGCGGTCAAAGCGGCTGATATCACAGGTGTTGTGCAGCTCTGCGCCTATGTACTGGGGCCGCCGAAGCTGGATATGGATGCGCTCCGGGCAGAGCTTTCCGGCCGGCTTCCCGCTGTAATGGTGCCTGCTTTTATCATGAGAATGGACAGTTTTCCTCTGTCTGCCGGAGGTAAAATCGACATGGAGCGTCTTCCCGCGCCGACGGCGGATCTGTACGACCGGGATGACAGCGCGCAGGACATGAATTCACAGGTAACGGAGGCGCTGCCGATGCTTGAGAATCCACAGGAGCTGCAAGCGCTCCTGAGCACCCTTTCCGACGTGCTGAACAGTACGGATATCGGCATACATACCAACTTTTATGCAGCAGGCGGTGATTCCATCAAGGCTATTCTGTTGTCGTCCCGGCTGAAGGAACAGGGATACCGTCTGGAGACAAGAGATATTCTTTTGAATCCGGTTGTGATGCAAATGCTGCGCCATATTACAAGGGACAGGACAGTGTCCGACGGCGAGACTGTGAGCGGATATATTGCCGGTACGCCTGCCGTAAACCGGTTCTTCAGCAGCAATTTGCAGGAGCCGGAATGGTACGGTCAGTCCGTGCTTCTGGATGTCGGAAAGCATGCTCAGCTTTCGGTATGGGAACGCGTTTTTGAGGAGCTTATCGATTATCACGACGCACTGCGCCTCAACTACGATGCAAAGAAGGGGAAGCTGTTTTACAATCCGGCCCATGTCCGCCGAAAGTTCTGTATTTCCGAAGTGGATATGCAACAGAGGTTTCTGAGCTCCGATACCGCGTCCGGCATCAGCCGCTTTGTTCAGAAGACGTTTGATCTGGAATCGGATTTGCTTATCCGGGCCTGTCTGCTTCACCTTCCCGATACGGATTCTCTCTATGTCGTAGCGCATCATCTGGTCATGGACGCCGTTTCGTTTCAGATAGTCCTTCAGGACATGGAAACGCTTTACCGGCAGATTTCGCAGGGACAGCCGGTCCGTCTGCCCAAAAAGACAGCCTCCTATCAAGCATATGCCGAAGCGTGCGGGGCTAAGGTCTTTTCAGAACCGATTTTTGTTGGAGACGGGGATCCTTCTCTTTACGGGGATGCAAAACGCAAACGGATTGTTCTGAGTGAAGCCCAGACCAAGCGCTTCTCGGAAATGGGCTTCCGAAATGCCGGTAAGCGACAAGATCAGGATAAAGAAATTTTATGTGACGGAAGGGCACAAAACAGCCCCGGTAAGAAAATGGCGGAGCCCCGGCCTGACGAATGGCTTCTCTCGATTTTTGCGGCAGGACTTGCGGAGGTGCTGGATCTCAAAGAGGTTCCCTGTATACGGGAGGGACACGGAAGAGATTTATTTTCCGATATCGATTTGACAAGAACGGTTGGTTGGTTCACACAAACGGAATTTTTCTTACTCAATCCCAATAGAGATATGCCTCTGAAGCGACGGCTTCTGAGTTTGACGGAACAGCTCAGAAGGTACGGAGGAAGGAAAAGCGGTGAAAGGCCGCTTCTGAGCGTGAACTATTTGGGGGAATGCCCGCAGGATAACGAAATTTTCAGGCTTGTTGAGATCGTATTTGACGATGATGTAGGGGCGGAAAATACCTTTCCCTGTCTGTGCGAGGTTGTCGCCTATATCCTGCGGGGCCGGCTGCATGCGGCAGTCTCCCTTGACGGTCGTATACCTGATCGAAAGCGTACCGCGCTGCTGAATTTTGTCACCGCGGCCATGGATAAATATATCGGGACTGCTGCAGAGCTGTGACCGTGATACAGACTGCAGGGAGAGGGGGGATTCTTTATCAGAAAGATAGGATTTGTGTGCGCTCTTGATATAGAGTATGACGCGCTGCTGAATTTTTTTCCGTCTGTCCGCGAGGAAAGAACAGAGGACGGGCTGCGCCTCGCGGTCTGCGAAGCCGATGGTTTTGCCGCGGTTCGGTGCGGTGTGGGAAAGTCCGCTGCAGCCTTTTCGTCCGATGTACTTCTCGACAGGTACCCGGAGCTCGTTTGTCTTTATTCTTTCGGCATGGCCGGCGCCCTGTCAGATACGCTCGATGCGGGAGATATTGTTTTAGGAACGGCTGCGGTGGATGTCGAGGACGGCGCTGTGCTGGAGCTGATGACACCTGTTGAGAGACTTCAGCGGTCCAACGGACTCCACCGGGGAAATATTGTATGCAGTCCGGTTTTTGTTGACAGCGAAAAACAGCGTGTTTTATATCAAAAGTGCTTCGGCGGCATATGTGCGGAGATGGAATGCGCCGGCGTCGCCCGGAGCTGCCGTCAGCGCGGTGTAGAAGCGGCGGCGGTCAAGGTCATAAGCGACAGGGCTGACAGCGCGGCGATGGCTTCGCTGCTGCGGGCGCAGATATCCGTGACGGAAAAGCTGGGGGCATGGCTGCATGCCGTACGCGAATTCTTATAGAACAGCAATTGAATGAAAGGATAATAACAGGTGAAATATATGCTCCGAAAATATAAAATATCGTCGGAATCGGTATGCCAGGGGCATCCCGACAAGCTGTGCGATGCCATATCCGACGCAGTGCTCGACGCATATCTGCAGCAGGATCCCGAAGCTAGAGTGGCCTGCGAGGTAATGGCGACGAATCATCTGCTTGCCGTTGCCGGCGAGGTGAGCGCAGAGGCTCATGTGGATATTGACATGCTGGCGCGCCGTACTGCCGCCGAAATCGGATACGGAGACGGACGGTTCGGATTTTCCGCAGAAAGCTGTACGGTTATCAATGCGGTTGTACGGCAGTCCGAGGACATTGACGCCGGCGTCAGCCGCTCGCTTGAGGAGAAGATGACGGGGGAGAGCTGCGGTTTGTGCGTTTCCTGCCATGAATTGGATCCTTCTATGAAAAACGGTGCGGGCGATCAGGGAATGATGTACGGATATGCCTGCCGGGAGACGGAAAGCTTTATGCCGGCTCCTATCGTATACGCGCACAGGCTTTGCCAAAAACTGGAGGAGGTTCGGCTGAATGGAATCCTTCCTTATCTCGGACCGGACGGCAAGGCGATGGTAACGGTCAATTATGAGGGAAATCTTCCGGTAGGCATTGACAGCGTGGTTGTGTCAGCGCAGCATCTGCCCGAGGCCGATCGGCATACGATCGAGGGGGATCTGACGGAGGCTGTGGTCAGGGCCGCGATGCCGCGGGAATTGATGCATGAGAATACAAGAATCCTGATAAATCCTACCGGACGGTTTGTTAGGGGCGGCCCCGACGCGGACACCGGACTGACAGGACGCAAGATTATTGTCGATACATACGGCGGTGTCGGCCGGCACGGCGGCGGAGCCTTTTCCGGCAAGGACCCGACAAAGGTTGACAGGACAGGGGCCTATGCTGCGCGGTATGTAGCGAAGAACATTGTTGCGGCGGGTTTGGCGGATCGGTGCGAGGTGCAGATTTCTTATGCCATAGGCGTAGCCCGTCCGGTAGCGGTTTATGTCAACGATTTCGGAACATCAGAGCGAACGGCGGCAGAACTTTCGCGAATGGCGGAGGAGCTGTTCGATCTGCGTCCGTCGGCGGTGATCGAGGCTTTCGGTCTGCGCCGTCCGATTTACAGAAAGCTTTCGGCCTATGGCCACTTCGGAAGGGACGATTTGGACGTCGCGTGGGAAAAAGCCGACCGCGTACAGGATATACGGGCTTATTTCAGGCTGCCGCTTTGATTTTCAGTTCATACCCGCTGCAGCAGAAAAACGGCATGGGATGCCGCGATGCATTGAGGTACGCATAGGAGTGAAACGCAGGACGGTATGAGTCATGCGGCTAAAAAAAGGAAGGTCATATAGATGAGCAGAATCGCCGTTACCGGAATGGGAGTCCTTTCACCGGCTGGGCAAAGCCTTTCCGCTTTCTGGGAGACGTTATACAGCGGCAGGACCGTATACGGCCCGTTTGAGGAATTTGCGGATAATCCGCAGTGCCGGATAAAAATCGGCGCAAAGATAAAAGCGGATATTCCCGCCTTGCTGGATATGGCCGGATGTCCGGCCGATATCCGCGGAAAATACGGCAAAGCTGCGCTTTACACGGTGTATACTGCGCTTGAGGCGCTGCGGGATGCCGGTTATACCGGAGGGCTTTCCGGCAGGAAAACGGCTGTCATTGTCGGCACAACAATGGGGGAAATTGAAACAGAGGAGACATTAACGCGCCTGCTGTGCTCAAATCATTTGCCCGATCACGAGCTGTACAGGCAATACCCGTCTGAAAATCTGGCAAAGGCCGCGGCTGAGGCCGCAGGGGCGGACGGGATGCAGATCGTCGTACCGGCCGCATGTGCGGCAGGAAACTATGCAGTGGCCCTCGGTAAGCACCTGCTGGAATGGCGTATGGCGGATATCGTTATAGCAGGCGGTACGGATGTCTTTTCGCACGTGGCGTTAGCGGGATTTCAGAGACTTCTGTCGCTGACGCCGGATGTCTGCCGTCCCTTTGACGCCGAACGGCGGGGGCTCGTGGTAGGCGAAGGCTCGGGTATGCTGGTGATGGAGCGCGGAGAGGACTGCTCGCCTGAGAAGAAGCTATACGGCTATCTCTGCGGAACCGGGCTGGCCTCTAACGCCTACCACATGACAGCGCCGCATGTGAAGGGGGAGGGGGAGAGCGAGGCTATGCGCCGGGCGATAAAAAACGCGGGGCTTTCGCCGGACCGGATCGATTATATATCGGCACACGGCACGGGAACGCGGCAGAATGACAGGGTTGAGGCGGCTGCCATTCATACGGTTTTTGAAAACACCCCTCCCCCTGTCAGCTCTGTCAAATCCATGATAGGACACTCCATGGGGGCGGCGAGCGCGCTGGAAATCATAGCATCCTTTCTGATGCTGCAGCATCAGACCGTGCTTCCGACCATGCATTGCCGGACGCCGGATCCCGCCTGCGCATTGGACGTTGTTCCGGATATCCCCCGCAAGATGCCCCTGAGGTATATACTTTCCAATTCCTTTGCGTTCGGCGGACAGACAAGCAGCGTCATTCTCGGATCGGCTGCATGCGTATAAAGACACACGCAGGCCATAAGGCCCGCAATAGCCGGTGAAGCGGAAAGGAATTGATTACTGTTATGGAAAGACATGTTTTTATCCGTGCTTGTTTCTTCTCGGAAGGAGATGTTTTTGAAAAAAAAGCGGATGGGGATACTGATCGGATATCGTCCATGTGTATAAGCTCGCTTAAAGGGCTTGCGCAATCCCGCTCTGCCGCTTTGCCGAAGGACGCACCGCTTTTTTTCGGATCGGCATTCAGCAGCCTTGCTGATCTGCATGCGTTCAACTGCGTCTGCGAGAACAACGGCGCTTTGGCGGTGAATCCCCGCCTGTTTCCGCGTGCGGTGCTGAATGCGCCGTCCTGCCGCGCAGGAATTGAAATGCATATTACGGAACCGGTGTATAACATCATGAGCGGGGAAGCTTCGGAATTTTACGCGCTGAAACTGGCAGCGGCATTTGTAAGCTGCGGGAATGCGGAAAATGCTGTTGTATGCACGGCGGAGGAATGCTGTCGAATTGCGGCTGAGGCTGTCGGAGGGCCGTTTACAGATCGCTGCGGGGCGATTTGGCTGACGGCTTCGCCCACTGATTGGGAGCTTCATTCCGTCCGGAGCCGGCCGCCGGATACAGAAAAAACAGCGCCGGGCATGCTGACAGGAGAGCTTACCCGGCGGATTTGCGGGCTGATAAATGCAGAGCAGCAAGGATGCGCGGGCCATGATGTGCCGGAAATCGTCGGAAGCGAGGCTGTTTACACAGCCGAACTAATAAAGCGAAAGCCGAAGGCCTCGACCTTTGATAATACATCAAATATCTGATCGGAAAGGATGCCTTTGCTATAGCGAGGGCGCGGAGTGCTTGATGAGAGACAAAAAACTTGAAACAGAAATTGCGGAGCTTCTTGGAAAAATATTACAAGTCCCCGCGGATGAAATCGACGCGGAGGCGTCGTTCTCCGATACCTACGCGATGGACTCCCTGCGCGTGCTGGAAATTCTGGCTGAGGTCGAAAATTATTATCATATTACTATAGATCCGGACAAGCTGATGGAAATGACGAGCGTTTCGGCTGTCGCTGAAATTGTCAGCGAATATCTGAAGGACAGGGGAACCGAATGAAAAAAAGAAACGCCTCTGTCATTATTGAGAGTGCGGGGGTTGTGAGCACGTTCGGAGGGGATCCGGAATCCTTTTGGCATTCGCTTGAAAAGGGACTTGAAAAAAGCCGCATCGGTGACAGAGAGGCGGCGGTTAGAAACCCCGCGGACTATCTGACGGATATGTGTGTGTCGGGAGTGAGAAAAGCCGCTTTGACGGCGGATATCGACATGGGAGACGGGGAGGGATGTGTCATTGTCGGGACAGGTATGGGTATCTCTGACGCCTGTCTGCAAAAAGAAGAATCCTTCTCCCTATGCTCTCTGAAAAACACGCTGCGGAAGCGGCTGCATACAAGAGTGAGCGTGCTGGCGACAGCCTGCTGTGCGGGAGCACAGGCAGTGATATATGCGGCTGATCTATTGCAGAGCGGTACTTTCCGCTGGGTGATAGCCGGCGGTGCAGAGGCGTATTCTAAAATAACGGTAGACGGATTCCGGCGTTTGGCCGCCATAGATGACCCGTATTGCCGTCCCTTTGACCGCGGAAGAAGAGGGATTTCCATTGGAGAGGGAGCCGTTTTCTTCGCACTCCGGCATGCGGAGGAAAGGACGCGTTGCGGGCTTGCAGAAATTGCGGGATACGGAATGACTTCGGATGCCTATCACCCTACAGCGCCCGAACCGGGGGGCTGTCAGGCAAAAAGGGCAATTCATGCGGCACTGGAAACGGCGGGAATAGCCGCGGTGCAGATTGATGCGGTGGTAGCACACGGCACAGGTACACCCCAGAATGACCGGACGGAGGCAGAAATATTATCCGATCTTTTCGGGGGAGCCGATGTAACCGCGCCGAAAAGTCTTATCGGTCATACCGGCGGCGCCTCCGGCGCTTTCGGCATTCTTGCGGCGGTCGGTATGCTGAAACGGCAGCGCATCCCGCCGATCGTTCATCTGAGGACGCCGGATCCGGCCTTTCGGAACCGTTTCGTAACGGGCGAGGCAAAGGAGAGAAGGCTTGGGCATGTTCTTGTCGACTGCTTTGCCTTCGGAGGCTGCAATTCAGCGGTTATCTGCCGGCGGATGCAGGAGAAATGAAATTTGTAAAAGGACAGAGGACAGCCGGCGAAAATGCTTAATTCTGTATTGCTGGGGAGATGTACGGATGAGGAAAGAAAACGGACGGCCGCTTCGCTGTATGGGGGGCAGACAGGAGATACAGTGTGTCAGCCGTGTGACGGCTACGCATGCTGAATATACGAAAAGTAATTTTACAACGGCATACGACAGAACGCTTGACGAGTTTACTCGAAAAGTTCTTTATACTGCGCACAGACTGCTTCCCGATGGTATTGCAGAGACTATGGCGGAGAGAACCGGTGCGGTTCTAAGTACCTGTACGGGGCCGGAGAGCTTCCTGCGGGAGACAGCGGCGTTGACGGAGACCGATGGATACCGCCGAATCAATCCGAGCCGATTCCCACATGTGATGCTGAGCTGCGCGCTTTCTTATCTCACCCTTCAGCTTCACATACACGGACCGAGCTGTGTCCTGTATGACGATTACGGCAACGGAACGGATGCTGTTAAATACTGCCTAACACAGCTTCACTGCGGCCGGGCGGACGACATGGTTTTGATCTGCGCGGACGAGGGGGGCAGGATATCCGGCAGATTTTACAGACGGCTTCCCGGCCGAAAATAAGATCTGTGCAGCCGGATCGGCGGTGGAAAGTCAAGTCCGGAAGAAAAAACAGGCGGCAAAGAAAGGCTTGGTAGGGCAATGAAAGCTGTGTTGATAAATCCGCGCGGGCATCTTTTCGGAAAAAATGAAAGACTGTCGGCATTTCTTGCCGCCTCTCCCGTCATGGCAAGCTTTCGCCGCTTCTGGATGGCGCCGTGTCTGGGACTTCTTGCGATAGCGGCATACTTTCCCGACGAATGGGAAGTTAGCTATATAGATGAGAATCTGCGCGAAATAAATTTTAACGAACCCTGTGACCTGGTCTGTCTCAGTGCCATGACGGCGCAGGCGCCGCGTGCCTATGAAATTGCGGATGCGTTTCGGGAGCGCGGTGTGACAACTGTAATGGGCGGCATTCATGCCGCTTTGCTGCCCGAAGAAGCGGCGCTCCATGCCGATGTTGTGCTGGCGGGTGAAGGAGAGGTGCTTTTTCCGAGATTTCTCGAAGATTTCCGTGCGGGCTGCTGCTCGCGCATTTACAGGGAGGGGAAGGGCGGCGTACGGTTCTCTCTTGATGAATGTATTACGCCGCGGTATGATCTGATAAGCGCATATGATTATCCGCTGATCAATGTATATACTACGCGCGGCTGTCCGCGCCGCTGCAGCTTCTGCTGCGCCTCCAATGTTTACGGTCCGGTCTATAGGAGAAAAAGCAACGGGCAGATTCTGTCAGAGCTGATGTCCGTGCAGGCGATGTTTCCCGATCGGCTGCTTCTGTTTGCGGACGACAATCTGCTGGTAAAGAGGCGGGACAGCCGAGAGTTGCTGCAAAAAATGGAGGTTTTAGGGCTTCGGTGGATTGCACAGGCGGACATCAGTATTGCAGATGATCCGTCTCTTCTCCGCCTGATGAGCCGGGCGGGCTGTCAGTGGGTAGTCGTCGGTCTGGAAAGCGTATCGCCGGCGGCTCTGGGGACGGTGGATCCTTTGAATTTCAAGACTCGGTATGTGGAAAAATACCGGGATAAAATCGCCGCGATACAGGACAGCGGTATCGGCGTATACGGCACTTTTATCGTGGGACTGGATCGGGATGACAAGGGGATTTTCGAGGCAACAGCGAATTTTATTCTGGAAAACCGGCTTTACGGTTCAAATATAACGGTTCCTACACCGCTTCCCGGAACGGAGCTGCGTTCGCAGATGGAAAGAGAAAACAGAATTCTCACCCATGACTGGGCGTTCTATACGCTGTGGGATGTGGTGATCCGACCGAAACAGATGACGGTTCGGGAGCTGGAGGAGGGATTGCTCCATATATACGAATCCGTTTCGGCAGGAGATGCGGCGGATACAAAAATACGCAGGATGTTCCGTGCAATGAAAGAAAATCGGGGAAAACCGGAAAACGGTACAAAGAACGAGGCGGGCGGAAACGGATAAGCAGAGGAAAAACAATTTTCAGAATACGGATTACGGATTCGAAAACCGTCAATACGGAAAAGACAGAGGTCCGGCGGAAAGGCCGCGGCCCGAATCCTCAGACAGGACAGCAGGAAAATGGTTGCTATACAGAAAAAGCTTTGGATAAACGCTGCCGCAGCATTTCCCGGAAGGGAAGCGGCTAAGAAAAATTTTGACGGCGGATTTTACAGGGCGGACGCTTCCGTGCGCGGCGTCTGGCAGCAGGCCGAGGACTGTATCGGGGAGCGGCTTGCGCAAAGATGCTTTTCGGAAAAGCATCTCCCGAAACGTCTGGAGATGGCCGCTCTGCTCACACATTGTCTCAGCATCTATCGGTTTTTCTCGTCACGCTTCGGAGGGCCGTCGGCGTTTCTGGGCTTCAGCCAAGGCGAATTTACCGCTTTGACGGCCGCAGGGGTTCTCCCGTTTCCGCAGGTACTGAGACTGCTTCTGCGCCTGGAGTCGCGTCTGGCGCTGCCGGCGGGTGAGGAATGTATGTACCGCATTGTGGATTTTCCCGTGCAGCAGCTCGAAAAATGCTGCCTGCAGGCAGATCCGGACGGTGAAAGTCTGTGTGTCGGCGCCTTTCTGTCAGAGACGCAGAATATTTTGTCGGGGAGGAAGGAGCGGGTACTGTCCGCCGCCGCGCTGGCAAAAAAATGCGGAGCGCGCTGGGCCATACGGCTTGACGGGGAGCGGGCGTATCACAGTCCGCTCTGCCGTAGGATACAGGAGGAATCAGCCGAAGATTTTGCGGAAATGCAGGTATCCGCGCCTGCCGCACCTGTTTACAGCTGTGTTGACGGCATGCCGTCTGAGGACGGCAATGCTTTGCGGGATAAGCTGTCCCGGCAGATAGCCTCGCCGATTTTATGGCAGAAATTGATCCGCAGGCTGGCAGAATCCGGCATCAGAGAGCTTTACGAGTTCGGCCCCGGATGCACGGTCAGCGGCAATGCCCGTCTGGCGGACGGACGCATGAATTGCCGCTGGATCGGCCGGCCGGAGGATATCGGAGAGGCGGGTACGGCGTAAGCCTGAAAACAGAAAAGAGGGGCGGGCACAGCAGACTGGCTGCCGCTCGGAAAGGCGGAAAACATTGTACGCAGACAGGGAAAAAGTGCAGACAGGCGTTATGATAAATCTACTCAACAGAAAGAAGGAAATCCCGCCGGAAAGAGAAATCGGCGGTAAGGCCGCCATGCTTATGCGGCTTTGGAGGACCGGATTTCGGATCAGCGGCGGATATGTCCTGCCTGCCGCATTTGCCGCGCGTTTTATGCTGCGCAACCGTATTGATACGGCGGAAAAGAATGCGGCGGCGAAGATTCTGAGCGCTGCTTTTGACAAAAAGGAAATCCGAATGTTGAACGCCGTTTTTGAGCGGACGGGCGGAGGCGGGAAAGTCATTGTCCGCTCCAGCGTTCCGGGTGAGGACAGCACGGAGCGTTCCTTTGCCGGTATTTATGAAAGCGTTTCGGACGTGGAAAATCCCCCTCAGCTTGCCGACGCAGTCAAACGTGTATGGATCTCCTATCTTGCGCCGCGGGTGAACTCATACAGGGGAGTATCCGCCGGTACGCAGCCGATGCCTGTGCTGATACAGAAAATGTTGTCCTGTGAGTCTGCGGGCGTACTGTTTACAAGGCATCCGCTGACTGGAGAGAACAGTTTTGTGGCGGAGGTCTGCCGGGGCGGCTGCCGGCCGGTCGTTGACGGAGGGGGGCAAGCTTGCAGATATATCTGGAAAAAAGGAGAAACAATCGATACGGCCGCGGCAGACGGGCCTCTTACGCCGAATTCTGCGATTCTTCTTCGGGATACGGCAGAAAATGTAATTGCCCGCCTTGGAGACGGGTGGGACATCGAATGGGGGATCTCTTCCGGAAAACTATACGTGTTTCAGGCGAGGCCGATTACGTCCGCAGGCGACGGTCTGTATCACGACATTTTCGGCGGCAGCTTGGACTGTGTTCTGCTTGACCGCTTTGCGTCTCCTGCCTCCGTTTGCTACCTCTCTTTGCTTGATGCGTGGCAGGACAGGGTGTTTTTCAGCTTTTACAGCAACGAGAGAGGGGGCGCGCCGGAGGACAGGCCTCTGTGCTTCATACGCAACAGGGTATACTGGAATCTGAAATTTCAGAAAAAGTATTTCGAGGATACAGGAGAGGGCGATGCGGAAAAAAGGAGCCGCCTTATCCGGAAAATGGAGAGGGACTGGCGTTCATGGTACAGACGTCTCGGACGATACCGGAGGCGGGTGCGCGCACTCAGCCGGAAGGTGCGGGACGCTGCCGACACAGGAGGGCTGCTTTCCCTGCTCAGCAGGGCGACGGAGAACTTCTGCGATTACCTGGGCGCCGATCATTTCAGATTTCTCGGCTTTGCTCAAATTTCATACAAATGGGCACGGACTGCATACGCTGAGGCAGGCCTTGAAGAATCGGAGGCCGACGCGGCCATCGCGCACCGTGGAATGAAAAGCAGTACGGTGAGAGCGAACCGCGAGCTGATGCAAATTGCTGAAAAAATCCGCAGAAGCAGGGACGCATACCGGTTGTTTTCAGAGCGGGAGCCGGCCGAGATTCAAAAAACGCTCCGCAGCGGTGCGTGTCCGGACATTTATGAAAATCTCAGAGCATATCTGAAAAAACACGGGCACAGGGGGATGCACTGCGATGATATTTTATACCCGCATTTAAAGGAAAATCCGGAATATCTCATCTCCGTCGTGAGACAGTATCTGCGCCGGTTATCCTCTCATAACGAAGATAAAAACAGAACCGGCAGCGGAAAACAGACACACCGGATGGAAGCTGCTTCATCAGATATTCCGGCCGTTCTGCGGAGAAGGCTTAAGAAAACGGCGCGGCTGGCCGGCATCTATATGTGCCTGCGGGAGGATCAGCGTTATGAATTTGACCGGAGCTGGCATCTTATCCGCTGTATTCTTCTGCGCCTCGGAGAAGCGTTTGCATCCGAGGGGATCCTGAAGGCCAGAGAAGATATTTTTCACCTGACAGCAAGGGAAATCGGGCAGTGCGCCGGCGCGGGGCTGCAGAATGCCTCGGTGTCCGCCTCACGGCGCCGGCACCTGTTTTTGCAGGAAAAAGACCGGACACCTCCGTATCTCTTCAAGGAATCCGAAGAGGTTGAGATACAGCGGTGTCAGGGAGGAAAACGCTACAAAACCACAGGCATCAGCGGCGGGGAGGCGCGCGGACGGATTCGGCTGCTGCGCGGCACGGAGGATTTCAGCAGACTGTGTGCGGGAGACATCGGTGTTGTTCATACCTTTCATCCGAGTTGGACACCCATGCTGAAGCTGGTTTCCGGGCTGATTATGAGTTACGGCAACATGCTTTCCCACGGGGCGGTCGTCGCAAGGGAATACCGGATCCCGGTAGTTGTCTTTAACGGAGACGCCATGCAGCATTTTACCGAAGGCGAGCTTGTGGAGCTTAACGGTACGACAGGCCGCGTCCGCAGACTGCATAAGGAGAATGAGGCGGCAAATGCCCGGGCCGAGTAATGCTTTTCCGCAGCGGCGGCTGGAGTGTAACGATACTGGGCATAAAAAACGGTTTTGCGAAGGGAGTATGGCATCCATGTCAAAGGTGGCTCTGGTAGTACCGAAGGGATCAAAATACGGTAAAAATCCATATATGAAGTCATTTATGGAGAGCAACACGGTTGTTCCGACGTTTTACGGAGCGTGGGAAACGCCGAACCTCAGTCTGCTGACACTTGCGGCGCTGTTTCCTCCGTCGTATGAGCTTCGGTTTATCGACGAGGATCACGGCGAGGAGATTCCGTTCGATGAGGATTTTACACTGGCAGCGGTGACGGGCATGACGCAGCAGGCGCCGCGCGCTTACGAGATCTGCAAGAGGTTTAGAGAACGGGGGTGTTATACCGTGATGGGCGGCATACATGCCTCCATGCTGTGTGAGGAGGCGCTGCATTATGCGGATACCGTTATGTGCGGAGAGGGCGAGGAAACACTGTTTCGGTTTCTCACGGATTTTGAAGCCGGCTCGCCGAAAAGAGTTTACAGAGCCGAACGGCTGACGAATCTGAGACTGTCTCCCGTACCGCGTTACGATCTTTTGAACCCTTCGCTTTACGGCTCCTACAGTCTGCAGACGACGCGGGGATGTCCCCGAACCTGCTCTTACTGTACGCTGCCGGTTATCTACGGCTCCCGTTACCGGCACAAAACGGCGGAGCAGGTCATAAAGGAGCTCCGGGCGATTAAGCGTGTCACGGCTGCACCGTTTGTATTCTTTGCGGATGATAATATGTTTATCCGCAGGGACAGCGCTCTGAAGCTGCTCCGTCTGCTTCGGGACGAGGAAATCTACTGGGGGACGCAGACGGATATTTCCGTTGGAGAAGAGCCGGAAATTCTGGCGCTGCTCCGGGACGCTGGCTGCCGGTGGCTCTTTATCGGCTTTGAAAATCCATCCGGCGGCAGCCTGGCTACGCTTGATAAAAACAAATGGAAAGCGGGAATGTCGCAGCGCTATGAGCGGCTGACGGCAAACATACAGGCGGCGGGTGTACAGATATGGGGATCCTTTCTGTTCGGCACAGACGAGGACGGCGCGGATGTGTTCGAAAAAGTGCTGGAATTTGTCCAGAGCAACGGTATTTATTCCGGCAGCTTCACGATTCTGACGCCGCTGCCGGGCACACAGCTATTCTGTGAGATGGAAGCTGCCGGACGGATTGCGGATTATGACTGGAGCCGGTACACGTTCTGGGACGTCGTTTACCGTCCGAAGCATATGACGGCGGATGAGCTTATGAGGGGGGTCGCGTGGATCTATGATAAATTTTACAACACCGAGGCGGCGGCATACCGGATGGCGTCCCTCCGCAGAAATCTGCGCAATAACCGCAGGGCAGGGGCTGCAGCGAATAAAAATGTTTAATCCATGGTGCGGCTTGAAAAGCGATGTCCGAAACGTTTCTGCGCGGTCCACCGGCGGAACATCTTAGGTTCATTGTCCGGTTCATGAAAAACTACTTGTTTCAGAAAGGAACGGCTGTCAAATGAAGTTGAATAAACTTGTTCTGCTGTCTCCGCGCGGCGTCGGGATGGGCCGCTCCGCGGAGAATCTGCGTACCCGGCAGCTATACGACAGCTTAAGTCAGATCGATTCGCTGCGTGAGCTAATGTCCTGCCCGAACGCCCCGCTGCTGACCGTTGCGGCCATTGCCGCCCCGTATTTCAATGAAATATCCTACATCGACGAGGAGACGCAGGAGACGGATCTTTCGGTTGCCTGCGACATGGTGGGGATGTCTTTTATGACGCAGCAGGCAACGCGTGCCTATGAGCTCTCCGATTTTTTCCGTTCGCGCGGCATTTATACCGTATGCGGCGGCATGCATCCTACAAACCTGCCGGAGGAAGCGGCGGAGCATTTTGATACCGTTTTCATCGGTGAGGGCGAGAAAACATGGCCGAAATTTCTTTCGGACTGCCGAAACGGAAGGCCGGACCGTTTTTACAGGAATACGGAGCTCATCGATCTTGCACAGAGCCCGACGCCGCTTTACGGCCTGCTGGATATGGCGAAATACAGAACGGTTCCGGTTCAGATATCCCGCGGCTGTCCGCACAACTGCGCGTTCTGCGCTTCCACGAAGGTCTACGGACCGAAATACCGCCACAAAGGCGTGGAGCAGGTACTCTCCGAGCTGGAAACGATCAAATCAATGAAGGAAAGGCCGCATGTCTATTTTACGGATGACAACATGCTGGTAGACAAAAAGTTTTCGCAAACGCTTCTGCGCGAGCTTGCATCGGCCGGCATTCGCTGGATGTCCCATACGGATATCAGTCTGGCCTACAAGCCGGAGCTTCTGAAGCTTCTGCATGCGTCCGGCTGCCGGAAGCTGGTGATCGGCTTTGAGAGCATTGAGCCGGCATCGCTTCGTGAAATGGAAAAGTGGAAATATGAACAGCTTTCCGGATATGCCGAGGCAATATCCATCATTCAGTCCTACGGCATCGGCGTATGGGGAACCTTCATTTTGGGATTGGACGGCGATGATACCGGTGTTTTTCAGCGGATTGTGGATTTTACTCTGGAAAATCACCTGTACGGTGCGATGCTGTCTGTGCCGACGCCGTTTCCCGGTTCTGAGCTTTATCGCCGGCTGGAAACCGACGGAAGAATTCTGAGCAGACATTGGGGGAGCTATACGCTTTGGAATGTGGTGGTGGAGCCTGCAAAAATGCGGGTGGACGAGTTGGAAAGAGGCTTTGGCGAGGCACTTCGTCAGATCTATTCACCGCAGGCGGCGCGGGACAGGCTGCTGTACTTTAAAAATCTGAATCGGAACAGGGTGAAAAACAGTGAAGAGAATCTTGCTTGCAGCGCCGGCAATGCCGGGCCCGCGCGGTGATTTTGTGCTCAACCGTTCCTTCGAAGATGAGGAGAAACGGTTGCTTGGCAGCCGCTGGCGCGTCGCAACGCCGGCGCTCTTCCTTCTGGCAGCTATCGCGGAGCAGGAGGGGTATGAGCCTGAGACGGCAGATGAGGCATTCTGTTCTCTACCGGAAGGAACGTACGATGTCATAAGCTTGTATACTGTCACGCCCAATGCCAGACGTGCGTATGCGCTGGCTGACGAATACCGGCGGCGGGGAGCGCATGTTGTCATCGGAGGCGTTCACGCCAAAGCGATGCCGAAGGAGGCGGCGCGGCACGCCGACACACTGATGCTCGGAGAAGGGGAGCTTATATTCCGGCGTTTCCTGCGGGATTTTGCGCGCGGATGTCCCGAAAAGTGCTATGAACAGCCTATGGGGACTGTAAATCTCTGCGCCTCTCCTGTTCCGCTATTTTCCCTGTTGTCGGAGGAGGAGAGAAAGCTGATACCCGTGCAGTCCTCGCGCGGGTGCAGCAACCGGTGCAGCTTCTGCAATGTCCGCGGTCTGTACGGCGATGTATTCCGCAAAAAAAATGCAGAACAGCTCGAAAGAGAGCTACAGGCAATTAATGGGCTGCGGGGAGCGGGCCGGATTTATATAACCGACGACAACATTTACAGCGATCCCGCGCATTTTCACATGCTGGCCGATGTTATGAGAGAGAGCGGCTTTTCTTGGTATGCAAACACAGATATCTCTTTTGCGGCGGAGCGTGAAAACATCCGCGAGGCGCGCCGGAGCGGACTTTCACAGGTTCTAATCGGTTTTGAAGGCATACGGAGAGATCTGCTGGAACAGGTGGAACCCAGCGGCCTGAAAGCGCGTTTCGCTGACAGATACGGCGAAATGATTCAGAGAATACAGGATGAGGGGATCGGCGTTACCGGGAGCTTCATTGTCGGATGGCCTGACGATCCGCCGCAGGTCTTTGAGCAGCTGGAGGAATTTATCAGCCGAACTGGGCTTTTTGCCGCCAGCATAACCATGGCGACGCCGTACCCCGGCACTCCGCTTTTCGAGAGGATGCACCGCAGCCGCCGGCTGACATCCTACGATTGGAACGACTATACCATTTATCAGCCGGTGATAATGCATGATTGTCTGTCGGAGGAGGAGCTGAACAAAAAATACTGCCTCCTGCTCAGCCGGCTTTCCTCACCGGAGGCCGTTCGACAGAAAATCCGGAAATTTACCGAGGGCTTCAAAGCAAGAGATGAGAAAGGCGTAACCGGTACCGTAAAGAAAAAGAACGAAAGCTGAAAGAGCTTCCGTCCCTTACGCGCTCCGCGGTGAAATCATGTGGAAACTGCCGGCGACGACTGACTGGTATGCCGGAAAGCATCTTGACAGTCCGTTCTTTCATCAGAATTCATTTACAAAGCTTAAAAAGTTTTCGCGACACAATTCGTAATCGACAGACGACTGCAGCTCGCCAAGCTGGTTTTTCCGCGAGTTTTCCCGGCTTCGTATTTTCCGGAATCCAAGCCTTTCGTATACGTGCTGAGGTCTTTTGTTTTCTGCATTTATATTAATAAAGATTTTGTCATATCCCATATTGCGAAACAGAGACGATATGAGCATACTGAGCAGTATTTTGCAAAACCCCTTGCCGTGTATTAAAAAATCGCAGATCTTGAAACCTATTTCTGCCGTTCCTCCGCCGTCTGATTTAGTCCCCGCGGAAAACCGGCATGAGCCATAACGGTTCCGTCATACCGCCGCGCCGCCAATTGTACGGCATCATCCGGTGAAGCATTTCTGACGGATAAGTTTCTGTAATTCAAAAGCATGAGACTGTATATCCTCCGTATTTTTGAGGGCTGCTGTACGATAACCCTACCAATTTCCCGTGTACTGTATTTTTCATTTCTTTCCGTTGCGGATTTTGACTGAACGTTTACGCAGCGAGAAACGCTGCGTCTACAAGATTTTGCTCCCCTTCGGTCGCAAAACTTGAACATGATTGAAACCTGTACTGACTTACGCGGCGAGAAACGCTGCGTCGGACCAGTCCTGCTTCTATACGAACGGAAATTTCACATCATTCGGCGTGAGATTTCCTCATCTTGAAGTTCAGCCGTTTAGTCTGCTATGTACGGTATACCATTGGCAGCATCATTTTTCAACCTGATTTTAAACAGGGAAATGCGGACTTTATCAGAAAGCGCAGAAACACAAGAGACAGCTCCGTAAGTGAAATTTTAATGAGAGGAAAACGCCGATGCCAAAACTGTTATATTTCTGCTCCTTTGTCCCTCACGGGACGCTGCGCCGCATGGGATACGAAATGATCTGCGCCTCTGACGCCGCGGAGGGACGGGAGTACGGCGTATTTCCCCAGAATCTGTGCGGTTATGTTCTCCACGGCGAAAAAATTGACTTTACGGCATATGACGGCGTCCTTCTGACCAACTGCTGCAGCGGGAGCCAGCGGCTGTATGACAGAATCCGCCTGCTGGCTCCGGATATCTTTATTTTTATGCTGGAGGTATCCGGCTATGACGCGTCGATGACAAATGCATCCGAAATGTTTGACTCTCTGGCGAGCAGATTCGGAATCCCACAGGAGCTTTCCGTAGCTACGCCGGGCGGCCGCACGCCCCGCACGGCGGAAAATTACGGTACAGTATGCAGGAAACAGCCGCGTTTGCTGATTAGAAAAACGCAAAGACCTGTGGGTGCGGCAGAAGGTATTCAGCCTAAGGAGCGGGTAACCTTTCGTGTCCGGATATCGGGGGACCAGAGCCTGTACAGTTTTTTTTCCTGCGAAAACCGCGGCGAAAAGCTTTCCGGAAAAGAAATTCTCGTGCTGGCCTCCGCTCTTCCGCAGAATTATGCGGAGGAGATGCGGAAGCTTTTCGGAGAAGAGACGCTTGCTTTCAATACCTGCTTTCAAACGAACCGCGGCGACGCAGTTCTGAACGGCGGGAGAGCTCCCGCTTGCCCGCGGATGCTTTTTTATGAAGCGTACGCAAGAGAGCTAATCCGGAATGCCCGGGCTGTCATTTGTATTGTGTCCAGACACTGTGATTTCAGTATGTTTTCCGCACCCGCTGTCGCACGGCTGTGTGAAAACGAGGAAAAAAGACTTTTGGTGCTGGAGGAGTCGTTTCCGCAGAGGATATCTGCACACAGCCGTCTCCGTCTGGAGGCCTTTGCGGAATGTCTGCGATTCGGCGGGATGCCGTAAAAGCTCAAATCGCAGAAAGCCGGGCATAAATTGCTGCTGTAAAAAGAGCTGCCGTTTCTGCAAAAGCTCGGACAGACAAGCTTCAAAAATTATCCGCCTTGGATGTTTGCCGGACGATCAAAACGCTGCATACATACAACCGGGAAAAAATGCCGGAGAAACCGGAGAAAGAGGACTGTTGTGACGACCGCAGAAATATGGAGACAGCGGATGCGGCTGGCGGGAGGCGCCTCCGCACAGATGGAGCTGAATGCCGCGCGCCTGCTCGTCAGCTATCAGAGCAGACTGTTTTCCGACACGGTGTGGAAAAAAACGGAGTCCGTTGTTTGGACCAATATGGTCATGCCGACAGAGCTGCTGTATGCCGCCGGATGCATTCCTGTTCACATAGAGCTTATGTCGGGCTGGATGTCGACGCTGGGGCTGGCTGCCGGTCAGATTGCATACGCGCACTCAGCGGGGTTTCCTGTGGGTGTCTGCTCCTATCACAAGGCGGTGATAGGGGCTCTGGAGAGCGGCATGCTGCCTCCGCCGAAAACGGCGGTTCTTTCCTCGCATATATGTGACGGCGGAACAGCGATGGCGCGGTATCTGCGGGAGCGGCACGGAACCGAGGTGTTTCTCTTGGAAGTGCCGTATCTTGATACGCCGGAGAACAGACGGCTGATGCGGAAAAGGCTTGCGAAGCTGTGCGGCTTTTTTCTGAGAAGAATGGGCAGGAGCTTTGGACGCGCGGAGCTGGAGGAAGCCGTGCATCTTTCAAACGAAGCGAGAGACGAGCTTGTACGCGCAAACTGTATGCGGAGCCAAAATCTTCTTTTTTGCGGCAATTTGGCGCTGCGCAATCTGTTCGGCTTGACCTTTCTGCTTGGTTCCGCCGAAGGAGCCCGTATTGCGCGGGCGTACAGGGAGGAGCTGGAGAGCCGGGTGCCGATGCCCGGAAAGTACCACAGACTGCTGTGGGTACACTTCGCACCGCTGTTTTCGGGGGAGCTTCTCCGATATTTTGAGCAGACGCTCAAATGTGCCGTCGCATTTGACATGACCGGATATATCTATTGGGAGCCGCTTGACGAGAGGCGTCCGCTCTCTTCAATTGCACAGAAGGTAATGTCACACTTTCTTCTCGGTCATTCAGGCGGCAAACCGACGCTTTACAATAAAATCATACGCGAGATGAACATAGAGGCCGCAGTCATCTTCATGCATCAGGGATGCCGTGCCATACCGGGCGCGGCATGGGAACTGAAAGAGCTTTGCGTACGGCAGGGCTTGCCCTGTCTTGAGCTGTACGGCGACTGCATCGATCCGGGAGGCGTTTCGGCACAGCAGATGAAGCTCCGCATGGACGCATTTTCAGAAAGTCTGGAGAATCGGTTATGAAGTACTATTTGGGAATCGATATTGGTTCCGTTTCCGCAAATGCCGTATTGACGGACAGTGCGGGGCGTCCTGTATCCTATCTCACACAATCAAGCGGATACAGCCATGCGCAGACTGCGCGTGAGCTTACGCGCCGCCTTTGCGAACGGGCAGGGGTGGATGAGCGGGAGATAGGCGGTACTGTCGGAACCGGATACGGCCGAGGCAATATTGAAGGCGCCCGCAGTTTGACGGAAATTACCTGTCATGCGGCGGGCGTCCGGTACCTGTTTCCGAATGCTGGGTGCATTATCGATATCGGGGGACAGGACAGCAAGGTTATTCGGCTGTCTGACGACGGAACAGTTAAAAGCTTTGCCATGAACGATCGGTGTGCGGCAGGGACAGGGCGCTTTCTTGAAGTGATGGCCGGCGTGATGAAGATGGATCTTGACGCTTTTTCCGAATGTGCGAGGCGGGCGGAAAAGCCATATCCGATCAGCAGTACCTGTACGGTATTTGCGGAGAGCGAGGTAATCTCCGGCATCTCGAAGGGTGTCGGACGCGAGGATATTGCTGCGGGAATCTGTCAGTCCATAGCAGGGCGCATTCTCGCACTGGCCGGAAACATTCCGGACGGCTGCACTTTGGTGCTTACGGGAGGCGTGGCCAAAAACGGCGCGGTTGCCGACTGCTTTTGCAAAAAATATCCGGCACTGAAAATACCCTTTGAGCCGCAGATAACGGGGGCACTGGGCGCGGCGGTGATGGCGGTGCGCTATGGATAAGCTTCTTACGCGACTGGAAATGATGCTCAGATACGCCACGGCGGCAGGGGAAGGCTGTGCACTGGCCGTTTACCTTGCGTCACAGAGAGACACGCTGCTGAAAATTTACGAAGGGCGTCCGTATGTATTGTGTACCTATTACATACCGTCTGCGCTTACGGCGCTTGTCGATGCGGAAGTGCTTTATATCGACAGAATCGTAGGACTTTGTGCCGGTGCGCGTCTGATTCCCAGTAACTCGGATGCTCTGCTCCCAGACGGAACCTGCTCCTACCAGCAAGCCTTTTTTTCCCTGATTGAAGCCGGACTGCTCCCAAAACCGTCGGCTGAAGCAGCGACGGAGTATCCGTGTACGGGAGCGGTTGAGCTGTGCAAGGCGCTGCACAAAAAATATGGTATACCGCTTTTTGTTGTTTCCGGGAATCCGTCAGCCGACGAGCTGCGCGGGCTGGGAGAGTGGCTGCTTCGCCGATTCGGGCAGCGGCAGGGGGTGTCAGAAACTGCCGGCTTCTATAACCGTGCGCTCGGCCTGAAAAGAGATATTGACGCGCGGCGCCTCCGGCAGCCGGGTGTTCTGCCGGGTGGTCTATGCCTGAAGCTTTTCTGTGTGGAAAACGATCTCGGTCGTCCGTCTGCGCTCTGTGTGATGCAGGCGTTGAATCAGGAGGCGGGGGACCGGCCGCGGAGGCATGCCTGCGGAGACAACCGCCTGTTCTGGATGGGGCTTGTGCCGCTGTATGACAACAATCTTCTCCGCCGGCTTGAAAGTAAAACAGGCTGCGCCTTTGTGTTCGAGGAAATGTGGATGTTCGGCGGCGGACAGATATCGGCCTCCGCGTTTTATGAGGATTTGGCCCGAACGGTTACAGAAAATATTTTTTATCGTCAGGAAAGGCGCGAAGAAAGAATTCTTGCCGTCATCAAACAGAGCGGGGCGGGTGCGGCGGTCAATTTTCTTCAACGGCGGTGTTCCTTTCTGCCGCGTACTGCGGCCGGTATGCGCAGACGTCTTCAAACCGCCGGGCTGCCGGTTTTTCATGCCGCGGCAGATGTCGTTTCCGGAACCTTTGATGAAACACCGCTGCTTCGCTTCATCGAAAAATGCGGACGCAGAAAAGCCGGGGAGACAGGGGGAGAAATGCTGTAACGGATACGGTGAAGATTCTGCGGAATCTGAGGCGTCAGTACCATCCGGAACGGTTGTCCGTCCGTTTGAAAAATCGGTAAAACAGTATCCGGCGGCGTCCGGTTTTCATGACGCCGTATGACGGAATACTGCTCCTTAAAAAGTGAAGAACACGAAGCTTGATTATATAAAACTCTCACAAGCGTTTGGCGAATTTGAACCGCCAAGCATGTCCCGATTCCTCAGGAAAGGAAGCTTTCGCAAAGCGAAAGCTATGGTCATCGATATGGACGAAAAGGTAATAGAAAAAATAACCCGGGGCCGTGTTCGGATACTGACGTGGCGGCGCCTGCCAGCAAATGCGTTTGACCGCTCCTTTTTGGAGACGCTTCGCCGCTTACTGCTGGAAGCCGAGCGGGAGAGCTGTATCTCCTGCGTCGTGCTGGAAAGCGGACTTCCCGATATTTTTTCCTCCGGTCTGGATTTGCGTTCGCTTGCTGCCGGTTTTTCATGCCGCAGAGAAGTGTTTCTGGCGGTCAGATCGGTTCATCGTCTGATAAAGGCGATTCTGAAAAGCCGTAAAATTTATATCGCTGCCCTTTCCGGCGCAGTCATCGGTTCGGCAGTATCCATTGCCATGGCATGTGATTTTCGGACGGCATCGCCCGACACATGGCTCTGGCTGCCGGATCCGCAGTACGGCGGTCTGATGGGGGACGGTACGCTGACACTTATCAGCCGGTCCTGCGGAGCTGCGGCCGCAAAGAGAATCTGCCTGACCAACGAACGAATCTCTGCGGAGGAGGCCAGCCGTATGGGAATAACCGGCAGGATTTCCGGCACGGCAAAGGCGGCGGAACAGGCACTTCTGCTTGCCGACAGGCTGAGCGAGCTTTCGGCGGAAACGCTTAAAAATACAAAAAAAATTGTAAACAGGGACATTCCAGTAAAATTTTCCGCCTGGAGTCTGCTCCGTACGGTGAGGGATCCGGATATGATGCGCAGGCTTGAAAATCTGCGCCTGCTGTGAGAGGACATGCCGAATGATGAAGTGCCTGACTGTATTCACATGCTGTTCTGCGGGGATGGCGGAAAGGATAGATGCATGCCGGAAAATGAAAGAAAAATATCTATTCCGGGTATTTTGACGCGGGAAGAGATTGAGAGACGGATACGGAGCGGATACACCGGCAAAAAAAGAATGACGGCGGCTCTGCTGGATGTTGATTTTTTTGCAAATCTGAATGAAAAAATCGGGGCGGAACAGGGAGACCTGACGCTGCGGCACATGGCTGCCTTTCTTGCCGGAATCCATGGTTTATCGGCTGCGTACAGCGGAGAAGATGAATTTCTGCTTCTCCTTTGGGAGACAGAGCAGGAAGAGGTCCGCCGACGGCTTGAAAATTTGCGTGAGGAATGGCGCCGCACCAGATTTGTCGGCGCATACCCGTACGAAAAGGTTCGGATAACCTTCAGTATGGGGGTGGCCGGCAGCCATCAGGCTGCGGACTTGTTTACCTTGCTGAAACATACGGAGATCGCTCTTTTCAATGCGAAAAAAATGGGTAGAAATCGAATTGTATATGCGGAACCGGATAAAATAACGGTTTTTTGCGGAGAGGGAAGATGCACTACCGTTGTCGGCGGATCCCTGAAAGGAAGGGGAAGGGACGGCGAGCGGGCGTTTGGGGCGGCAATATCGGAGCCGTACGGCGTGGCTGTGGACAGAGACGGTTCTCTGCTCTTTGCCGACCGCTCAAATCACAGAATTGTCAGAGTGACCGGCGGAAAACTGTATACAGCCGCCGGCAATACCTTAAATGAGATAGGTTTCACAGACGGGATTCAGGCGGGCGAATGCCGACCGGATCCGCTGGAGCTGGCGCTTTGCAAGCCGAGCGGTGTCTGCATCGGCGGAAGCGGCGTGATGTACATTGCGGATACCGGACATCACAGAATCCTTCAAATCAGGGACGGACGGGCTTCCGTTTTGGCGGGCAGCGGAATCAGCGGCTATGACGGTGACGGCAGCGAAGCACGGCGTGCAAAAATGAACAGGCCCGGAGGCGTGGCGGCTGATTGTGTCGGAAATGTATATATAAATGATTACGGCAACAACGTCGTCCGCCGCATCAGCAAAGAGGGGACGATAGAAACCGTTGCGGGCAGCGGTGCATTCGGATTCAGCGGGGACGGAGGAGACGCCGGTCAGGCGGCGCTGGACAGGCCGTACGGCTTATGCGTGTCACGCAGTGGCGATATGCTGTATATCGCCGATTACGGTAACAACCGTATCCGGCGCGTGAATCTGGCGGACGGAGGCAAAATCCAAACGGTATGCGGCTGCGGAAAGGCGGGCTTCGGCGGAGACGGCGGAAAAGGAGCGGATGCGTATCTCAACGGGCCATATTGGGTTTGCCTGGACAGCGCGGAGGAGTGGCTCTATATCGTGGACGCCCTGAATCACCGCATCCGGCGCTGGCATGTACAGAAAGACATCGTTGAAACCGCAGCAGGCTGCGGAATAGCGGGCTATACAGACAGCCTGAAAAATGAGCGAGAAGCCTGCTTTCATATTCCCGCCGGCGTGACGGCCGACAAAAATTATCTATATATCGCGGATTATGCGAACAATGCAATCAGACGGGTGGTGCTGTCATGATCCAGAAAATTTTATACACGGCTGTCCTGTGTGCCGCGGCGGGGATGCTTGCTTTTGCTGTACGGAGCGCTGTTCGGGGATACCGTCTGGTAAAAGAAACGAGCCATCCCAAAAGAGCCGCACCGACGGAAATACGGAATATTCCTTATCGAACGCGCAGTTTCCGCTTTTTTTCGCGGGACGGCCTTTCGCTGGCGGCCATTCAGTATTTTCCGCGCGGTGAGGCAAAGGGCACGATCATTGCCTGTCATTATCTCGGAGGCTCCAAAACCTCGGTATACTCCTATATAGAGCCGCTTCTGATAGCGGGGTACGCCGTTGCGGCGTTTGATTATCCCAATCACGGCGGAAGCGGCGACCGGCGGGGAATCCGTTATTCTCTGGAGGACGATATGAAGCGGTTTGTCCGAAGAATCAGGGAAATCGGCATGCCGGAGCCATACGGTGCCATCGGGTTTTCCATGGGAGCGACCGTTGCCTTCAGCGCGGCGGACGAGCTGCCCGAGCTTCGCGCGGTCGCCGTGGACAGCGGTCCAATGATTTTCGTCCGGGATTATTTCAGATATGTTCTGAACAATAAACAGGTCGAAAATCCCCTTGAAAGAAGGGTATTTCTCTTTCTGTATCTGCATGTTGCCGGATTTTCGAGGATGCAGAAGCGAACCGTTGAAAGATTGAAGCGTCTGAGAGCGCTTCCGACGCTGCTGATACACAGCAAAACAGATCGCATTATACCTTATAGGGACGCCGTGTACGCGCACAGCCTTCTGAACCCAAAAACGGCGAAGCTGATAACGGTGGAAAAGGCGCATCATCTGACAAACCGCGTTGTGATGGGAAAGACGTATGATACGCTTGTCGTCGGCTTTTTTGACAGGTGGATGTGCGGACGGGAATTCAATTCGAATGAACCGTGATTTTGGGGGCAGTTTGTCCGGGATATTAAAAAACAGGCATTTTCAAGTACGCCCGGTTAACAAAAAGGAGGTCTTTGCATAGGTATGGATTCTTTTATGAGGCGGATGGACAGCAGAAAACAGAAAATAACCCGTATAGCATTGCAGATACTGAGAGAGCGGGGAACGGACGGTCTGACACTCGGAAATCTTTCGCGGGCAGCGTGCCTGAGCTCCGACCTTCTCGCAGAACTTTTTCCGGAAGGCGACAAGGAGCTGCTGATGGATACCATGGCGGCGGCCGGAGTACGTTGGGTGGAGGCGCTGCGGACGGAAATGAAAAAAACTGCGGAACCTTCCGAAAGACTTGCGCATCTGGCCCGCGGTTTTGTATTGGGCTCCGGTACGCATCCCGAGATTCTTTCCGTCTACATCGATTTGTGGAAGCTGGTAAAGGATCGGGAGGATTCCTATGTCCGGCAAAGACTGTGTGAGCTGTATCAATTCTACTCGGCTTCCTTTGCGGAGCTGCTCGTGCTCGCCGGTGTACGGGAGCTGCCGCGGGGAGAACGCGAAGCGCTTTCGCTTCTGTTTACCGTTCTCAGCGACGCTGTGCATGTTCAGTCGGTGACGCTGAACCGAGCTGTGGATTTTGAAATGCTGTCGACGGTCACAGCCCGTCTTTTGCTTCGGTACTATTCTTTATCGGAAAGAACGGTAAAAAAAGTTCTTTCCCCGGAAAAGAAGCCGCCGTATGTCGGTTGCTAAAGCCAGGATATGGATTGGAGGAATTCTATGCATAAGGTTCTGCTGTTTTATCCGTCGTTTGAGAGCGAGGGGACGGAGGCGCCGCTGTATACGGATATCCCTCTGTCAGTGGCTGCGCTTGCAGAGGCCGTGGGCGCACGGTTTGAAGTGGAAGTTATTGACGAACGGTTAAAGGATGGTTCCTTCCAGACCGGTGAGCTTGCCGAGCGGCTGCGGGATGTGTTTGCCGTCGGCATCAGCGCGACAACCAGCGCTCAGATTACCAACGGCCTGCGCTTTGCCCGGCGGGTAAGAGATCTTGCGCCGGAAATCAGACTGATCTGGGGCGGTTGGCACCCGAGTCTGATGCCTGGTGAAACACTTATGCATACGCTTGTGGATATTGTTGTCATCGGTCAGGGAGAGAGGATCCTTCCGCGCTTGTTGGACAGGCTGAAGCGGGGCGAGGAGCCTTTCGATATGCCGGGTGTGGCTTACAAATTGCCGGAAGGCGGGATCATCATCGGAAAGACAGAAAAAACGGAGCGGATGCCGATTCCGAAGAGCATGCGCGGGGGATACCGCTATCTCCGGATGCCTGAATATATACATGAAGGGTGGGGAAACCGGAGGATTCTCGGATACGAGTCGAGCCGCGGATGTCCGTATGCCTGTACGTTTTGCTCTATCGGCGCTGTGTTCAAAAGGCGCTGGCAGGGGCTGGGGTGTGAGAACGTGTACTGGGATCTGAAATACCTGAAGGAACAGTATGATATAGACGCCGTTCACTTCTTTGACAACAATTTTTTCGTAGATCGGGAGCGAGCTCTGAAATTTTCCGAAATGCTGCGGGCGGGCTGTCTGGAGCTCAGGTGGGACGGCGCCTCCGCTGTCCGGCAGTTTTTAAAGTTTACGCATCAGGAGCTGAAGGCGCTGACGGACAGCGGATTTTACCGGGTTATCGCGGGCGTGGAATCCGGAGATGCCGATGTGCTCAGGCATCTGAACAAGCGCCATACCAACGGGGAGGTTCTTGAGCTTGTGCGGCGCTGCGTGTCGTTTGGCGTCCGGCCGACGCTGTCCTTCATGGTCGGGTTTCCCTGGAATCCGGAAAAAGACACGGAGAACACGCTTGCCCTCATCAGTGAGGTGCGCGCGGTTTGTCCTCAGGCGGAAATTCTCCTGTTCGCTTTTTCACCGTATTTAGGGACGCCGCTGTACGAGACGGCTCAGGCTTACGGGATGCGTTTTCCGCAGTCGCTTGAGGGATGGGCGTCGTTTACCTATGATAAAATTCAGACACCGTGGATTTCGGAGAAGCTGCGGCGGAAGATCAATCGCTCGCTTGCTTTCTTCGGGACAAGGCGCCTTTCTCCGGGGATGGAAAATTTTGTAGGCGGCATGCGCCAAAATGCTGTAAAATCGTAACGGCAGCCTGTTTTTATTTGGAGGAAAATCCTGTATGATCAGCATTGAAAGATTGAGACAGAAAGCGGAGCGTGTTCTCGCGGCAGAAACAGGGCCGTACAGTTTGCTTTTTATTGACGTCGATTTTTTTCTCAGATACTGCATAAAGTTTCCGCCCGATGTATGCAGAACTGTAATGCGGCGGATAACAGCTTTTTTCTGCTCTGTCTTTGAAAATGAGGCTCTGCTGTACGAGCCGGGCGGGGACGAATTTCTGATTATCTTCCGAAAAAAAGACAAAGCTGCGGCGGAAAGCATGGCCCGCGGCACGCTGGCGGCGTTCAGAAAGGAACGGTTCTTTGCGGGCCTTTTATCCGGCGGCGAGGGATATGAAAAGATCCGTCTGACCTTCAGCGCCGGCATTGCGGAGAGCAGCAGCGGAGACCGGGCCGAGAGAACGATAGGTAAAGCCTATACTGCGCTGCTTCTGGCAAAAGCAAGGAGGAGAAATTGCGTACAGACGTACAGCAGCGAGGCGGAGCCGGATAAGGGGCGGGTGCTGCTGGAACCGTCGCTACCTCTCATCCATGAGGCCGGAGCTTGGGGACATGCCGGATGCTCCTCCCGGGGAGCGGCGGAAACAGCGCTTTTCTGGGAGCCGCAGGCGGTCGCCGCATCTCCTGTGACAGATGCCATTTATATAGCGGATCAAAACAATCACCGCGTTGTCATGCTCCGCGGCGGCCGCGTTTTTCCTGTCTTTGGCGGAAGTGGCTGTGGCAGGGCGGAAAGCGGGCGCCTGAACAAGCCTACGGCACTGCATGCAATCGAAAATCGCCTGTTTGTCGCAGATACCGGAAACGATCAGCTTGTCATGCTGGAAAATATCGGAAGGACAGGAAGCGTGAGACGGGTGCACATTGTTTGCGGAACCGGAAAGGCGGGGTTCGGCGGAGACGGCGGACCGGCCGCGTGTGCATCTCTGAACAAGCCCGGAGGCGTGGCCTCTGACAAACACGGAAATCTGTATATCAATGATATAGCAAATAATGTCGTGCGTCGTATTTCAGCAGAGGGCATCATTGAGACCTTTGCAGGCAGCGGGCGCTTTGGATTTTCGGGTGACGGCGGCGCTGCCGCCGAGGCATCGTTTCAGGAAATCTACGGCATATGCATCGATTCTCGGGCGGAGGTGCTGTACATAGCGGATTATCTCAATCATCGCATCCGTGCGGTAAATCTTTGTACCGGAAAAATCCGGACTGCTGCCGGAGGAGGGAGCGGAGGACGCGGCGACGGAGGAGATGCATTGTGTGCTGTACTGAATCGGCCGTCGGCAGTATGTACGGATGCATCGGGAAATCTGTACATTTCGGAATCCGGCAGCCACAGCGTAAGAATTGTCCGAAAGAGCGATCGCCGCATTTTCACGCTGGCTGGCGGCCTTGGCGCAGGGTACAGTCCGGCCGGAGACGCATCAGACACACGGCTGGCCAACCCGAACTCCCTGTGTATCAACGGCAATAATCTGATGATTCTTGACGGCGCCAACAGCCGTGTGCTCCGCGTTCCGCTTTCCGGAATCAGCGGGGAATCCATACATGAAAAATCACAGGACTGCCGCCGATTCGGCGCAGATACGTAAAAGAGAGGAGCATGCTGTATGCAGAACAACACGGTAGAGGAAAAGGTAAAGCAGATCATTGCGTCCCGAATGAAGGATAAGAGCAAGGCGGAGGCGCTTGCCTATGACACGCCGCTGCTGGCGCTTGGAATCGACTCCATTTTGGCACTGTCCATTCTTGTAGAAATTGAAGAGGCGTATGATATTGAAATCGACGACAGCGATTTGAATATGGATAAGATACGCGACATTGCCTCATTTGCCTCTCTTGTCCGAGGGTATATCGACGCATGAACGGCACGACGTCAATCGTTTACAGAGCGGAAAGATGGATAGGCGCGGAAGGCGGGCTGCAAAGGCCCTCCGGCGCAGCCTATGACAGCGGAGAAAAGCTGCTGTATATCTGCGATATGGAAAACGGCAGAGTTGCCGCTTTTTGCGAGGCGGACGGAAGCCTGCGGACTCTTGGAGCCGGCGCAGGCTGTGCCAAGCCTGTGAAGCCTCTGGCCGTCAGCGTAAAGGAGGGGCGTATTGCCGTGACCGACGCGGAGGAAAACGCGGTTTACGTCTATGAGAAGCCGGCTGGCTGGCAAAAGCTGCGGACGCGCGGTCGGCTGACGCTGAGGCTCCCCGGAGGTATTGCGTGGGGAGAGGGAGACAACCTTTATGCAGCGGATTTTTTAAACAAAAGAATTTGTGTAATAGATCGAAATCTGGAGATGACGGTTCTCCGCGGAATTCCCTGCGGGGAGCCGTACGGGATCTTTTATGATCGGGGTATCCTGTATGTTGCGGACGCAGCGTACGCGTGCATTCGGCGTTACCATACGGAGACGGGAAAGTTACATACATTTGAGCTTTGCGGACACAAACCCATATCCGTGTTGGCAGACACGGCGGGCAATATCTGGTTCAGCGAGACACGCGCCCTTTTTCACCTAAATGTCGAAAGCGGGGAGATTGCAGCGGCGGTGGATCGCAGAAAATTCCGGGAATGGGGATTCGGACGTCCGGGGCATATAGGAGCTGTCACACAGCTTTCAGACGGACGGATTGTATTTACCGATACGCTGACGCATTGTGTTTACTGTCTTGCACCGTCAGATTTCGCGCCGTCATAAACGACGCCGGACCGGAGGACGGAAGATCGAATGGCGTCGTATGCTGCGCCGTGCAGTTTCATTTTATCGGCGAAAGGAGTCAAAATCATATGCCCAAAGCCCTGCTGCTTTCGCTTGAACACAGAAGCCGCAATCCTCGCTCTGCATCCCTTGAGGAGCTGGCAGAATACCGGTCGCGGCGCCGGCTGTGGAACATGCCTCATCTCGGCCTTTTGACAGTCGGAGCACTGTTGGCGCCGAAATATGATGTTGATTATGTTGATTTAGAATACGATACCCTGCCGCAGACAAGGTACGATTGCGTATTCCTGTCTCCGACGACGCCGCAGGTTCGAAAGGCGTATGTACTTGCCGAGCAGTTTCAGAAGCGGGGAATGCGTGTCATAATGGGCGGGCCGCACGCAACTATGCTGCCGGAAGAAGCGCTGAAGCATGCGGACGCCGTATTTGTCGGGGAGGCGGAGCGAAGCATCGGCGATTTTCTTTCGGACAGCGGCAAACGGCTGTATTCGGATGAACAGAAACCGCCTCTGTCGGAATCGCCGCTCCCTCTCTATGAGCTGGCGGCAAAATATCCCTATTCCAGTATGCCAATCCAGTTGTCCCGCGGCTGTCCGCACCGCTGCGAATTCTGCCTTTCCACGGCAATTTACGGGGGCAGGGTGAGGAGAAAAGATCCGGAGCAGGCAGAAAAAGAGCTTGCGCAGCTTGTCCGTCTGTTTAAAAATCCGTTCGTTTTTTTTACCGACGACAACTTTTTCACAGGGCACAGAGACGTCCATGCGCTCCTGGATCTTCTCAGCCGGACGGGGGTGCGTTGGTATGCCTTTACAGATATATCGGTTTACAGGCGGAAAGATATTCTCAGCAGGCTGTATGACGCCGGCTGCCGAAAATTGCTTATCGGATTCGAGAGTCTGGACGCTGAGGCTCTGCGGACAGTCAATCCGTCTGGCTTTAAGAAAAGCAGAATACAGGAGAGATATGAGGCTGTGGAAGCGATACAGCGCCAGCGCATCGGTGTTATCGGGAGTTTCGTTTTAGGCCTTGAGAGGGATACGGAGCAGACCTTTGAGGACATATATCGGTTCATATGGGAGAGCACGATGTATGGTACCAATCTTACGGTTGCTACGCCGTTTCCGGGCACTGCCTTTTACAGAAGGATGCAGGAGACGGAAAAGCTGCCGGACAACTGGGATTTGTACGACGGCTTCACTCTGCTGTATAAGCTGAGAGGACTGCCGGAAGGAGCGTTTGAAAAAAAGTATGAGGCGCTTCTGCGCCGTGTCAATTCTCCTGAACGCGTCCGCCGTGTCATGACGTATTTTCACGCTTTGGACAGAGCGGCAGCCGCTGAAAAGAGCTTAAACAGGCAGATACTCAAAGAAAACGGCTTAACGGAAGGAATATAGGGAAAAAACAGGATGTCCCGGCCCGCAAATGCGGCGGCTGGCTGAATAAGAGGCGTTCAGCCGTTATGAAATGAAGTACCGAGAAAACAGGAGGAAGCTGCGTTGAAGCGTTTCAGTGTCGATACCATATGCTTTGATTATTACGGAACGCTGGTGGATATGGGCGAGCCGTTTGTAAGGATTCGTCAATGGTTTGGGCAGCGTCTGGCCGCACGGGGACAAGCGGATTCGGAGGAAGCTTTTTATTATTGCTTTGCCAAGCGCCGTCTGAAGCTGACGGCAGAGGGGAAGCCGTTTCTGCGGGGAGCGGAGGTTCTCGCACAGAGCTATCTGCATGCGTGCCGGACCTTTGCTGTAAGAGGCGACGAAGAGGCTTTCCGTACGCTGCTCGGAAAACTGTTTACAGAACCGCCGGCGTTCCGAGAAGCGCATGAAGTCCTGTCAGTGCTGCGGAAAAAATGGAGAGTGGGGCTGCTTACCAACGCAGATAACGACGTTCTGCTTCATTCTGTGCAGCGTCAGGGCTTTGTGCCTGACTTTATCTGCTCGTCGGAGGATCTTCAGGTGAACAAACCGCAGAAAGCATTTTTTGAACGTGCAGCGGCTCAGTACGCGCTTGATTCCCGGCGCACACTGATGGTCGGGGACTCGCTGACCGAAGATATTCTGCCGGCAGAGGATATGGGATGGCATGCCGTACTTGCGGCACGCAGTTACCCCAAAAAGCCGAGGGGGATTTGTATAATTGAAAATTTGAAAGATTTGTACGGATTGCTGTCCCTGAACGGGAGATAACATTTCAAATACCGGCGCAGGCGAAAAAAGATACGGAGAATCTATGAAAATACTGGAGGGTGACGAAATCACGAATGTCCTGCCGCACAGGGGCAGTATGCTTTTGCTGGACCGGCTCATTCCGGAATCGGAGGACAGGGTATGTGGCTCATATACCTTTCGTGGCGACGAATGGTTTTTTGACGGACACTACCCCGGAAATCCGATAGTGCCCGGGGTTATCCTGTGCGAGATTATGGCGCAGTGCGCGTGCGGTCTGTTCCGTGAAGAAAAAACAGGGAGTGCGACGCCGCTGCTCACCCATATAAACGGCGCTGAATTCAGAAGGCAGGTCAGGCCCGGCTGCAGGGCGGACACAACTGCGGTGCTTGTCGCAAGCCACGGGGCGCTGTACCGTATGGATTGCTGTCTGTATGTAAAAGAAACACTGTGTTCGTCCTGCCGGCTTACGCTTTACCGTAAGGGATATAATGAACAATAAAACGGGCACAGTATTTTTGCATAGTACGATAAGGGGGGGCGAGCCGCCGGACTTTGTCCGGCGGCTCGCCCCAGATATTCCCGGCGCGTCTTTGCCAAACAGAGACGCGCCGGGAGCTGATTATCTTATTCTTTATCCGGCAGGGTGGCTCCCCCGTCTGCAGGTTTATCTCCGGCGGGGACCTCGGCCGTTTTCTTTTTCTTCTTTTTTCTGGTCAGTTTGCCGATGATATAGGAAGCACCGGCTTCGCCGCTGTGCCCGAGGTTGAAGAAATACGACCGTTTTAATTCGTCAATCTGTTCCGCCCATGCCGCCTGATTTTCGAGCAGCTCAGCCGCTGCTTCTGCAATGCCGGATACCTCACTTTTTTCAATGGCACGGCCGATCTGACTGCGTCCGGTGATATCAAACGGTGTAATTTTTATTTTTTTATATGCCTTGTTGACGACTTTCATTTCCGTATTGATGAACAGCGTCGGCTTGTTTGTTGTAAAGCTGAATTCATAGGAAATGGCGGACCAGTCCGTAATCAGCAGGTCTGCGGTATATACGGTTGAATTGGATGAAAAATCCGTCTGGATGATAAAATCCTCACTGAAGTACGACTGATATTTTCCGATGATCTCCTGCATTTTCATGGGAAACCGCCGGATGTACTGCGGATGCGGACGAATGATTATCCTGAAATCTTTATCCCGCAGAGCGTCGACAAGTGCATCCAGACAACTGTCCATGATGTTGTCATACTGCCAGGAGGGCGCTATCAGGATTGTCGGCTTTTGGGAACATGGCTGTGCGCCTTCCTCCGCTTGCCACGCCTTGTAGGATTCAATCATCTGATCGATCAGACCGTAGCCGTATTCAACAATGTGTTTTTCTTTTGTGCCGCGCAGCTTCTCAATTGCACGGATCTCGTCGGCTTGTGCCTGACTAACCGCGAAAATCGTGTCGAAGTAGTCAAAGGCGCCTGTTCTGTATGTCAGATTGATGCTGGTACACCCGTGATCTATGTATACATATTCTACGTCCTTGCGCACGCGCGACCGCTTGATGTGGTATTTTTCCAAATCAGGCGTGGTCATGACCACCATATCCGCCTCCACCTTCATCATAAGGGATATCAGACGTGTTTCATCGACGTAATAGGGGATGATTCTTTCCTCTCCGCATTCAAAGATGGGATCATCGGGAGCGCTGGTCACATAATGGATTTTCAGCTTGGAATTTTTCAGAATATGATCAATGAGGCTGGAAAAATATTTGTAGTAGCCGGCGCCCTCCGCGTAGAACATCAGCTTCATATGTTCAAGATTCTCCGGGCGGCAGAAGGCTTTGTAATATTTTTTTGCGAGCTTCCTGTTCCGTTTTGCGGTTTCCTTTTCCTGCGCCGTTTTCCGCTTTATTTCAGCCAGCGCCTTGTAATCAATATACTTTTTGGGATTGTATATGAGATTCACAAGGTACATTACACCGATGGAGAATAGGTTGCCGAAAATCCAGTACAGCCCTACACCAGCCGGTACGAGAAAGGCGAAATAGGTGGAAAAGGCTATCATGAAGAGCGTCATGCCCCATTGCGACAGCTTGTTCTGTTCTACCTGCAAAACGTTGATACGGTTTTGGATGACGCACATAACAAGCGCCGAGAGTCCGGCCAAAATCGGTATCAGAAGCAGCAGCGAAAGAGACAGGTTCGGCGTCGCCGCCAGGTTGATTCCGAAAAAGTTCATCTGTACGCTTTGAATTGAGGAAATCGACGAGGCGACATCCACACCGCTGAGACTGTCCTGAAGTTCTAAAAAGCGCGGTACATTGTCAGCGTTTGATAGCAGCTCCACCACTTTGAGCTGAGGAGAGGAGCCAAGATCTGAGGTTCCGAGAATTTCGCCGGCCTTTCTCACAAACGCATCGATTGTAGAGGACGGCATGTGCAGCAGATGCTTCAGCGGTTTGTACACCACATCAATTAGTCCGAAAATGATGGGAAGCTGAAGCAGCAGCGGCCAGACACCGGCCATCGGGCTGTATTTTTCTTTCTTATAAAGCGCGGCCTGCGCGTCGAAGTATGCATCCTTGTCGTCGATGTATTGATATCGTAGCGCGTCGAGCTCCGGTTTCATTTTTACCAGTTTTATGGAATTTTTCTGTACCAGCAGGGAAATGGGAAACATGACGACTTTTGTCAGCAGGGTAAATATGATGATGGCAATTCCGTAATCGCTGATGATCTGATAGCAGAGCCACATCAGATATCCGAGCGGCGTGCCGATGATTGTGTTAATCCATTCCATGCTTCGTCTGTTTCCTTTCTTTCTCTGACAAACAGGATTCCGCCTGAAAGCGGGGATTTATTTTGATATTTCAGCCGCAGAAGAATGCGGCCACCGGTACAAAATTGAAAAAGTATTTCAGCCGGTCAGCTTAAACTTCTGAAAAATCAGTTCATTTCGTCCTCATCGTCCTCATCCTCGTCGTCCTCTTCCTCTGCTTTTTTCTTTTTGCTCATAGCGCGGCGGATTTTGCGGAAATAGAAGCCGAAAGCGGCTCCGGCTGCGATGACGACGCCTGCGATAATCTGAACCAGATAGGTCATGGCAGAAGGATCGATATAGGCGCCGGCGCTGACGGCGAAGAACAGCATGGTAAAGACAAGGAAAAACATGCAGGTGAAAATCTTGCGTATCGTTTTCATTTTTTATTCCGTTTCTCCGGCGATAAATGTATTGGTTTGACTGTGCGGCTTCGGCCGGACCGTTGCGCCGGACAGGTCTGGCCGGGTAAATAGGAAAACGCGGATTCAAGGTGAGCCATATATCAGTTTCCCGCATCGTAGTAGGGATATTCCATGGGGACGACGGAGTGAACCTTCCAATTGTCAAAAACCTTTGCGTCTCCCCGGATTTCATATGTGACAAGATTGGTGTCGCGGTTGGTCAGCATTTTGTTGGAACCGCTCATATAGAAGTATCTGACCACGTCGTCTCCTTCCGCAATATCCTCAATGGCAGGACCGTAGGCGGTGCTGTCAATGCCGAGCGCGCGGAGAACTGTAGGGCGGATGTTGTCCTGAGACACGGGCGCTTCGGACACAGCGAGCGGCTTTGTGATGTCTGCATTCTTCGGCTTGACAAAAAGGGAAATCAGACGCGGCTTGTCCAGACGCTCCATAGTGCCGGTCCAGCCGTGGTCTGCGGTGACTATGATTGTAGTATCGTCATACAGTCCCAGATTCTTTAAATTTTCGATATATTCCACGATGATGTTGAGATTCCCCTTTGTCTGCTGGTACATCGTCGTTTCCGCACCGGTGATGCGGTTGCCGTATTCGTCCATGATGTAGGGATCGTGCGAGCCCTGCATGTGATAGAAAATGAAGGAACCCTTGCTGTCATTGTTTATGGTGACGCCTTTTTCCCGAAGGTCTTTGAAAAAACGGACATCGTCTGTTCCGTAGATATCGGATGCGTAAAGATTTTCGTCCTCAAGCTGGGCAACGTCCTGCAGCTCTCCGGTATACATGCGGAAAAAGGGCTGCATGGCGGTAGGGCAGCATCGGTATGCCGAAAGATTCAGCATGGACTGAAGCATTCGTTTCACGTTAACCGTGCGGGGCTTGTCCCCGATGTTGTCAATTTCCTCGCGTGCGTAATCGATATCGCCGATGACATAATTGATTTCCGTATAAATTTTCGAAAGATAGCCTGCCTTACGGATGTCACTAAGAAAAGAGGTTTCCTCCCAGGCCTTTCGGAAATAATCGCTGTTCGGAATGGTATAGTCGCAGGGAATGCCTGTCAGAAAATAAGCAACGGACGGGAACGTGCGCGAATAACTGCCCGTTGTGTTCCTGTAAAAGGTAAATCCGGAGAATTTTTCATAGAAATCGGGATTTTTCTCGAGCTGTTCATCAGCATAGAGCTGATCAAAGCGATCCAAAAGAAAGACAACCACATTGTTTTCCGGCGAGACTTCGAATATGGTCTCGCGGGACAGATATCCGTCCTTTGAAATATTTGTCAGGTCGTTTTTCAACAGCAGCTCTACAAGGCCGGCGCTCTGCATGGCGACAAGCAAAAGTGAAACGAAGATAACGGCGCGGCCCCAGGTTTTTTTGCTGAAATAGGCAACGGCAAAGGGGAGGAGCAGAAGAAGTCCCCATATCAGTGCGTTGAACAGCATCGGCAGCGTATAGCTTTGCCATGCAATGGTGGTACCGTCAAGGGAACCGAAATCGCTGCCTATAAAGTTTGCCTGAAGATATGATGCAATTGTCACAGCAAAAACAAGGGATACGGCGCCCGTGAAAAGCTTGCCGCGGAATACAAGCAGCAGCAGCGTCAGCGCGGCAAAGGCAGCCAGTCCTGTAAGCGCCATTGGAAGCACGAGATCGTAGAAGGAGAAGGTGCAGTAGTCCATATTTTTTATATAAATTTCGTACGGACCGAATACCAGCACCGTATACGCAAATGCAAGCGCCGCGGAAGCGGAGAGTGCAAGGCGAAAGCGAAACGAACGTTTTTCGCGTATAAGGGCTTTCCATTTCTTTATGAATTTATTTTCTTCCGGCGTTTTATGCTTCTTTTTGTTTTCTGCCGGAGACTCAGAAACGGGAGCTTCGTTTGTCTGCGAGGGAATCTGGGGATGCTGATTGTTCATGAAAATACCTGTCCTTTCACCGGCGGCCGGTGCAATGAATTCACTGGAACATGCAGTTTATGTATGAGTAAGCCTGATTTCACAATTTTTACTTTTAAGGCACGCGCGTATACGCGTAAAATAGAAACCGGGGGTGTGGTGTTTTAAACTCAATAGAAAAAAGACGGCAAAAAAGACTTTTTGTTCCCCTGAACGGAAATCCCTGTTTGTCTTTTTTTGAAACATTCGCCATACAGCACCAAAAGTACGCCGCAATATATTTGTTGTGCCCTGCGTCCAAGCTCAAGCAGTGGCTGTAAAGCAAGGAAACCGGCCGGCATGGCCTCTGGCTCTGCGCCTGGAAGCTGTCGGGCACTGCAATCCTGCAGAATGCTGTCAAATTTTGTTCTTTTGCAGGGGCCAAACAAAATTTATTATAGCACAGAGCGCATTAAAAGTAAAGACAGATTAGAATTTGTTCGAAAATTTAGAGGAAATGCCGGGAAAAACAGCTCTTCTGAGAAATAAAAAACCAAATGGCCTTGACAGTTGTTCACTTTTGATGTATAATCATCCCGCTGTGAACAAATTGCGCACCGGAAAACCTTGGTGTGCGGCTATGATTTGTTCATTTAAATGAATGCTTGCCTGATTGTTATCAAACACTCAAATTGTAAGGAAACTTTTTCCATCTTCATTGTTAAAGTGAGTCATGAGGAGCGGCAGTATTCGTAACGCCCGTCTGTACCATGCTTCAAGAAGCGGTTTTCGATCCATTTACAAGCTTCTAAATAAAGTGAGGCGCAGATCCGCATCAGCGCAAAAGACATTTTTGCAAAAGAAAGGAATGGTTATAAAAATGAAATGCATATGGAAATACCTTGCTGCAGCGGCATGCGTTCTGTTTTGTCTGCCGCTTTTGTTCGGATGCTCAAAAAACAAGGATCAGATCATGATTTATTCCACCTCCGAGGATTTTCGGAACGAATATGTGCGCAAGCGGCTGAAAGAAGAATTTCCGGATTTGGATATCAAGGTGGAATACAAATCCACAGGAGAGCTATCCGCAAAGCTGCTTTCGGAGGGAAAGGATACTGACTGCGACATTATACTGGAGCTGGAATCCACTTATTTGGAAAAGCTGGGTGATACGATCTGCCCGCTCGACGGCATCGTTTCGTTTGATAAATATGTGGAGGAGCTTGTACCTGAAAGTCACAGATATGTTCCGTGGTGCCGTCTGAGCGGCGGTGTTCTGCTCAATACCAAGGGCCTGACCGACGCCGGACTTGCTGTGCCGGAAAGCTACGAGGATTTGCTGAAGCCGGAATACAAGGGAAAAATTTCAATGCCGAATCCCGCCTCCTCCGGCACCGGTTATATATTCCTGCTCAACCTGATAAACGAATGGGGAGAGGACGAGGCTTTCGCCTATTTCGACAAGCTGGCGGAAAATATCAAAATGTTTACATCCTCCGGATCCGGGCCTGTACAGGAGCTGATAAACGGTGAAGCTCTGATTGGTCTCGGCATGACGTTTCAGGCTGTTACGGCGATAAACAACGGAACGGATATCGACATTCGTTTCTTTGAGGAGGGGGCGCCGCATACCACCTATTCCAGCGCTCTGATAGAGGGGCGCCAGACAGAGGAGCAAGTTGTCGAGGTCTTTCAGTTTCTTGTGAACGAGGTGACGCCGGAGGATAAGGAGCTGTACTCTCCGGAGCAAATTTATAAGGATCAGGAAATCAACATGGAGAATTTTCCGAAGGAAATCCCGTACGGCGATATGACGGGAATCAAGGATGTGGAACGGAAGGACAGGCTGCTTGACAGATGGAATCACTGATAATCCGCGATATCGAAAAACAGATCGACGGCAAAATTATTTTAAATCCGTTAAGCTTTGAGGTGAAGGGCGGGGAATTTCTTTCTGTCCTGGGGCCCTCCGGCTGCGGAAAGACGACGCTGCTGCGCATCATTATCGGTTTGCTTGAGCCGACGGGCGGCGCCATTCTGAAGGATCAAAAGGACATCACCCGTGAGCCGCCCGATAAGAGGGGCATGGGGATTGTGTTCCAGAATTACGCACTGTTTGAGAACATGACCGTTTTGAAAAATGTTGAATACGCGGTCAGACTGAAAAAGGAGATGAAACCGCAGTCCCGGCAGACTGCTCTGTCGATGCTGGAGCTGGTCGGCCTGACAGATCACAAAAACAAGCGTCCGGCACAGCTTTCGGGTGGTCAGATGCAGCGGGTGGCTATCGCACGGACGCTGGCGCTGCAGCCGGATCTTATTCTGTTCGACGAACCGATGAGCGCTCTGGATGTAGCTACGCGTCTGTCGCTGCGGCGCGAGCTTAAGGATATTCAAAAAAAGACCGGCGCGGCGATGATTTATATCACCCATGATCAGGAGGAGGCGTTCGCCATGTCAGACAGGATTATGGTCATGGGAGAGGCGAGCATGCATCAGATAGGAACGCCTGAAGAGATTCTGAGACAGCCGGCGGATGCTTATGTAAAGGAATTTGTACTGGATAATCTCAGAATGAAAATTGACAGCCTTGCAAGATTTACTTCGGTAACGGCATAAAAAGGCCATTTGCGCGCAAATGGGAGAGGAACCGAACAATTTGTTCGGTTCCTCTCTGACAGAACACAGAAAGGTATGATAATCTCTTGAAACGTCGAACATGTTCGGCTGCGAAGCTCGCCGCCGCCGTTTTCTTTCTCTTTTCCGTCATCCTCCCTGTTGGGAGAATGCTCTTCGGTCTTGCCGACACGGATATCGGCAAAGTTTTTTCAGGTGAAAAATTTCAGAAGGCGCTTTTAAACTCTGTGACGGTGTCCCTTACGGCTACGCTGATTTCTCTGCTGCTTGCCGCAGCGCTGGCGTTCTGTATTGCCCGGACAAGCATACGCGGCAAAGCGTTTTTTAAAACGATTCTGGTGCTGCCGATGCTGCTGCCGTCGATTTCTCACGGCATGGGCCTGATTATTCTGTTTGGCGCAAACGGGATACTGACCAGACTGTTCGGCCTTTCGACCGGTTTGTACGGCTTTTGGGGCATTGTTGCCGGTAGCGTGATGTATTCGTTTCCGGTGGCTTTCCTGATGCTGAGCGATGTGCTCAAGTATGAGGACAGCACACCGTATGAAGCCGCGTCCGTGCTGGGGATACCGCGCGTGCGACGGTTTCAGCAGATCACGCTGCCGTATCTCAAAAAGCCGCTTGTCAGTGTAATTTTTGCGACCTTTACGCTGATTTTTACCGACTACGGCGTGCCGCTGATGATAGGCGGAAAGTATATGACGCTTCCCGTGATGATGTATCATGAGGTTATCGGGCGTCTGGACTTCGGCAGGGGCACGGTAATTGGTACCGTGCTGCTGATTCCGGCAATCATTGCGTTTGCCTTTGACCTCCTCTGCCGTGAGCGGCAGAACAGTCAGTTTCAGACAAAACCTTTTGATCTGAAAAGCGGCCGCGCGGCTAAAGGCACTGCGTATACGCTCTGCACCGTTACCTCCGTGGGTGTCCTGACACCGCTCTTGTCCTTTATCATGCTGACACTGGCGAACAGGTATCCGGTTGATCTGTCGCTCAGCTTCCGCCATATCCGTAACGCGCTGGAAAAAGGAGCGGGCACTTATCTTGCCAATTCCGTTATCATCAGTCTGGGCGTAGCTGTCGCCGGAATTTGTATGGCGTTTTTATGTGCTTATCTGACGGCGAGAACCGGGGGCAGGACGGTGAAAGCGCTGCATTTGGTATCTCTGCTGTCGCTGGCTGTTCCGGGTGTTGTCCTGGGGCTTTCCTATGTTTTTTTCTTTAAAGGCAGCTTTATATACGGTACGCTCGCCATTCTGATTCTTGTGAATCTGGTTCATTTTTTTGCATCTCCGTATCTGATGATGTACAACAGTCTGGGCAAGCTGAACGGAAACCTGGAAGCTGTCGGACAGACGCTCGGCATCGGCCGCATGCGGATGATAAAGGACGTTATTCTGCCCCAGACCGTACCGACGCTGCTTGAGATGTTTACCTATTTTTTTGTCAATTCCATGATCACGATTTCTGCCGTGTCCTTCCTGTCCGACGCGTATACCAAGCCGCTTTCGCTGATGATTACCCAGTTTGAGGCGCAGCTTCTGCTGGAATCTTCCGCCTTTGTTTCGTTCCTCATCTTTTTCGTGAACCTGCTTGTAAAGGGAGGCGTCTATTTTGTCAGAAAATCGGCGGAAAAATATCTTTCGGGAAAACGGTGCATATCGTCGGAAGACGGAAAGGCGGAAAGGCGGGAACCTGCGTTTCAGCGCCGCGGCACGGAGAAGGTGTAAATGAAAACACCGGGTACGATGCTCTCACAGAAAATAAAAATCCGAAGCCGATATGTCTGAAAAATGAATCCTTCAGACGAAGGCCTTTACCTTTACAAAGGTCAGGCAATTTGTGTATAAAATTCACTGTCACAATATCAAGGTTACCGGAAAGGGATGGTCATAAAATGGAACGGGAAATGCTGTCAAAAAAACAATTCGATCTGCTTACGTGGATCGAGAAAAATGGGCGTGCAACGCAGAGAGAGATGGCGGATCATACCGGAATGTCTCTCGGAATCATCAACAAAACGCTGTACCAGCTTACGGAGGCTGGTTATCTGGTCAACGGCGGCGTGGCGGAAAAAGGGCTCGAGGCACTGGAGCCGTATCGCGTAAAACGTGCTGTCTTTGTGGCGGCGGGCTTTGGTTCGCGCCTTGTGCCGATTACGCTGAATACGCCGAAACCGCTTGTACGCGTACGCGGAAAGCGAATCATCGATACACTGCTTGATGCCGTTACAGCAGCGGGAATTGATGAAATTTATATTATCCGCGGCTATTTGTCCGAGCAGTTTGATCAGCTTTTATACCGGTATCCGAACATCAAATTTGTCGAGAACCCCGCGTACAATGAGGCAAATAATATCTCATCGGTCATGTGCGCGCGGTATCTGCTTCCGAATGCTTACCTGCTGGAGGCGGATCTGCTGTTGTCCAACCCATCGCTTATCACAAAATATCAGTATACCTCGAATTATCTCGGCGTTCCGGTTGCGATGACGGACGACTGGTGCTTCCAGTGCCGGAACGGCTGGATTACAAATTTGTCTATCGGAGGAACCGATTGCTACCATATGTTCGGCGTCTCGTATTGGACGGAGGAGGACGGCGTTAAGCTCGCCAAGCATGTCGAGCAGGTGTACCAGTCTCCGGGCGGCAAGGAACGGTACTGGGATCAGGTGCCTCTTGAATACTTTATAGAGGAATACCGTGTAGCTGTGCGCGAATGCTCCTTCGATGACATTGCGGAGATAGATACGTACAGAGAATTAAAGGAAATTGATCCTGCGTATGAAATATAACTTAGGCAAGATGTCCCCGCCTCCCTCGGCGGCGGGTTCCATTCCTCCGTTCACTGAGGAGTCAATCCCCACGGAACGTCATACCACGCCTTCATGACGGGGCAAGCCCCTTATTGAAATATGACGGCTGATGCAGCAGCCGGCGATTGTCCCCGCGGGGATGATCCGTGTACGGGTAAAGGGACTGCGGCGCTTGCGCCGCAGTCCCTTTGTTTTCGTGAAACCTATCGGTTTGTGAAGTTCCTAAAATACAAAATTACGACTGTTTAATCGTAATAACCGGTAAAATGGGGCGTTTCCGGCTGCAATGCATCATTCTTTGCAGTGGATTTGATTTTTCTGCTATAAATTTTTTCTCCGCAGTCAGCATATAAACGATCGCCGCTTATCGCCAGCTTTTGAGGAATTTCATTTCGGGGCAGCGGCAGTATAACATCGACAAGACCATAGGAGCGTACACACTGAACGCCCAGCTCCGTGGCGGCAAATACCCTGTCCTTGCTGTCGACGCAGATATCATAAGCGCCGGGACGGTGAAAATCAGTCGGCATATGCAGCGAGCAAAAGATTTGCATATCCTGAAGGTCTCCGTTTTCGCAGATCGTGGCGGAATAAATACAGCCCCGCAAAGAGTCTGCGATATACAGTCTCCATAAATCTGAGGAAACCGCAAGAGCGGACAGACGGGCAAAACCGTCTTTGACGGTTTTTTCTTCTCCGTTTCCGTAAAAAACAATAGCGTTACCTTTTATTTGATATGTGCCTGATTTTGTTACAGCCGCTGTTTTATCCGGCAGGCCAGAGCTGCTTGCCAGCCAGGGATCGTCGCGGAAAATAACAGCCTCAGCTCTCGGAGAAAGCCGTACTGCCTTTACAGAAGCAGTTTTCCAATCCTTCCAGAGAAAACGCAGCACTTCTTCGGCCGTGTTTTTATCGTTCAGGCGGCTGCAGTGTCCCTCACCCGGATAATAGGCCCATTGATAGTCGTAGCCTGCGAATTGAAGCGCGTAATGTCCCTCCAGCGCGGCGCAGTAGGAGCTTCCGAAATAATCGTCCGGTTCGTTTTCCGAATAATCGATAAAAACTCTGATGGGTTTTGTTTCAAACAGGCGCATAAATACGGGAGCCATGTTGCCGCGCGCCATGGCTGAAAAGGTTGGGCTGCTTAAATAAGCTCTGCGGAAATAATCGTTTCGGAACCAGACGCCGTTCCACGATGAAATACCGCCTGAGGATCCGCCGCTTATCATATGCATATTCGGATCCTCCGACAAAGGCAAGTCATACTTTTCCTTTAGATGAGGAATCAGCTCGTCCACGATGAAATCGACATATTCCGACGAAAAAATATCGTAATCGTGAAAACGCATATTTCTGGCCTCTCCTCCGGACGCAGGAGGGAACATAGTTCCGGGAGATATACCGATGATGACACACGGGGGAGCCTCTCCGCTTTCATACAGCTTTCCCATGGCCTCGGCTTCGGCCTCGTTTAATCCGTCGTGCGTAACCAACACAGCATAAGCGGTTTCACCGGTGCCGCACGGTACATATATCCGAAAGGGGTATGTCGTACCGTTGCGGATATCTGTACTTACATACTCATCGCGGTATTCCGTATAATTCATAAATATAACTCCTTTCCGGCACAAGGCAAAACGATTCTTATACTCTGTACCGCCTTTCTGTGAAAAAATCCGCTGTATGAAACGGAAGCAGGCGCCGGGCGGCGTCCGCTTCCGGATCCTTTGGCGCCTGCTTTCTGTATCGGCAGTCGGAACAGAAACCCGGCGGCACATTTTTTGGGCGGTTCTGCGCCGCGATGTGTCCGGCTCCTTTCCGTTCAGTCAGTCTGCCGAAGCGACTGCAATCGGTCGTAATCTTCGTATGAGGAGGTGATGCCCAGATATTCCTCAAGCGTCAGACCGCTTTCCGTTACGGCCTTTGCTGTTTCCACACCGAGATAGCGGATATGCCACGGCTCGTAAATATATCCGGTAATATCCGTCATATTTTCAGGATAACGGATAATAAAGCCGTATTCTGCGCAGTGGTTTTTCAGCCACTGGCCCTCCGGCGTTTTGCCCCAGGAGATTTCTACAGAGTTCATGTCGAAGGCAAGCCCCGTCTGGTGCTCTGAAAAACCCGGGCGTGCGGAATAGGTGTCAGCTTCATCGTATCCGTCTCTTTGGCCATAATTGTGATACAGTGTGTATTGCCGCTCATAGGAGCGGTAACCCGACATCAGATATAGCGTATGCCCCTCTTTCGCGGCAGCGCTGATAAGCTCATTCAGGGCGGCCTGCGCTGTCGGATCCACACCCGGCGCATAGTCTGACGGCAGGGAATAGGTTTTATTTGCAATCAGAATACCGTCCACGTATGTGATGCCGTTTATCTGTTCGATTTTTTTGCCGTTGCTGCTGTAGTGGATACCGTCGCGGGGTTCGTTTTCTGTTTCCTGCGGTTCACTTGTCTGAGAGATGACAGCTTCCGTCTGCTTTGCAGTTTCTGTACCCTGTGATGATATCGGATCGCCGTCTGGATCGGTACAGGAACAAAGCGTAAGCAGTGCGGCTGCGGTCAGACCGAACAGCTTTGTTCTATTTTCTTTTTTCATGCTTTACCATTCCTTTCACAGGATATGCACGTTTTCATCGGGTTAAGCCCTCTGAAAGGGCATCAGATAATAAACCGGTTTTCCGTAACGAGAGGCAGCTCGCCGGAGGACACCTCCGCGCAGCGGAGGTCTGCCGCTTAAACCGGACGCTGAAAGCCGTGAAGCTTTGCCTTTAGAAACAGCCCCGTCAGCTCGCTGCGGGAATGTCGGCACAAGGCCTCCGGATACGCTTCCTTCTGTTTCCGGATATTTTATAGGAGCTTCCCGGCACCTGTCTGACGTACATGCAGGACGATGCAGGCGCCGTCGCCGAAAGCGCTGTCCATCAGCGCACGAAAGCCCTCCACGTCCGTGTTGCTTACAAATGCCTGAATGGTTCCTGCAAAGCCGCCGCCATGTACGCGCCATGCGCCGCCTCTGGTGCGCAGGTAATCCTCAGCCAGGGCAAGCGCGAGCGAAAGTCCCTGCTCCGATGTGTTTTTGGTGGTATATACATTCTGCAGATACCGGAAGCTGGAGGCGCCGGATTCCAGAACGCCCTCGAAAAACGCGGAAAGATCACCCTCTCTGAGCGCGGCAGCTTGTGTTTTTACTCTGTCGTTTTCCTTGATGAAGTGGATGGCCCGGAGAATAGCGCGGTCGCCGAACGCCTCACGAAGTGCGGGAATGCTTTCCTTAATCTGCTCCATTGTGACATCCCGCAGAACCGGCCGGCCGAAATAGGAGGCGATTTGTTTCATTTCGGTCGGAATTGACGCATAGTCATCCGTCAGATCCGCGTGATTTCCGCCTGTATTGACGATGCACAGGCTGTAGCCGTGAGCGGTCAGATCAAAATCCATTTTTTCAATGACCGGCTTTTCGGGATCCGCAAAATCAATGGCGATAAAGCCGCCGACCGCACAGGCCATCTGATCCATCAGTCCGCAGGGCTTGCCGAAGAAATGAATTTCCGCAAGCTGGGACAGCTTGGCGATTTCCGTGTTGTCGATTGCGCCGCCGTTGTAAAAGTGGTTGAGCACCGTACCTATCATATCCTCAAATGCTGCGGACGAGGAAAGGCCGGACCCTTTGAGCACATTGGAGGTCGTATAGGCGTTGAAACCGCCGCAGGCGCGGCCTTTGTCAAGAAAGCCCCTGCACATGCCGGCGATGATGGCGGCTGATGTTCCGAAGGCGGCGGGATCAGGCCGGGGATCCGAAATTTCCACCTCGTCGATGGGAAAGCCCTCACTTTTGACGCGGATCATGTTTCCTTCGGTTTTTGCAGCTACCGCAATGATGTCGAGATCAATGGAAGCGGCGATGACGCACCCGTGATTGTGATCCGTGTGGTTGCCGGATATCTCGCTTCTGCCGGCTACGGTAAACAGGGAAACATCCGCCTCCCCGTATAAATCCTCAAATGCGCAGACTGCTTTTTCATATCTCTGCTTTTGAAATGCAAGCGCGTCCTTTCCGTAAAGTGCGGTCAGTTCTCCGTCAATTTTTCCGTCCCGGAGGGCGGCCTTTAATTCTTTGCTGTTCATCTTGATACATCCTTTCTCAAAATCATATGTTTCGTTGAATCATGCTGTTAATTTTTTCGCGCAGTCTGTGTATAAAGGAAATATCCTCCGGAAAAGCGGTAAAAGTAACCGCCATACCCGCACATTCCTGAATGCATCGGCGGACGGCTTCGGTACCGCAGAACGCTTCGCAGAGCCGGAGTGCGCGCATATCCTGCAGGGCGTGATAAAATACCTGCAGCCGTATCGTCTCGTAGGTGGATCCGCCCGGCGCCGGATAGACGGAGAATGCGTCGCCTGACGGCACAAAATACCCTCCGTCTGTGCAGGAATACGGATTTACCGGACGGACGGAACCGCGGCTGTAATAGAAGTTATAGCCCCAGTGCAGAAAACCGCCGATGCCGTACAGATACATCTGCGTGCCGAGAATCCGGTTCCGCTGAGACGGCATGGCGAGAAAACGGTTGGATACTTTTTCCCGCTGTCCGCAGCAGTAATACGTCCACCGCTCGGGGAGCGGACGGGAGAGAAACGGTTCAATATGGTTGAGCGCAGGCACGGGAAGACTAACGGCGCCCCTGTCGTAAAAGGAAACGTCTGAGAGCGCGTCCATCACGGTAAAGCCTTTGAGAAGCTCCTCTACGGATTTGCGCGCGCGGCTGTAGGAATCAAAATGCTCCGGCGCCGGCTCGTCTGAGATATGGAAAACACATTTGTCCGCCTCTCCGCGTCCGCGCATGTAAGAGATCAGTGCCGGAAGAAAGGCATGGAGAAAGTTTATATATTCCGGCGAAGAAGCGTCTGTGTCCCAGCCGAAGATTCTCCGGATCCGTCTGTCCTTTTTCGCGACAATTTTCGGAGCCGCTTGCGCGCCCCACTGCGTAAACAGATGGGAGAACTCGTAATATCGGATACCGCAGGCGGCGCAGAGATCAAGCCACCGCCCCAGCTTTTCAAATCCGAAAATATATGTTCCGTCACTGCGGACGGCAATATCGACAAGCTGTACGGTTGGGCGTTCGCCTCCGGGGATGGTATCAAGCGGCGGGGTGAATATGGGCGTGAGCATCATGTTGACACCGCTGCGAACAGCGGTTTTCATAAACTGTTCGACGGTTTGCCAGTATTCTTCACTGAAAATTTCAAAGCCGTAATAGGAGGCAAGACAGTCGGTATGCAGCCACTGGGTAAATTTCAGTGTCTGCTCAGGCAGAGCCGCGCTGATGACGGTTAGAACAAAGGTTTCAGAGGCGGCTGTATTTCCTGCATCATCCAAAAAGAGAACGGTTATCGGGTAATTGCCGGCAGGATAGCGTCCGGCCGGATCTACCTCTATCCATAGGGCTTTCAGTTCTCCGTATACATAGGCCGCTTCGCGAAAGTCACACGCGGGCAGCAGGAGATCCGGATAAAAGCCCGGCGTCGTGCGCAGATAACCGTCGTAGGAGGCATCCCCGCGGTAAACCGGCATGGCGGAAGGCACCTGCATTACAAACGAGACGGCAATCGCGTCGCTGAGCAGTGAGTCCACGCGTATGCTGCCGGGTATGTATGCGCGGTTGGACGGATCGACGTCCGTATACGCGATCTGAAAAGCAAAGCGCTCATTGGACAGAATGCTCGCATAGCGGTATTCCGCTTTTGCTCCGATATCATCGTCCATAAAGCATTTTTCGAGCGGCGAAATCAATTTTGTTAAGAGCTGCATACAGACTCCTTTCTTGAATCACGGATTTTTGGGGATGTTTCCGCTTTGACTGTACACATTATACCATGAACCAAAAATGCTTGCTTGCAAAGGCATTTTTGGGAAGCCGTCAATTCCGCAGCCGCGCAGAGCGCGGGAGGCGAAGCCTTATAAGACTTGCAAAGCAAGGCTTTCTGCGGACATTATACCGTAAACTCCGGCAGTGGACTGAACACGGAGTGTTCAGTCGACAATTTGCGCTTGGTTTCAGTTCTGTGATATGGGAGCTACCCGCCATTGGGACGTGAAATCTCTTAGACTGAACGGATTCGGCATTCCAGTCGACCATGCACATTATACCAGTTTTTTTTGCAGGATGCAAGAAAAAAGAGGAAAAAGGATAAAATTCGGCAGACTTCGGCAGCAATTTTATTCGGAATGGTCTGACCGGCCGCAAGGCCATTGATGATTGTCACGGGCGGATCCCGTCAGTCTTTCACCGGGGTATTGGACGGAGAAACTTCGCTTTTCCCTGTCAGACTGTCGGCAAGCGCGGCGAATTCTTCAAGAGAGAGCCGCTCTCCTCTTATATTTTCAGGCAAACCGAGCGCTCCGAGTACAGCGCTGAGGCTTTCCTTTGAGAAAGCCGGAAATGCAGAAGCCAGAGCATTGACCAGTGTCTTTCTGCGCTGAGCGAAGGCGGCGCGGATAACGCGGAACAGCAGATCCTTGCTTTGGACGCTGATTGGAGGCTTTTCGTGAAGCGTCAGCCGAACAACGGCCGAATCCACTTTGGGAGGCGGAGAAAAGTGCCCTGCGGACACACGGAAAAGTCTTTCCGCGGAGGCGTAATAGCGCACAGCGGCGGTAACGGCGCCGTAATCCGGCGAGCCGGGAGGCGCGCAGAGTCTATCGGCTACTTCCTTTTGAACCATGACTGTTATAAAGCTGAGGGGGAGCCCGCTTTCCAGCAGCAGCATCAGAATCGGCGTCGTAATATAATATGGAAGATTGGCACAGACAGACACGCGCATCCCGGCAAAATGTTCTTCGAAAAGAGCGCGGAGATCAGTTTTCATGATGTCGCCGTGCAGGACAGTGACGTTTGGAAAGGGGGAAAGTACCCGGGAAAGCACCGGCATCAGGGAGCCGTCAATTTCCACAGCTACCACCTTGCGGTAAAGCTGAGCGAGAAACTGCGTCATGGTACCGGCGCCTGGGCCGATTTCCAGAATTGCATCCTCAGCAGCGGCTCCGCATTCTTCGGCGATGCGGAGCGGAATCTCCGGCTGAAGCAGAAAGTTCTGCCCGAATTTTTTTTTCGGTTCAATGCCGCTGGACTGCAGCCAGTCTTTTATTTGACGCGGATCGGTTGCATGCATGTGTAAAACCATATCTTTCTGCGCATATCCTATGCGGTAAAATACCGGATAAGCGCGTATTTTCTTTGAAAAAGCGGCAAGTCAAGCATTTCTTACCTTACCACAGGACCTCCGGTTTGTCAATCCCTTTTTCCCGCAAACCGGAAACGCTGTCAGCCGGACAAAGCGTCCCGTTCTGTTTTTTGATACCGGATTGAGAAAAGAAAATAAAAATATGACGAATTAAAACAAAGGTGCGGGTGCAAAAGCAGACAAATCGCTGAAATTTTTCCGCGAGCTTGAAAAGTTTCCGGAGCGGTGATATACTTAGATCATGAAATCTGTTCGGGAATTCAAAACGGGCGTGCAGGTGAAGAAACAGCGGTTTTCCCTCTGTGCGCCCGGCAATAAAGGAGGGAGAAGCTATGCAGCTTCTGATCTTTGTACTGAACAAGACGGAATGTCTGGAAGAGCTGCTTGAGGCTTTTGCCGAGAACGGCATTCACGGCGCTACGATTATCGACAGCCGCGGCATGGCGCAGAGTCTGTACGGACATGATGAGCTCCGTTTCATGGCGTCGCTGCGTCTGCTGCTCGATCCGGAACACAAGGAAAATAAAACGATTTTCATGGTGGCCCGGGAAGAGGAGGTAAAAAAGGTTTCGCAAATCATCAATAAAATCACAGGAGGCTTAGACCAGCCCGATACCGGTATACTGTTTACCGTTCCCGTGCAATACGTCGAGGGGCTTGGAAATTCCATATGACAATGAATCTTTTGTTGGGACTGGCGGTTATGGTACTTGCCGGCATGCTTTTCGGGAGGCTGGCAAAGCTGATTCGTCTGCCCAATGTTACGGGATACCTCATAGGAGGTCTGCTTATCGGTCCGAGCGTGCTGGGTGTTTTATCCTCGGATATGCTTTCGCAGATGGGTGTCATTTCCGAGGTGGCTCTCGGATTTATCGCGTTTTCCATCGGCAGCGAATTCAAAATGTCCTATTTCAAGCGCGTCGGCGCTACGCCGATTGTCATCGCCGTGTTTGAATCCCTTTTTGCGGTTCTTTTTGTCGCGGCGGGACTTATCCTTGCCGGCAAGCCCCTGCCGTTTGCACTGGTGCTTGCTTCTATTGCAGCCGCGACCGCTCCGGCGGCGACCATTATGGTTATCAATCAGTATAAGGCAAAGGGAACGGTGACGGAGACGCTTCTTTCGGTGGTGGCGATCGATGACGCTACCGCACTGATGATGTTCGGCATCTGCGTGGCAATCGCGCAGACTGTTATCAATCCTGCGGGCTCCTCTCTGCTTTCGGCAATAGGAAAGCCGCTCTACGAAATCGGCGGCGCGCTGATTGTTGGTTTTTTACTGGGACTGCTGTTCCTGCTGCCTCTTCGGTGGTTTCAAAAGGACGGAAACCGGATGTCCATTACAATCGGATTCATCTTTGCCGGTGTGGGAATTGCGGAGCTGTTCGGTTTTTCCTCTCTGCTTCTGTGCATGGCGATGGGTGCCGCGCTTACAAATTTTTCCGTACAGGCAAAGCATATTGCCAAATTGACGGATCAGATAACACCCCCTGTATTTCTGCTGTTTTTTGTGGCATCCGGAGCGGAACTGCAGCTTTCCGCAATACCGGCTATCGGCGTGGTCGGTGTCATCTACATCGTGCTGCGGGTGGCAGGAAAGCTCTGCGGAGCTTCCTTCGGTGCCATACTGTGCAGAGCGGACACTAAGGTCAGAAAGTATCTCGGTCCGGCGCTTCTGCCGCAGGCCGGTGTGGCGATCGGCCTTTCTCTGAGTGCGACAACGGTGGTGCCGGAGTATGGACAGATTATCCGGACAGTGATTCTGTGCGGGACTCTGATTTATGAGCTCATTGGCCCGGCTGTGACAAAATTCTCTTTGAAACGCGCGGGCGAAATTCAGGAAAAATAGAAATTTTTGAATCTGACTGTCTGTATACACAAGAACAGACAGCTCAGAGAGAGGGGCGCGGAAGACCGGCATTGCCGGACGCTTCCGCGCCCTTTTCCCACTTCTACGGGCAGGGAGTGCGCTGACTGATTTATAAATCTGCGGGACGGGACTGTCCGGCCGTTTCCGCCTTTACCGTGCTCGAAAACGCCTGCTGAAAGCCGTGAGGAAAATCAGTAATATTTACAATTTATTCATGAAGCGGAAGAAGAATTGCTATAGGAATGTGATATACTAAAGATAATGTATTTTGTGCGTTAAATGTTCCGGAATTTTTGATCCGGAACGCTGAAAAGAATGAGAGAGCCGAAGTCTGTTCGTATATTTGTCGGCTCTGTTTGACTTTATAAAGCGAGAATGGTAACAAAAGCACTGTGTTTTCCTGCGATCGTTTCCGCCGGAAGCGGAACAGCGAACGGCGCGCCGTCTGCGCCGGAGCGGAGAATTGAGGCTTTGTCCATTTTTGCAGCATGCAATCTGCGTTTGCGGTCCGCGCGGCCATCCTTTTCTTTTTTAAGTCCGTTTCCGAATGTATACCCGGGGGCCTTTCTGCGCTTTTTCGACCACGGTTTTATTGCATGCATTTGATGCCCGATAATACATACTACGCTGTTTTACAGCTTTTAGAAAGGATAAAAATGCATATGGCAAAAAGCAAAAAAAGTAAACTGAAAATTATTTCTCTCGGCGGCCTCGGTGAGATCGGGAAGAATCTCACGGTTTTGGAATATGAAAATGATATTATTGTAATAGACTGCGGCATGGGCTTTCCTGATGAGGAGATGCCTGGAATTGATTTCGTGATCCCCGACATCACCTATCTGGAAAAAAATCGGGAAAAGGTGAGGGGGATTTTTTTAACGCACGGTCATGAGGACCACATCGGCGCTGTCCCCTATGTGCTGCGTTCCCTCCATGTACCGGTATACGGTACGCGCCTGACGCTGGGAATTCTCGGGAACAAGCTCTCCGAGCATCGCTACGACGAGAAGCCGGAGCTAATCTGTGCAAAGGCCGGGGACAAAATCAAAGCAGGCGTGTTTACCGTGGAGCTGATCCGCGTGAACCATTCCATCGCGGACGCGGTGTGTCTGGCAATCCGCACACCGCTCGGTGTTATCGTGCATTCCGGTGACTTTAAGGTTGACCTTACGCCTGTAGAGGGGACTGTGATCGACCTGCCGCGCCTCGGACAATTGGGCAATGAAGGCGTGCTGATGCTGCTGTGCGAATCGACCAATGCGGAAAGACCGGGTTATACCCCCTCGGAAAAGACAGTCGGTCAGTCTCTCGAAAATATTTTTATGAAGCACGGAGACAAACGCATCGTTATAGCTACCTTTTCATCAAATGTCCACCGTGTGCAGCAAATTATCAATACCTCTGCACGCCACGGCAGAAAGGTTGCGATTACGGGACGGAGTATGCTCAACGTCGTTAGCGCCGCGATGGAGCTGGGATATATGACGGCGCCTGCCGGCGTGCTTATCGATATCAATGAAATTAAAAAATACAAGCCGGAGCAGCTTACGCTGGTGACAACCGGCAGTCAGGGAGAGCCGATGAGCGCGCTGACTCGCATGGCTTTTTCGGATCACGATAAGGTAGAGCTGGGGCCGTCCGATCTCGTTATTATCAGCGCAACGGCAATTCCCGGAAATGAAAAGCTGGTGGGCAACGTCATCAATGAGCTGTGCAAAAAGCACGTTTCGGTTCTGCACGACGCTGTGGCGGAGGTACACGTTTCCGGCCATGCCTGTCAGGAAGAGCTGAAAATGATGCACGCCCTTACAAAGCCGAAATATTTTATGCCGATTCACGGAGAAATCCGTCATCTGATGAGCCACAAGAAGCTGGCCAATTTTATGGGGATGGAGGATTCCAATATCTTTATCTCCGAAATCGGCCGGGTGCTGGAGATCGACAAGGACGGCGTCCGGTTCAACGGTTCTGTTCCGTCCGGAAAGGTTCTGGTAGACGGATACGGCGTCGGCGATGTGGGCAACATTGTTCTGCGCGACCGCCGGCACTTGGCGCAGGACGGGTTGATTGTTGTTGTCGCTACGCTGGACATCAAGGAAAAGCTGCTGATTTCCGGTCCGGATGTCGTATCAAGAGGCTTCGTATACGTCAGAGAGGCGGAGGCGCTGATGGATCAGGTGCGCGAAATTGCCGCAAACGCGATTCAGAAATGCTTTGATTCCGATATGACAGACTGGAACAATATCAAGACGCGTGTAAAGGATGACCTTACGAAGTTCCTGTATGCGAAAACCAAGAGAAAGCCGATGATTCTTCCTGTCATTATGAATGTATAACTTATCATAATTGTTTGAAAGCTGCGTTTTCAGCGATTCTGTAAAAAAGCTCTGGGTTTTTATGCCCGGAGCTTTTTTGGCTTTTCTTCCCTGCATAGGCTTTGTATAGTTTTATCTGATGTTTTAAAACAAAGCCTAGCGGGAGACGAGAGAACTGTGAGTAGCGGCAAAAGGGAATAAAGACGGTCGGATCCTTCTCACAAATATAAATAAACGGCATGCCTTTTGCCGGAGCCGCCTCCGGGACATGCCGCTATCTATTGACAATTTTAATAATGTCTCCAACGTCGCATTCAAGCGCGGTGCATATTTTCAAAAGCAGATCGCTGTCATATCTGACGACTCTGTTTTTGTAATAGTTATCAATGGTTTGGTATTTGATATTCGTTCGTTTGGCCAATTCGTATCTGGTTATGTTCATTTCTTCAAGCTTCTGCTTCAACACGATTCTCACGCATCTTTCCATATTTATATAGCTTCTCCTTTTACTGTAATATTTCGTTCAATTGTTTAGAGATGCCATGCCTCCTTTGTTCTTTCTGTCGTCGGCCTCCTTTCCGCCAATCTTCTAAAATTATCGTAATCGTTAGATACCTTATTGAAAAGACACTCAATTTAGTATATACTTATTAAAGTATATATATTCAGCGGGGTGTCAGGGCGCCAGAAGAGATACAAAGCAGCTATTTTAAGAAGGAGAATGGAGGTCGCAGGGTGAAAAAACAGGACGACAGCTTTGAGGTACTGCAAAGCTGGATTGAAGATCTCATACGGACCATATATGAAGATCGACTGAAAATACGGCATGCAAACGAAGAAATTTCACGCAGTCTCGAAGCCGAGGAAAACCTCTCGGCAGGAGAAGAACAAAAAAAGAGCGGCGAAACGGAGAAAGACAGCGAAGAGAACACGGCCTTCCGCTCTGACGGCTCAACTTTTGCAGAGAATGAAATTTGATCTTGCCAACAGAGATTTTTTATGATATCATACTATATTATAATGTCGTTTTGTCCCTGTAAGAAAAATACTCATGTTCGGCTCCTTTCGGACCTTGCAGTTTTATGCGGATGTATGAAGCTGGCGGTGCCAAAGCGTCCGGGCCGAAATGGCCGGAACTGTGCCTCAAAAATATTTGTAAAAATGGAAGCGAAAGATGGAAACGCTTTTGCTGCAGGGATGAACACTGTGTTTGACAAAGCGGGCAAGCCTGCTGCGGGGAAAGACAGGTAGACTTGTATCTGTAAACTTACAGCCGGGACGTTATCCAACGGTTCGGCTGATGTGAAAGGGGTTCATAGAGATGTATAAATGGAAAATGCGTGTGGCGGAGGCCGTCTGCAAAAAGCTGCCTGTGGTTTTTCCAGACGCTGATTTGCCGGCTGCGGAAATCGCAGCGCTTTTAGAATATCCTCCGGATGCCAATATGGGGGATTTGGCGCTGCCCTGCTTCAAGCTGTCCAAGCAGTTGAGAAAGGGACCGGCACAGATTGCCGCGGCGCTTGCGGGGGACGGAACGCTGACGGTTCCCGGAATTGTACACGTGGAAGCTGCGGGCGGTTACCTGAATTTCTATTATGACAAGGCGGCGTACTGCAGCGACATCCTGTGCGAGGTTCTTTCAGCGGGAGAAGCGTTCGGCCGAAGCCGTGAGGGCGAGGGTAAAACGGTCGTTCTGGATTATTCCTCTCCGAACCTTGCAAAGCCTTTCCATATCGGGCATCTTGGCTCAACGGCCATTGGCCATTCTCTGCGTTTGCTGCACGAATTCTGCGGGTATCGCTGCATCGGAATCAATCATCTCGGCGACTGGGGAACGCAGTTCGGAAAGCTGATCGTGGCCTACAGACTGTGGGGCAGCCGTGAGGCGGTCGAGGCGGGCGATATTAAAGAGCTTGCGCGGCTCTATGTAAAATTTCACAGTGAGGCGGAAAAAGATCCGACACTTGACGACCGTGCACGCGCGGCGTTCCGTGACATGGAGGCCGGTGACGAAGAGGCGAATGAGCTGCGAAAATGGTTCATCGACATCAGCCTGCGGGAATACGAGAAAACCTATCGGCAGCTTGGTATCACGTTCGACAGCTATAACGGCGAGAGCTTCTACACCGACAAAATGCCTGCGGTTGTGGAGGAGCTGAGGCAGAAGAATCTGATGCGCATCGATGACGGTGCGTCTATTGTGGATTTAGAGGCCTATGGCATGCCGCCGTGCCTGATTCTGAAAACGGACGGTTCCACCCTGTATCCAACGCGGGATATCGCGGCAGCTATTTACCGGAAACAGACGTATCATTTTGACAAATGCATTTATGTAACCTCTGCCGGCCAGAGCCTGCACTTTGCGCAGTGGTTCAAGGTGGTGGAGCTGATGGGGTATGATTTTGCAAATCAGCTTGTGCATGTGCCGTATGGAACGGTCAGTCTCAACGGCGAAAAGCTGGCGACGCGCACCGGCAACGTGATTCTGCTCAGAGATCTGTTTCATCTTGCCGTGGAAAAGGTCAGGGATATCATGAAGGAAAAGAACCCGAATCTGCCGTCTCCGGACGAGACGGCAGAGGCTGTGGGCGTGGGCGCCATCGTTTTTTATTATCTTTCCAACAACAGGATGCGGGACATCAACTTTGTGCTGGAGGATGCGCTGAGCTTTGACGGCAGTACCGGCCCGTATGCGCAGTACACTTACGCACGGACGTGCTCCATTCTGGAAAAGGCGGACGGCACCGCTGTATTTACCGAAGGTATGGGCACGGGGGAGGTAGGAGAGGAAATCTTTGCCCTGGCTAAAGTACTTTCCCGTTTCCCTGAAAAAGTTCAGCAGGCGCTTGAGGAATATGAGCCGTCTGTCATAACGCGGTATATCATAGAGCTGTGTACGGCATTCAACCGCATGTACCACAGCCAGCCGATTCTGAAAACGGATAACGAAGCGGAGAAAAATTTCCGTGTCGGGCTTGTCAGAGCGACCAATCTTGTACTGGGCAGCGCGCTTGGACTCATCTGCCTGAAAAAAACGGAAAGAATATAATCCAAAAAGCAGAATGCCCCGTCTATAGGGGCGGCAGGCTTTGATTGCTGCATGACGGACTTTTTACTCGGCAGTATGAGGAGCGGAGAAAAGACTGTTATTTGAAGCTTTTGCGTATTTTGAATAGAAAGGTAGGGCCGGCGTGACGCCGGCCGCAGGGTATATCAGCATGTCCGGACACAGTAAATGGAAGAATATCATGCACAAAAAGGAGAAAACCGACGCACAGCGCGCAAAGGTTTTCACAAAAATCGGAAAAGAGATCACGATTGCCGTAAAAAGCGGCGGGGCGGACCCGGTAAGCAATCCGAGACTGAGAGATCTTATCGCTAAGGCCAAAAGCAACAATGTGCCGAATGACAACATCGAACGCGTGATCAAAAAAGCTGCGGGCGGCGGCGACGGTGTTCTCTACGAGGAAATCACATACGAGGGCTACGGGCCTTCCGGTATCGCCGTCATTGTGGAGACCACGACGGACAACCGCAACCGGACGGCATCCGAGGTACGGCATTATTTTGATAAGTTCGGCGGAAATCTGGGGCAGAGCGGCTGCGTTTCCTACCTGTTTGAAACCAAAGGCGTTATTATCATTGAACGCGGGGAGCTGGACGAGGACAAGCTGATGGAGGAGGCACTGGAGGCCGGCGCTGCGGATTTCGTTGCGGACGAGGATGTATTTGAAATTTATACGGAGCCGGATGATCTTGGGGCGGTCAGAGAAGCGCTGGAACAGAAGGGCTATGACATTTTGTCGGCGGAGCCGGACAGAATTCCCGCAACGTATGTCACTCTGCAGAACGAGGACGACATCAAGCATATGAACCTGCTTTTGGAGCATCTTGAGGACAACGACGACGTACAGGAGGTCTACCACAACTGGGACGACGGCGAGTGACCTGAACCGGATATCGGGCTGCTGCGATGGCCGATAAGTGCCTTGAACAGAAATTCGAGGAGCTGCGGTATTCAGACGGTTATGAAGCTTTCAAATCGTTTCAGATCGCTTTTGCGAAATTATTTGAAGCTCCTTTATTTTAAGATCCGCGCAAAATGCTGCCATTGCAAGGAGGCCGATGGAATGCAGAGTATCCGAATCTACGAAATTCCTGATTGTAAAATGGCATCATCCGGAATCGGGATGTTCGGCGAAGGGAAGCTGGAACGATTCAGCGAATGGTTTTTATCATAGCCGCGGGAAATATTCCCCAGAGATTTTCTGCTTTGGGATGGGGAATGGCAGAAATCTGGGGGATTCCATTGGTTATATGTGTACAGAGAGGGCATGAATGTACCGGCTGAATACGAAATTGTTGACTTTAAAGGCGGATTGTATGCCGTTGCAACGGATATTGATCAAAAAACGGAGGTGGATGCCATGGCAAAAGAGGTCGATGAATTTTTGGGTATCCATGGTTTTGAACGGGACACGGACCGCCCGGAGCTTGGAAATATTATTACACCGCCGCTTGCGCGTAAAATTATGGGCTATGAGCAAATGGATTATTATACACCAATAAAAGTCAGAGCGTAATGAAAGGCGCGTAGAAGTACAACACGAAGAAATGCAAAGAAATGACCTTCAGGGATACCGGCAGGGGAGCGGAAGTAGGCCGATGCCGGAAGCGGCGCCTCCTGCTTTACAGCAACAGAAGTGAGTATGCTCACACAGAAATGAACAAGCAAAGGAGAGATGAAAGTTGGCAGAGGAACTGAGCAAAACTTATCAGCCGGGCGAAATAGAGGACCGGATATACGGAATGTGGTGCGAGCACGGCTATTTCACACCTGAAATTGATGAGAAAAAGCAATCGTATACCATTGTCATTCCGCCTCCGAATATCACAGGTCAGCTTCATATGGGACATGCCCTTGACAACACTCTGCAGGATATTCTGATCCGATATAAGCGGATGCAGGGCTTCAGCGCGCTGTGGCTGCCGGGAACGGATCACGCGTCAATTGCCACGGAGGCGAAAATTGTGGAAGCCATGCGGAAAGATGGTCTGAACAAGGACGACGTCGGCCGTGAGGGGTTTCTTGAACGCGCCTGGGCCTGGAAGGATAAATACGGCGGAAGAATCATTGAACAATTGAAGAAGCTCGGCGCCTCCTGCGACTGGTCACGCACACGCTTCACGTTGGACGACGGCTGTTCCCGTGCGGTCCGCGAGGTTTTCGTGCGTCTGTATGAGAAGGGCCTGATCTACCGGGGCGAGCGGATCATCAACTGGTGTCCGCACTGTCTGACATCGATTTCCGACGCGGAAGTGGAGTATGAGGAAAAGGCCGGTCATTTCTGGCATCTCAGATACCCGTTTACGGACGGCAGCGGATTTTTGGAGCTGGCGACCACGCGTCCCGAAACGCTGCTCGGTGACACGGCGGTGGCCGTGCATCCCTCGGATGAAAGATACCGCGAGGCTGTAGGCAAAACGGTGCGTCTGCCTCTGGTGGGACGTGAGATTCCGGTGGTGGCTGATCCGTATGTCGAGATGGATTTCGGGACCGGTGTGGTGAAAATTACACCGGCACATGACCCGAATGACTTTGAAGTGGGACGCCGCCACAATCTGCCCGTACTGAACTGCCTGACGCCGGACGCGAAGATTACGGAGGATTATCCGAGGTACGCAGGAATGGATCGCTACGAGGCGCGCAAAGCGATTGTACAGGATCTGGAGGCGGAGGGATACCTGATCCGCACTGAGGAACACGCGCACAATGTCGGTACCTGCTACCGCTGTTCGACGACTGTGGAACCGCGCGTTTCCATGCAGTGGTTTGTCCGCATGGAGACTCTGGCAAAGCCGGCGATTGAGGCTGTGAAAAACGGCGATATCCGGTTCATTCCCGAGCGTTTTGAAAAGAACTATTTCCACTGGATGGAAAATATCCGTGACTGGTGCATTTCCCGCCAGCTCTGGTGGGGACACCGGATTCCTGCGTTCTACTGCGACGCGTGCGGAGAAACCGTGGTGACCAAAGAGGATTCGCCCGTTTGTCCATCCTGCGGAGGTGCGATGCGTCAGGATCCCGACACGCTGGACACGTGGTTTTCCTCGGCGCTCTGGCCGTTTTCTGCACTCGGATGGCCGGAGAAAACACCTGAGCTTGACTATTTCTACCCGACTGATACGCTGGTCACCGGGTACGATATCATTACCTTCTGGGTATCCCGCATGATTTTTTCCGGTCTTGCATATACCGGCAAAAAGCCGTTTTCGGACGTGCTGATCCATGGCCTGGTGCGGGACGCACAGGGGCGCAAAATGTCAAAATCTCTCGGCAACGGTATCGATCCGCTGGATTTGGTGGAAAAATACGGCGCGGACGCGCTTCGCTTTGCGCTGGCCACGGGCAACTCTCCGGGCAACGACATGAGATTTTCCGATGAAAAAATCGAAGCGGCGCGGAACTTCTGCAACAAGATATGGAACGCGGCGCGGTTTGTGCTGATGAATCTGGATATTACCGAGGCGGCGCTTCCGCAGGCGGGCGAGCTGCGGCTTGAGGATCGCTGGATTCTTTCGCGCTTCAACCGGCTGGCAGGAGAAGTGCAGCTCAATCTGGATCGCTATGAAATCGGTATGGCGCTGACCAAGCTGTATGATTTTTTGTGGGATGTGTTCTGCGACTGGTACATTGAGCTGGTCAAGCCGAGACTGAATGAGCGGGGAAGTGCGTCAAATCTTGCGGCGCAGCAGGTGCTTTGCTATGTTCTCGGCGGCACTATGAAACTGCTGCACCCGTTCATGCCGTTTATCACGGAAGAGATTTGGCAGAAGCTGCCGCACGTGGGAGAGAGCATCATGATAAGCGAGTATCCGTCTGAGAATCCGGAGCTGTCATTTGCCGTCGAAGAGGCGAGTATGGAACGCCTGATTGCAGCAATTCAGGCGATTCGCAACCGGCGCGCGGAGATGAACGTGCCGCCGTCCAGAAAGGCAAAGGTATACATTCAGACAGAGGATACGGAAACCTTTTCGGAGGCGACAGCCGTTTTCTTCATCAAACTGGCGTCGGCCTCGGAGGTGGAGGTTTGCCGCGTTTACGACGGTGAACTGTCCAAAACCGTGCAGATTGTGACGGAAAAGGCGAGAATCTTTATCCCGCTGGCGGAGATGATCGATCTGGATAAGGAACGGCAGCGCCTGACGAAGGAGCGGGAAAATGCGATCTCGGAAATCAGCCGCGTGAAGGGCAAGCTGGAAAATGAGAATTTTGTATCCCGCGCGCCGGAGGCGGTAGTCAATGCAGAGCGGGAAAAGCTTGCGAAATACGGAGAAAAACTTGCGGGCATTGAGCAGGCAATAGCACAGCTCGGAACGGTCTGAAGTTTATTTGAACGTAAAAATCCTGTATAACTCAGGCATGAAAAGGTCTCCCGCCGCAAATGCGGCGGGTTCCGATTTCCGTGCGGCAAGGCCCGCCTCGTCATCGTTGAATGATGAGGCAAGCATCTGAGCGCCGCAGGGCTTCGATGACAGGCGGGTGCTTTCTTATTTGAAACCAAATGGCAGCGCCTCGGACGGCAATTTCAGGTATCGTACCGGATCATTGCTGCGTCAGAAACGGCGGAAAATAAAAAAATTACCGGCGTTTGCCGGCGATACGGCCGCGGTGCGCGGAAATGATTTGCAAACGCACCGACGCGCGGAAGCTGAAAAACATTACGGATTTTATGCATGAAAAAAAGGCTGTCCATGTTCCCGGACAGCCTCTCTTTCTGTATGACGTTCTTCCGCCTGCAGTTACAAATGCCGGTTGCTTTCCCTGAAAATCCTGAAAGACGCCGGTCCCTATTCGTGTTTTATCCAAAAGCAAATATTGAAATTTGGTATTATTGACCAAAAATTTTATGAATATCTTGACAATTTATATCCTGTAGGCTATAATGATAGCAGATTAAAGAAAAATGATATAAAAACGAAACCAGCTTCTGTCTCAATTTGGATGGTTGCCGAGAATATGTCTGACTTTGAAAACAGGATGTCAGCAGGTTTCCGTGGTCTGAAACGGAGTCCACAATCGGTTAGCAACCGACAAGAAGGGTGCGCTCCGGAAGATTTCATAGTTGACTCAGTATGAAATTTGTTTCAAATACCACTTGCGGAACCCTGCCGGGATAAACTGAGCAGATGAGAGGAGCTGTCTGCGGAAAACAGTGTTAGAGACCGAAATGATTCTGTTCGGGTATCATTTGACGTATCAATGAATAGAAATGATGTAGGCGGCGCTGTATTTCCATAGAATGGAGGGGATAGGAAGCGCCATATTGTTGAATATTAAGTCTATTCGCAATCCAATTTTATAAAGAAGAAAGGGATCAAAAAATGAAAAAATTGACAGCCATTCTGCTGGCAGTACTCATGTGTTCGGCAATGCTGGTGAACGTTTCCGCGTATATCGAAAACGACACGCTCGGCGAAACCAAAAAAGACTACGAGGGCTGGGGCTGGGACGGAAACTTTGATGATATCCTCAAGTTGGACGGCATAAAAGAGCCGGAATACAACGACGGTCTGATCATGACAGTGGATAAGCTCATTGAGGGGGAGGACACCGGCGCGAGCGCTAAGGTATATATTCTTCACGACACAAGTCTGAGAATATTTGTTGAGGTGACGGATAAAGAGCTTGTCGATCCTACACAGGATCAGCAGGTGGAAGAGGTAACCGGTGTGCAGTCCTTTGACTGTGTCCAGATTATTCTGAACACCGACAACGGCAATCTTGATGTAAGCCCATGGTTCCGGGACGCGCCTGATGACGATGACGGAAGCTATCCATGGAGAGTCAAGGGCCAGACGCCTTACTGCATATACCGTATGGACCACACAAACTTCCTGTACAACGAATGGATGGATGACGGGCATAAATTAGGCACCAAGGAGTGGAGCGATGCTAAAAAAGCTGAGTTCGGCGAAGATTGGGCATTGACGGGAGGTGAAAATGCCCTCTGGGTAGAAGAGGATCAGACATATTATTATATTGAAGAAGGCATTGAGTGGAATAAGGATCAGCTCTGCTATGTATATAAAGACACAACAACCCCATTGGATCTGAGCAAGGCTGAAAAACTCCCGCTTGTGGAGGATGACGGCAAGTATTTCTCAAATGCCGACATGATCGGCTGGGGCGGCACGTTAGATAGCAGCATGAAATGTACAGATCCCAACGATCCCAATACGGCGGTCGCTGTACAGAAAACAGAAAACGGTTACAACGTGGAAATCTGCGCCATGATGACAGCGTACGCTGAGGGGACAGAATTCGGTGTTAACGTGGTTCTGACCGATGTGTATGACGGCGGCAACAAGAAATCCGCTTATTCGCTGAACGGCGCGGCGGATCCCATGGACTGGAAAGAGATGGATTACTTCACTCTGGGCATGGATATTGCAATGCCGTATGACGATGAAGGAAATATATTGGAGGAGGACGGCAGGGCAGCATATATAGCGGCTCAGAAGGGCGAAGCGGTTGACACAACAGAGGATACCGGCGCAGATACGTCCAAAGATACCTCCACCGACACAGCAAAGACAACGGATACAAAGAGCGTGGACAATAATAAGGATGACGGCGGAATGAGTCCGGTTATTATTGGTGTAATCATCGCGGTTGTTGTTATCGTTGCCGTTGCCGTCATCGTTGTCGTAATGAAAAAGAAGAAAACTGAATAAACGGAATATTTGACAGGCAGAACAAAAACGCTGATTCAGTAATCTGTTTCGGTTAAATCGACGGAAAAAACGCATGTGTCGGGTGCATCCTCGGTTGCATGCGTTTTTTTCGCAATACATAGCTGGAAGCACGGTCTGCATCCCTATTTTGCTCCTGTTTGTTTTTTCCGCAGCCGAGCTGCAAGAGTAGGGCCGGAGGCAGACACTGACTGATTCGGACCGCGAAACATCCTGATTCTTTTCAGCAGGAAAAATATAGATTTTCATGCCGAGATGCTAATGCATATTAGCAGGGGGGATGCAAAAAATGAAAAAGCTCGGAGCCGTTATGCTGGCAGCATTCATGTGTTCATCAATGTTGCTGAATGCTGCCGCGTATATCGAAAATGATTTTTTGGGTGAAACCAAAAAGGACTACGAGGGCTGGGACTATGACGGCGATTTTCAGGATATCCTCAGGCTGGACGGCATCAAGGAGCCGGAGTACAATGACAGCTTGATTCTGGAAGTCAACAAACTGATTGAAGGTGAGAATTCCGGAGCTTCCGCAAAGGTTTATATGCTGGTTGATACTTGTATGAGAATTTTTATTGAGGTAACAGACAGTGAGCTGATTGATCCCACGCAGGAGCAGCAAATTGAAGAGGCGGCAAGCATGTCCTTTGACAGCATTGAGCTTATTTTTGACAGGGATAACGGCGACCACAGCGTGAGCCCCTGGTTCCGAGACAACCCTGATGATGATGACGGAAGCTGGCCGTGGAATTTGGAGCAAAGCACTCTCCGCTCATACCGCATGGATCACACGGGCTTTGTGTACAACGAATGGATGGATGACGGTCACCAATGGTCTAAAGAATGGATCGATTCTAAAAAGGCATTGGATGAAGAGTGGGAACTGTCAGTGGGCAAAAACGCCCTTTATAACAAAGAAGACGGCAACTATTATTATTTTGAAAGCGGATTTGAATGGAATCCCGATGAAAAATTCTACCACCTGCCAGACTCGACTGAGCCTCTGGATTTCAGCGTGGGCGAAAAAATTCCGACGGATAAGAACAATTCAAAATATTTTTCTAACAACGACTTTATCGGTTGGGGAAATTCACTGATAGATTCTTTAAAACCGCTTCAGAATGACGATAGTTCCTTTGCGGCTGTTCGGAAGACGGAAACCGGATACAATGTTGAAATTTTCGCAATGTGGCCGGAATACGGCGGCGGCACGGAAATGGGACTGAACATCATTCTGACCGACGTATATGACGGCGGTGAAAAGAAAGCTGTCTATACACTGAACGGCGAAACAGATGTAATGGATTGGAAAACATATGATTATTTTGTAATCGACGAGTGGGTTGCGGATCCGAAAGACGATGAAGGAAACGTACTTGATGCTGACGGCAGAGCGGCATATATAGCAGCTCAGAAGGGCGAAACGGTTGATACAAGCGGGGAGGATACCGGCGCAGATACGGGGGCGGATACCTCTACCGACACGGCAAAGACAACGGATACAAAGAGTGTGGACAATAATAAGGATGACGGCGGAATGAATCCGGTTATTATCGGTGTAATTATCGCGGTTGTTGTCATTGCGGTTGTCGTTGTTATCGTTGTTGTGATGAAAAAGAAAAAAACTGAATAATTAACAGGCAGCCTATAGGATCTCAGCAGGACAACAATCCGGCACATTATCCCACGCATGCGCCGGTATCTCGGCGCATGCGTTTTTATATTATTTTCATTGATGCAAAGAGTATACTGCATTTCATGCCGATGCAAATTTTTTATTTCGCAAAATAAAATTACTTTGTAGAAAGGATGCTTTTGGTTTATAAAAGCTATGGTCGTAAATATGAAAATAAGAAAATTGCTGAGTGCCCTCCTTGCAATTATGATGACAGCCTCACTTCTTGTTACCGCAGTACAGGCGGAGGAGGAAGAGGACGACGAGGACGTGGTTTTTGCACCGAGAGAATATGAGACCTATCACGGCGAAATCCCCAATCTGTGGGACGATGCATGGCATGCGGTCGGTTACACGTTGGAAGAGTACATAAAATTAGACGGGGAAAAGGATAAGGTTTATGATTACGGCCTGATTCTCGAAACGAAAAACCTGATTGAGGGAGAGGACAGCGGAGCCTCTGCGAAAATTTATTTGCTGAATGACGCGCGTCTTCGCGTCTTCATTGAGGTGACGGATCCCGAGCTTGTCAGACCGACCGACGAGCAGCAGTTCGGGGATCCGAAGGGTGTGGAAGCTTTCGACAGTATCTCTCTCCTGCTTGATCCGGAAGAAGAGCAGAGAGGCCCTTATCTGCCGAATCCTGAGACAGGAGAATATGAGCAGGTTTTGCAGGAGGGGAGCATTGCGCGTCTTTATCGCTTCGACTGGACGGGTGCCGGGTTCGGTTATTGGACGGATTATGTGCACAGCAAGGAGTACGACCCGGAAAACAAGGCAGACGGCAGATATCTGACGAATTGCGACTTGGCAGGGTTTGGCGATGCTCTTCACGGCGTCATCGGGCCTGTGGATACGAAAGATCCCAACAGCGGCTTGATCGTCAAGGAGACGGAGACGGGCTATAATATTGAGACGAATCTGTTCCTGACCAAGAGTGACGAGGATGCGGTTTTCGGTCTGGAGGTCATACTGAATGATGCCTATGATGGCGGGGAAAAGGTTGCCTCCTATAGTACTAACGCGGCGCTGAACAAGGAAAATGTGTTGGATTATACGTTGTGGAACGGCGTTACACTGGCTAGCTCCATGGAGTCTCTGTTGGTAACCAATGCGGATGTGCTGGCGCTGTATGACCCGAATGCGCAGACGGATACGCAGCCGGCTGACGATTCCTCAGAACCGGCCGCAAGCGGCGGGGAATCCGATACGTCGAAGCCGGCGGATACCTCCAAGCCGGACGGTGGAAAGGATGAGGATAACGGAAATATAGGCGTCGTCATTATATGCGTAATTGCTGCTGTCCTTTTGGCGGTGGTTATTGCAGTTGTTCTTTATAAAAAGAAAAATCAGAATCCGTCTGCAAAAGAAAAAAGCGGAGCCGATACTGCATCGACAAAGACAGAGACACCGGAAGAGAAAAAAGATGAGCAAACGTCCGAAGAAAAGCAGGACGGAGATCAGCACTAAAAAGGACAGTTAGAGGGATAAGAGAGTACACCGATCCGAAAGCCGTCGCAGAAAACGAGGCAAAATGGAAAGCGAGACTGCATTTCACAGAGACGAAATGACACAACAGAATAACAATTTTGAGAGGAAGAGGAGAACAATCAGCATGAAAAGGGTGCTAAGCGCAATTCTTGCATTCTTCCTGACAATTTCCATGACGGTTATGGCTGTGTACGCTGAGGAGGATGAAGCTGAAGCCCCGGTTTTTGTACCGCGGGAATATGAGACCGATTACGGCGAGATACCCAGCGTGTGGGATGAAGTCTGGCATATGGAAGGGTATCAGTGGGATGAATACATAAAGCTGGACGGCGAAAAGGATCCCGTGTACAATTACGGTCTGATCCTGAATGCCGATCAGTTGATCGACGGCGAAGAGACAGGTGTGTCAGCAAAGGTCTATCTGTTGTATGATATGTGTCTGAGGGTATTTGCGGAAGTTACGGATTCGGAACTTGTCGAACCCGTATATGGTCTGGAAGTTATTCTCAACGACGTTTATGACAACGGAAAGAAAACATCCTCTTACAGCACGAATGCTTTCCTGAGCAAAGATAATGTCCTTAATTATAAGCAGTGGAACGGTGTGACGTTTGCAGAACAATCGCTGCTGGATACCAATATGGAGGTATTAGCACTCTATGATCCTGCTTTCCAAACAGGTGATGTATCAGTAAACGATACGGAGACATCGTCGGATACTGAGACCGTGATGTCAGACGCGGATAAGGGAAGTAAGGCGTCCAATAAAGCAGCGGACGAATCCGGTGAAACCGGCGGCGGTCTGTCAGGCGGGGCCATTGCTGCATTCGTTGTTTCCGGTGGGCTGTTAGGGATTGTTATTATGGTTTTAATTGTCCGCAGGGAAAGAAAAAATGAAAAGTGATAGAAAATCGAGATTTTTGTGCTGGTTCATCTTGAATTGATTTCCTTTAAAAAAAGAGAGACGGGGCGATAGGTAACGGTTCTTTACCTATCCCTCCGTTTTTCTGAGTCCGGTATATGAAAAACATATTATTTCAAGAGGGGCATAATTTTCTATTAAAAGGCGGGGGACAAAGCCTTAACTGAAAAATTTCCCGGTAAAAGCAGGGGAAAACTGGATTTTCTTTCAGCAAAGCTTCGGTATATATGAATTATGGTAAAAGTGCCTAAAAAAACCTTGATTTACAGAGATATTTAAAAAAAAAGATATAATATATGCCAGATAAAGCTTGACAAGCAAAGAAATCTTTGATACAATAGACACAACGCAAATCTAATTTATTTTGGAGGAAATATACATGAAAAAAACAATGGCACTCATTTTGACTGTTATCATGGTTGTAACGTCATTGACAGTCGCGGTATCCGGTGCTTATTGGCAGGATGAAGATAAGATCAATTTGGTTACCAAGGTAAGCACGGGAGACATTAAAGTAGACGGCGAAAAAGATGCCATATATAACGGCGGTTTGTATGTACCTTTCGGCCGTTTGTATGAAGGAACTGCAACCGGTGCTTCCGGCGCTGTGTACATGGTTCATGACGGTGAAAAGCTGTATGTTTATGTAAATGTTATTGACCCCGACATGGTGGCGTCGACAGATGATCAGCATAAAACTGCTGCGAAAATGGACACAACAGATCATGTAAAGGTTGTTTTGGATCCTGCGAGCTCTGTAACACAGAATGACAAACGCATTTTCCAGACAGACTGCGGCGGCTATACTTATGTCACATATGAAGATTACGCAAATAATCAGCCGATGAGTTTTGGCCGTTTTAAAGAAAAAACACTGGTCAAAGTTCTTGCAGACGGCAATGTGGCATTCAAGCAGACCAACGAAGGCTACAGCTATGAATATGCAATCCTCTTGAATGACACGGACGGCGAGCCTATCTTTGATAAAGACGATTATTTTGGTTTGTTTGTGTTCCTGTATGATTACACAACCGGCGGTTCCAAGGATAAGCCGACCGGCTGGTATGTGGAAGAGGACGGACGTGACGATTTCCAGGCAATATCCTATAACTTCATCAAACTGAGCGATCTTAATGCGTTTTCAGATACATCCAACACCGAGTGGTATTTCCCCTATGTGGGCTATGCGGTGCAGAACGGCCTGTTCCTCGGTACCTCTGACACTACGTTTGAGCCTGCAACATTGATGACGCGTGCTATGTTTACCAGATTGTTTGCAAACTATGAAGGTGTAGATTTTGATCAATATAAAAATGCAAAAGTGCCTTTCACAGATGTCGATATGAACGAATGGTACGGAACAGCAGTGGCTTGGGCGTATGAGAATAAAGTTGTCAATGGTACATCGGAGACAACATTTAATCCGAGTGATCCGATCACGCGTGAACAGATGTGTGTGCTGATTACAAACTATATGGAATATAAGGGCATCACATTGGATGCTGTTAACGAGAATGTCAGCTTTACTGACGCAGACGATATCTCCAGTTGGGCAAAAGAAGCTGTTGAGCTTTGTGCATCGGCTGGCTTGGTTCAGGGCCCCGGCGACGGTTCCATCAATCCTCTGGGAACGGCTTCCAGAGCAGAAGTAGCAACCTTGATTACGAATTTCTGCAAAGCGCTTGAAGCTTAACAGCAATAAAAATAACGGTTGCATATAAGAAGCATTCGCACATATGAAAGCAATTTTATAACTAAGAAGGACGGCATAACCAATCGTTATGCCGTCCTGTTTTTAACTGAAAGGGTGAAAAAGAGTATGGTGGGGGGGACGATTTTTAGCGGGGTAAAGCTGAAGTATAAAGATTGAATTATGTTGATTGAAAATATGGTCGATTGCGGAGCCGCCGTTCGGAGATAAATATCGCAGTTACGGGAGGCTACAGATCCGCGGGGAATGGATAGATATGGTGCTCTCTGTTGATAGGATAGAGATCGGGGCAGAGTGAGGCAGAATGTCACGGGGAGAATACGGCAGGTAGTGAGTACGACAAGAATTAATATTTTCAGAGGAAAAGCGGCAGCAGGATTAAAAAACTACTGCCTCCTCTATATTTAGCCGTTTTAATGAGTTTAGTAATGGAAAAGATGACATCTTTGACACTGCTTGTATGTTCGTTTCAGAGAGTTTAACAAACAGCAGTTTATTGCCGATACTGCACAGCAATATATTGATAACAATGCATTATGATTGTGATTGGTAGTTCTCATGCTCCATACTATCATGTATATAGGGGGTATAGCGCAGGGCGGCACCGGCGGGGAGCGGCTTTGGCAGCAGCATATGCCAGAAGGCGTCGGCACGCAGGGAAAGCTCAAAAACACTTCGTGCAGCGCCTGACAGCCTTTTATAGTGAGCCGGTTTGGTCAGTAACGGGAGAGACGACGACTTTTTTATCCGGCTCAGAAGCTCTGTCCCGCGCGCGTTCGCGGCCAATACACAGGTATAGGTTGGAGGAGCGGCGAGTACCTGAGGTGAAACCTGAAAAAAGGCATATAGAAGACTTCGGCGTATTCTGGCGTTCGTAAATTTTTTTGATTTACAGCGTTCGATCATGCCGTCGAGAGTGACTGCATTTCGGGCAGCGTCGTGGAATCGTCCGGCCATGCCGTTTGGCATGTCGGCATATTGCGCTGTCACCGCCGTGTCGGCGTTTCGAAAATACCAGAGCAGCGCGCTTTCTGCGCGTCTTATGTCAGCGGGAGCTGAACCGCACCCGAACGCCTTTTCAAGAATAGCAAAGGAGGCCTCAGGAACTGCGCGGCGGACCGAATTCCATTTGTTTTTTTCTGTCCATGTGCGGACTTGCGAAGCCGAGGCAAGGTCAGGGAAATCGTCAGGAGTGATTTCAGAGTCATGTGCAGCGCCTTTTCGCGGTATCAACAGGGGAGCGATGTTTCTATATTTGTACAGGGCGCGGAGATATTCGAGCGCAAGAATGTTGTTGGGAAGCTTTAGAGCGGCAAGATCGTCATTGCCGAAAAGGTCCAGATATAGCTTTTCGCGCTGGAAGGGAAAGCCTGCCGGTGAATGTCTGCTGTTTTCACATAAACTGGAAAGAGATGATTGAAAACGGGAGGAGCTTAAATTTTCTGCGATGTTTTTCAGCTTTGCGAGCTCCGCTGTTTCAGCGCCGAAGGCCAGCGTATCGGCAATGCCGGTTGATTGGGCAATAAAAACGCCTGCATCTGCAAAAATTTCGGCAGACGCACAGCAGTGAGGAAAGGGAAGCTCCAGAATCAGATCTGCGCCTCCCAATACGGCGGCTTTGGCGCGCTCATATTTACAGCATATAGCCGCGTCACCTCGCTGTACATAGTTACCGCTCATAATGCCGATAATAGCGGCGTCCGGAATCACTTTTCGAACCTGAGCTATCTGATAGGCATGACCGTTGTGATAAGGATTGTATTCACAGATAATTGCAGCAGTCCGCATACAAAAGACCGCCTTTCTGATTGATTATGGAACAATACCGTCTGATAAAAGAGGTGCCGCGCGGGGCGGAAAATTTCCGTCCCGCGCGGCACCGTTGAGCTTTGTTCGAAAGTTAAATCGTTGGCTTGGCCATGGAAAGCATCAGTTTGATGCGGTTTTCCTGATTTACGCGGGTTGCACCCGGATCATAATCTACCGCGACAATGTTGGCATCTTCCCGGATTTCGCGTAGCTTTCGTATCATGCCCTTGCCTACAATGTGATTGGGCAGACAGCCAAAGGGCTGTGTGCATACGATGTTGGGATATCCGCTTTCCGCAAGCTCAAGCATTTCACCGGTCAGAAGCCAGCCTTCACCCATTTTGCATCCGCTGCCCACAACCGGCGCTGTTATTTCCTTGATGTGTTCATAGCTTGCGGCGGTGATAAAGCTTGAGTTTTCCTTGATAATACAGGTCATCCTTTGTTCGATCGAAATAAAATAATTATACAGCAATTCGATCACACGGTATTTCAGACGGTTTCCGCCATACAATCGGATATCCTCCAATCTGTTGTCTACTTTGAAAAGCAGGAACCCCATCAGGCCCGGCACCATCACCTCACAGCCCTGTTCCGCAAGGAACTGCTCCAGGTGATTGTTTGCAAGCGCCGAGTATTTGACATAAATTTCGCCGACAATGCCTACCTTGATTTTCGGCGTTCTCCGTAAAGAAAGGCCGGAAAATGCACGGACAATCTCCGTCATGTTTGCCATCATCAATTTTTTGGCCAGGCCTGCTCCGTTGCTGAACTGACCAACGAGCTTTTTGGTATACTCCGCAACCAGCGCGTCAGTCGCACCGGACTGTATCTCATACGGACGCGTCTGATTGGACAGCAGCATCAGCAGATCGCCGTACGCGACTGCCGCAATGAGCTGCCGCAGCATCTTGAAAGTGAGCTTAAAACCCGGATTCTTTTCAAGACCGGACAGGTTCAGGGAAACAACCGGAATATGTGCGAGTCCGGCTTTTTTCAGCGCCTTGCGGAGCAGGTGTATATAATTGGAAGCGCGGCAGCCGCCGCCTGTCTGCGTAATCATAAGCGCGGTATGCTCAAGATCATATTTTCCGCTTTGCAGTGCGGAAATCATTTGACCGATGACCAGCAGCGCGGGGTAACAGGTATCGTTATGAACATACTTCAGCCCCGCAGCCGCTACCTCCGGCCCCTCATTTGTTAGCAGCTCCATCTGGTAGCCCTGCTGTCTAAATATTTCCGCGATGAGCCTGAAATGAATCGGCAGCATCATGGGAATCAGTATTTTATGTGTTTTCCGCATTTCCTTGGTAAAAAGGATGCGCGGCTCAGAAGAATCTTGTGTGCGCATGATATGACCTTTGCCTTCCGTGTGAAATATTTAGAATTTTGCTTTGAAAGAAACCGAAAATTTTTGCTGCCTTGCGTCTATCCTGTATTTTTTATGCTGCTCAGATGTTGGAGGTCTTATCATCCCGCTCTGAATCCATGGCGGCAAACAGACTTCTCAGCCGTATTCTGACTGCGCCGAGGTTGGTAATTTCATCAATTTTAATCTGTGTGTACAGCTTGCCGGCTCTCTCGCAGATTTCTCTGACCTCGTCGGTTGTAATAGCGTCTACGCCGCAGCCAAATGACACGAGCTGAACAAGATACATATTCGGCTTATCCTTGATATAGTGTGCGGCTGCATACATACGCGAATGATAGGTCCATTGATTCAGAACATTTGTATGGAACGGCTGCGCAAGCTGGCATATTGCATCTTCTGAGACGACGGCGGCGCCGAGCGAGCAGATCAGCCTATCTATACCGTGGTTGATTTCCGGATCTGTATGATATGGTCTGCCGGCGAGGACAATGACAGGAAGATCCTGCCGTTCCGCTTCGCGGATGATTCGCGCGCCTTCTTCACGGATAGCATTCAAATAGGCGTCGTATGCTCGGAAGCCTGCCTCCATGGCAGCCTTTGCTTCGGAAACGGCTGTTTCTATTCCGTGACGGTGCAGAATATGCGCCATTTTTTTAGGAAAGTCTTTTTTTCTGTGCAGTCCGATATAATCGTAGATAAAGCGGATTCCGTTTATCTGCGGCATATTGGCGGCAATGACTTCCGGATAATAGGCAACAACGGGACAATTATAATGATTATCGCCCTGCTCCTCATCCAGATTGTAGCTCATGCATGGATAGAAAATGGTATCTACACCCGCATCAACCAATGTCCGGATATGGCCGTGCATCAGCTTGGCCGGATAACAGACTGTGTCGGACGGAATCGTATCGTGTCCGAGAAGATAAAGATCGCGATCTGACGGCGGAGAGACGACTACCGAAAAGCCGAGCGTCTCGAAAAAGGTGTGCCAAAAGGGTAGCAGATCGTAAAAATTCAATCCCATTGGCAGACCGACAGTGCCCCGCGTTCCGCGTCCGGATTTTTTCTGATATTCAGCCAATCGGTCGCGTTTGAACTGATAAAGGTTGAGCGATTCCGCTGCATTTGTCGAGCCCGATACCGGTCTGTCGCAGCGATTTCCGCTGATATAGGTGTTGCCGTCTCCAAATTTGTTGACGGTCAGGGAACAGTGGTTGGGGCAGCTCTGACAGGTTACGGTCCGCACGGTATGTGTGAAGTTTTTGAGAGCCTCCAAATTCAGCAGAGAGGAGGATTTTTTCTGATGCTCCCTTGCGTAAATGGCGGCGCCGTATGCTCCCATCAGCCCGGCGATATCCGGTCTGACAACCTCGGCGCGCATCTCCGTTTCAAAAGCACGCAGAACTGCGTCGTTGTAGAAGGTTCCGCCCTGAACGACGATGTGCCGCCCGAGCTGCTCCGGCGAAGAGGCGCGTATCACCTTATAGCGCGCGTTATGAACCACGCTGATGGAGAGGCCGGCGGAAATGTCGGCTACGGTAGCACCGTCCTTCTGGGCCTGTTTGACCTGTGAA
>CAKTAA010000002.1 GCA_934526185.1 uncultured Eubacteriales bacterium | reverse complement strand
GCAGTCCCACAGTGCCGACAGGTTTTCGCCGTAATAATCAGGAAAATCAAAGCTCTCTTTTATAATTTTATGTATCTCGCTCCAATGGCTGCATCCTGTAAAATCCAAAACTATGTTTCTCATTTCATTGCTCCTCACACAATTTCAATAAAAGTGTAATAATGGTCATAGGTAACAAAAATAAGCAGTCATTGGAAAACAGTATTCTTTCAAGGTTTCATATCCATATAACATTTTTCTTCTTAAATGATTTCAAATGTAATATTAGGGTTTTCCTGATGAACATCATCAAATACCTCCAATATTTTTTTCATATATTCAAAATATTCTTCCGTTAAAGTATCTATTCCTTTTATATACACCTGCAATCTATGACTGCAATATCCATCCAGGCAGTCCCACAGTGCCGACAGATTTTCGCCATAATAATCAGGAAAATCAAAGCTTTCTTTTATAATTTTATGTATCTTACTCCAATGGTTGCATCCGGTAAAATCCAAAACCACACTCTCCATTTCATCTCTCCTCACACAATTTCAATAAAAGTATAATAATGGTCATAGGTAACAAAAATAAGCCGTCATTGGAAACAGTTCTTTTTCAAGGTTTCATATCCATATATCGATTTTCTTCTTACTTCTTAAATGATTTCAAATGTAAAACCGGGATTCTCCGAATGTACTCTTGAAAAGATTACCAATACTCTTTTCATATATTCAAAATATTCTTCTGTCAAGGAATTCAAGCCCTTTATATACACATGCATGTTATCACAGTAATCCCGCATGCAGTCCCACAGTGCCGACAGGTTTTCGCCGTAATAATCAGGAAAATCAAAGCTCTCTTTTATAATTTTATGTATCTTACTCCAATGGCTGCATCCTGTAAAATCCAAAACTATGTTTCTCATTTCATCGCTTCTCACACAATTTCAATAAAAGTGTAATAATGGTCGTATGTAACAAAAATTAAGCCGTCATTGGAAAACAGTATTCTTTCACTATTTCTTTTGCCGCTTTGATAATTTATATCGGCTTCGTACCATATTCTGCCGTTTGCAGAGGGCAGATGCCCGTTTTTATTTTTATATATACCGCCGAAAATCATTTTTCCAGGCGCGATTTTATCTACCGTACCGTTTAATTTCCAGCCAAGCCTTTTAGCTTCGGCTTTCGTAATATAATAGTCCGGCAATGTTCTGCGGTATTTCAAAAACCAATCGGTACCTTGTATCCCCTTGTTGGTTGCAGTTCCTGCAGCCATCGCCTGCAGCAACTCTATTTCACAACGGCAATTGGTGTGTACCGGAGGCTTCGGAAATATATGAATATCGTCTATCTCATATATTTTACCATCGTAGGTTCTGCAAATCAAGCATGTTTTAAAATCAATCAACGCTTTCTAGGTCTTCCATTTTTCACTGAATAACATATTTCACCTCCTCTCCACAATGCATAACATCTTGATCGCCTAATATTATAGCATATTTTTTATGCTTAATTTTTTATCTTCAAATCTATGATAATCATGATGTTATAAAAATGAGTGAAACGCTTCAGAAAAGACATCGCCTGCTGCCCAACAGCTGCAGGGAGCAGCTTGTTGCCGCCCTCAACCAACTGCTTCGAGACAATTACGCCGTCAACAAGTTTACCCAGGATAAAAACTATACGGTTCAAAAATTCATTGCTCTGACAGCGTCCTTTGCAAAAATTTCTCAGTCCTTTCTATCCGCTGCAGGCAATACAGGTTCGAGAGCAGGCATAAAAGCAGAAACCGTTTTTGATTTCTTTTCCTGCACCGGAAAAGAAAAAAAGGAAATAATCAATCTCATTGAAAATTTTGTTTCTAATTTATCAGAATTATTGATAAACCAAGCCCGAAGCGAAGCCTCTTCTGAATGAAAGCCGGAACTCAAAAATCCATAACGAAAAGCTGAAAAAGAATTCCAAGATTTTAATCACTTGCAGCTCCGGCAATATAACAGGCGGAGCGATAAACAGCGCTTGCTGTTCCGGGCTTAAACAGATAATAGGAAAGCATACCGGATAATCATGTGCAAAAGATAAGCAGAAGCTTTCCCGCATCAAATTCTGTTTAAAACCGTTTGGCAAACAACACAACGGTGCGGCATGACTTATTCAGTCATGCCGCACAAACGAAACCTTATTTATGATCCTATACAATCACATCATTTCTTATCCTCCGTTTTCTTGTCACCGAAAGAAAAAAGGGGGTGCTGTTTCATTATTTCCTGGCTCATTCATTATCCGATAAACATTTGCGTGTAATAGTTTCCGTCCGCTACATAACCTACGCCGATCTCCGTAAAGGAAGCGTTGAGAATGTTGGCTCTGTGTCCTTCAGAATTCATCCAACCGTCGACAACAGCCTCTGCGGTGGGGTAGCCCATGGCGATATTTTCGCCCGCTGTCCGATAGGTAATGCCGAACTGCTTCATCATATCAAAGGGTGAGCCATAAGTCGGGCTTGTATGGGAAAAGTAACCCTTGTCGTGCATGTCCTGAGACTTTATCCGTGCAACATTGCACAGTTCTTCATTCAGCGTCAGCGTCTGCAAACCATTCGCCGAGCGGATTTCGTTGACCAGATCTACAATCTCGCGCTCCATAGCCAGCACCGTCGTACCTGTCTGTGTATTGTTTTCTGCCGGCTGTTCAATCTCTGTCTTATCCGTTTCGTCAGGGGTTACCTGCGGTATGACAGGAGTTTCAGAAGGAACGGTCTGCTCGTTTTCACAGTTTCCGTCCGCGCAAACACCGTCGTTGTTATTTATCATCTCCTGCAGTTTATCCGTGATATCGCACGTGCCGTCCTGAAGGCAGGAGGGAAGATTCCCTGTTTTCTGGACGATGATTTTCTTAACAGCATCATTTGTACTGTTTGCCGGACAGCTCTGATCCGTCCCGCAGGTGCTGCCTTCGCAGCCGGTCAAAGGACAGGATGAGTTTCCGCAATTCAATTTAGAAAGGTCGGCGCCTGTAATTTTCAGATTGGACCAGTCTGAGCTTGTACCGGTTGACTTCTGAGCATAGGACTGCACCGCATTCTGAAGCGGGCAGGCCGCGCTCGCCGGAAGTATCATAGCTGCAGCCGTCATAAGGCCAGCCGCACAGACCATCATACGTCGTAGCATTCTTTTCATAAGTAACTCCTTTGCTTTGCGGAATACAGTGGTTTTGAAGGATTTCGAGAGCTGCAAGCCTCCGCAACAAGCTATCCGGCAGCCTCAGGTGACAGAGGGCGGTTTCAATTCCCTTCTTCAGCCTTCGTTCCTATTATAACGCCGCCGTTTTGCAATTTCAACACCAAATACCTGGCAGTATATCCATGGAAATTTTTTCTTAAAAATTCTTTTTTAAATTCGAATTTGATAAAAAATACTGAAATAACAGGGATTTGGTATATTGTCCGCGAGTATCCGGCTCCCCCAATGAGGTGTTTTTCTTCTCATGAATACAGGCTTTTTGTCCAAATAATCTTTTCCTTTAACACTCCATTGCTTCCATTTCTGCCATCATTTGTGTTTCATCCGATTTATAAAACATCGAAATATGATACATCAAAACCAAAAGCAACATAGCATTTTGAAGATCTGTATATGCCGCCGGCAGGACGGTTATAACGCCGATTTAACGGTAATGGTGCAGTGCCGAGCGTCAGAGGATCTGGTACATAGTGTCTATTAAGAGACTCAAGACAGCCAAAGCACAGAAATTATCGCTGCCCATATCTCCTGCGGATGTCGAAATCGATTTCCTTTCAAGTGTATCGCAAAATATCAAACAAAGAGTCTCTCCCCATTTGTCATTAAAACTGTTTTGATTGTGACACACAAATTTCGGTAATCGAGCTTAAGTACGGAAGCCGGCAATGGTGTGGATAATCCCCCGCATTCGGAAGATGAAAGCAGCCTTTTACTTTGGCTTTCGCTTACATTGTTCAGCAGCATCGGTATGGATATGTACAGCAAAAGGAAGAAGGCTGGCAAATAAAACTTTCCTTATTTACATATTCCCAGAAAAAACGGACACGCCGGCTCGGCCCGCGGCGTGTCCGTTTTCTGTCCGTAAAATCAGAGGCAGCGGCTTTCAACCGGGCGCATTGCGCAGTTATCTCCGCGGTTGGCTGCCACTGCTTTTTGTAACTTTAATAATACTTTTCAGTTTAACAGAGATATACCGACGAACACAAATTTCTCTGCCCAATCCCTCAAAATGGCCGTTTCATTACGCCAACAAGTGCATTTTATGCAAAATTTTATATATTTTTTCACCCTTCGGCAGCAAAAGAATATCGTCCTTATCCACGCCTCGGATTAGGAAAAGCACTACCGCGTAAACAAGTGCCGCACAGCCGATGGAAGCCACGGTCGCCAGCTTTGCGGAATCTAACTGATCAAATGTGAACTTATACGCGCCCAAAGCCGTCAAAGCGCAGATCAGAGCCGCCAAAAACGGCCTGAAAAATACCCGCTGAACTGAAGGAACCACTTTGACATATTTGACGACAAAGAAAATGTTCATTGCCGTGATTGTGATATAGCACAGCAGCGTACTGATAGGCGTACCGTATATGCCTATCGCCGGAATGCCAATCAATATGTAGCTTGAAATCAGTTTTACCACAGCGCCGACCAGCATAGCAATAATCGGCTTTCTTTCCAGTTTGCAGGACTGCAGAATGGCATTGGTTATAGATAGAATGGAGACAAAAAATACAGCAAGCGCCAGCACCGCCAAAAGCGGCGCACCGGTTTCCACAAGCTCGGGTTCGAAAAACATCAGCAGGATCGGCTCTGAAAGCACAGACATACCGAGCGCGCACGGCAGCGCAATGATTGACGTCACCTTCAGCGCGGAATTGATGATGGTGCGCGTCCGCTCTCTGTTTCCGTACGCCAGAGCGGATGAAATCAGGGGCACAAGAGAATACGAAATCGGATAAATCAGAACCGGGGGCAGGTTGAACATCGGCACAGCCAGCGACGTATAGTTGCCGTATAGCTTCAAAGCGTATTCCGCATCAAGACCTATGCTTTTCAGCCGGCGGATGATGATCATGGAATCCACCAAATCCGTCAGACTCATAACGGACGCGCTGATGGTGATGGGTATTGCCGTCAGCATCAGCCGTTTGGCAATTTCATCTGCCGGACGTACATTCTCGTCCGCCTCTATAGCCATATTGAAGATCGGCTTATAAATACATTTTGACAGAACCAGGAAAATCATGCCGAACAGTACACCGATGGTCAGACCGGCTATTGCAAATGCCGCGACAATTTCGATCGGATAACCCTCGCCGTTGTTGGCAATATTTTTAGCGTAGTATCCGAGCAGCAGTCCGACCGCCAGCTTGCTGAACGCTTCGATGATCTGCGAAACCGCCGTCGGCGTCATATTCTGAAAGCCTTGAAAATACCCGCGGATCGCGCTTGAAATACAGATGAAAAACAGCGTCGGCGCAATGGCCATAATACAGAATTTCGCGTCAGGCGCACCCTGCATTTTTGCAAATATGCCCGAACCGAACATCATAGCCGCTGTTCCGGCAATGCCGATGATGAGAAACAGCGTCAGCGTCACGTTATAAATCTTTTTGATTTCCTTTTCCTTGCGGCGTGTCCGGCTTTCTGATACCATAATAGATATCGCAACGGGCAGACCGGCCGTCGACACCATATAAAACCATTTATAAATAGTATACGCCAAATTGAAGTATCCCATGCCGGTGTCGCCTATCATATTGGTCAGCGGAACCTTGAGGAGCAATCCCATCAATTTGATGACGATATTGGAGATGGTCAGCACAACCACGCCGGAAAAAAACATCTTCTTGCTTTTCTGCACAAAATCCGACGGCTGCACCGCATTTTCTGTTTGTTTTTGTTTTGCCAATTGTCTATCCACCCTTTCATGCAGACAGGAGGGAATCCTCCGAAATCCCCGGCGCTTTTGGCTGTAAATCCGGAGCGATTTTTGTCTGCTGACGTAATGCTTACCGCCAAGCAGTTTTTCCACGGCTTAAAAGTTACCGGACCGTTCTATGCGGCCCGAAACACAATGCCTGTATGATATTTCAGGCGCTTAGGCTGACAGTTTCTCATTGTTTAAAAAAACTGCCGCAGACATCTTTTATTTTCTGTTTTGTCTTTTCAATATCTATCGTCGTATATTGCCCGTTTTCATATAAAACACTGCCGTCTGCCATGGTCATCAGCACATTCGAAGTGTTGACGCTGTACAGCAGCGAGGTCACGGGATCATGCACCGGCAGATTATTTGGCGTATCAAGATCGATCAGAACAAGATCGGCACGCGCGCCGGCACACATGCGTCCGCAGTCCGATCTGCCTTGGGCGCATGCGCCGTTGACCGTCGCCATCGGAACAAAATCCGCTGCGGCCATGGCATCGCATACGCGATCGCTGCCTTTCTGCAGCAGCGCCGCCAAATTCAGCTCGCGTAGGATATCAAGGGTGTTATTGGAAGCAGCGCCGTCCGTTCCCAGCGTCACTCGGATTCCCTTCCTCCATATCCTGTGCAGCGGCATGATACCGCTGCCGAGCTTCAGATTACTTGCCGGATTATGAACAGCCGTCACGCCTTTCTCCGCCAGCAGTTCCATGTCCTCATCCGTCAACCAGACGCAATGGGCAGCCGATACTGGGACATCGAATACACCCAGATCATAGAAAAAGCGGGCAGGCGTTTTTCCATGCCGTTCCTCGCACTCCCTGTGCTCCTTTTCTGTTTCCGAAAGATGAAGCTGAAGTCCCAGACCGTTTTCCTTGGCATATGCGGCAATGTATCCGCAGTTTTCCGGCAGAATTGTATATTCCGCATGAATGGCCATATCTATATGTATTCGTCCGTCAAAAGCTTTATGATACGATTTATGCAGGGCGCACGCCTCGGCAAAGCGGTAGTCATTTTCCTTTGAAACCGGCTCGAAGCAGCTAATGCCTCTGCTGATATTGGCTTTCATTCCGCTGTCGGCAACAGCTCGTACCGTATCCTCACAAAAAAAGTACAGATCCGAAAAAGAAACGATTCCGTTCTTGATCTGTTCCGCACAGGCCAGCAAGGAGGCTGCATATACAGCCTCGGGATTCAGGCGCTCCTCGGCAGGAAAAATCCTGTCAAACAGCCAGCTCTGAAGCGGCATGTCCTCTCCGTACCCACGAAACAGGGACATGGCTGCATGTGTATGGCAATTATAAAGCCCCGGCATCAGAAGCTTTCCCCCGCCTTTGATTACTCGGTCGGCCTTCTCTTTAGGCTTCTCGGCTCCCACATATGCGATATGCGCACCGTCTGTCATTACATAGCCTCTCGGTATCGTCCGGCCGTTTTCCGTCAAGACTGTTACGCCGTCAAACAAAATTTTCATATGCATTCCTTTCATACATCCGGTCCCGGTTTTGCCGTTTGTGTTGTCCGATCTCAGCACGTTTCCGGCCGATATTTACAGCTCAAGAATCACATCCGTTACCAGTTTTTCAAATTTAGAAGAAATCTGTGCCGCAATCTCCAAAACCTCCTCTTCTGTGATCGGCTCTCCCGTAACGCCGGCAGCCATATTCGATACGCAGGAGATACACAGCACACGGATACCGCACTGCGCCGCAGAAATGACCTCCGCAACTGTCGACATACCTACAAGATCCGCTCCCAGTGTTTTCAGCATCCGAATTTCAGCCGGCGTTTCATACTGTGGACCTGACATATAGGCGTATACGCCTTCTTTCAGCTCAAATCCGGCCTCTGCCGCTTTCTTCTTTGCCAGTGCCGCCATCCCCCGGTCATAAACGCTCTGCATGTCGAAGAACCGGTCGCCGAATGCATCGATATTCTGTCCGCGCACCGGACTGTCCGGTGAAAGTTTGATATGATCCGTTACACACACAAGGTCTCCGCGCCTCAGCTTTTCTGCATTGATGCCGCCCGCTGCGTTTGTAACTATCATTTTATTGATACCGAGTAATGAAAACACGCCGATAGGATACGCGGTCTCCCACATCTCCCATCCCTCGTAATAATGAAAGCGGCCGTTCATCATCAGTACACGTTTGCCGCCGATATCTCCAATAATCAGCTCACCCTTTTGGTACGAAACGGTAGATATCGGAAAATGCGGTATCTCACGGTAGGGTATGACAACGGCATTTTCTGCACAGGACGCATATCCGCCCAAGCCGGAACCCAATATGACAGCCGTATCCGGCGCTTTTCCGGCACGCTTACGGATATATTCCGCACTTTCCCTGTATTTTGTTATATCAGCTTTTTTTAACATAACCAATCCTTTCCTTTCTTCGGGCAATACTCGGTTCTGACGCCCTGCACTATAAGCGCTGTTCTATGTTCCGGAACAATTTTTCACACCGGGATTGATTGCTCGCTTTTTCCGCAGTCCTGTATCATTTAAAAACAAATCCGACGCCTCAATTATTTACGCGGACCGATAAATTCGCGGAAAAAAGAATCCGCCGGAACATATTCGGATGAAATCACCGGAATACCCGACAGCTTTTCAAGCAGTCCGTCTCGCTCAGCCGTATGCGAATCTCCATCAGGCAACTGCTGCAGAACTGTCTCAGCAAACGGTCGGATAACGTTCAGCTCGTAGGGCAAAAAGGAATCGATGCTGATTGACGCCCCTGACGCATACGGCAGTATATTTTCATCTTCGTTTCTCCGGACACCCTCCCATAAAAAAAACGTGCGCGCCGCGTCAGCAGAACGAAACATACTGTCGCGGACCAAACGGCGCAGAAATCGGATTTCGCGCGGTGAGAACAGAGCACCGTATGCATCAACCTGCTGCATGGGACTGATATAGATGCTTGTGCTCCTCTCCTTCGGCGTCAGGGATAGAATCTCCGGATATATCGCCTGTATACCCTCGAACAACAGGATGTCGTCAGGCATTGGCAAAAACGGCCGTATCCCTGAGCGGCCGCCGATTTTAAAATCAAAAACCGGCAGAAGGACCTCCTTGTTTTCCAGCAGCCGCTTCATACATTCGGCCAGATAAGGAAAATCTATGGCGTGCAGAGATTCATAATCGACATTGCCCTCCGGCGTTATATGAAGCTGATCGCGATCACGAAAAAAATCGTCGATGGAAATCATCATAAGCCGTTTACCGTGCGTCTCCAAAAGCCGAGAAAGCTGGCTCGCGGTTGTTGTTTTGCCGGAGCATGTCGGACCCGCCAGCATAACGAACCGCAGGTCAGGCATAGCACAGATATGGTCGACCGCTGCCGCAAGCTGCTTCTGAAACTGCATCTCGCATGCATCTGTATATTCCCGTTTCTCCGCCTCCGATGCAAATTGACTATTTAAAAATATCATGTATCAACATACTCCTTATCCCGGTAAAAAGCTTCACCCGGCCATATCCATTCAGCCCCGAATCTTCTTTGTCTTTCACGGATATCAGGTCGGCCGATTCTCCTGCTCAAACTCGCGTATCCGCTTACAAGCTCCCTCATTTATCGTACTTTTGACATTTTCTTTTATATATTCATATGGATATTTCGGTGAGAATATACGCTCAATCCGCTTCCTGTCCGGCGATACAAGCTTTGTCACAGCTCCGGCTCCCACCGCAAAGACACTGTGCAGCTCCTCCATCATGAAAACATTGTAAAGCCCGGTCATGCCGTCCCTCGCATATCCTACGTTTTCCAAATTTCCTGCCGTATTTTTCTGCCGATAGATATAGTACGGTACATAACCGGCATTTTTGGCCGAAAGCTGAGCGTATTCCACGCTTGTCCCCGTATCTCCGCCGGTTCTCGAATAGATATCGGTGCCCTCCCGCAGGATATCCGCTGCCTTTTTCACGCAGAAGGTATGAACGGTAAGGTTTTCCGGACGAAGCATCAATATTTTGTCTACTGTCTTCGAAAATCCCAAAAAAGTCTCTTCGGGAAGTCCGGCGATAAGATCAGTATTGATGCAGGGAATCCCGCTGTCCTTTGCCATATCATATGCACGGTAAAAATCCTCAGCCGTATGCTTTCTGCCTATCCCTTCAAGGATTTTGTCGTCAAGCGTCTGCGGATTGATACTCACGCGGCTGACCCTGTGCTCCGCCGCTATATGCAGCTTTTCTTTTGTTATGGTATCCGGTCGGCCGGCCTCAAGTGTAAACTCCGAAAGCGTGTCCGGATCAAGATTGCCGCAAACAGTATCCAGCAGCCTTGCAAGCTGTTTTTCATCGAGCGTAGTCGGCGTTCCGCCTCCGATATAAACGCATATCACCCTTTTGCCAAGCGAACGCAGCAGCCGACAGGTTTCATTTATTTCCGTACACAGCTTATTCAGATAATCAGGGATCAGCGCAAGCAGCTTGCGAGAGGTATAGGAGACAAAGGAACAATAGGAGCAGCGCGTAGGACAAAACGGAATCGATATATAAAGCGAACAGGTATCCGCCGCCGCATAAGCGTCGGCTATCTGTCTTTCATACATCGCAATTTCAACTGCGAGAGCCGCTTTTTTCGGATGCACAAAAAACTCCCCGCAGAGAATATCCTGTACAGCAGGCATATCGAAGCCTTGTTCAAAATAGGAATTTGCCACTTTCGCCGGACGCACACCGGTCAGAATGCCCCAAACTGGACGGTAAGACAATAGCTGCTCTCCGGCGTCAAAAAATGCCTTTCCTACGGCCATTTTGATACTCCGCTGCCTCGTGTGGCGCTCCTGATACGGCTCCGCCGTTTTCGCTGCTGCCGTTTGATTTCCGCAGCGGAGAACAACAGAGGCCGTAATCTGCGTATCCTCTTCCGCCGTTCTGACAATTGCTTCAAGCTCCTCGGCGGGGCCATCCGTCTTTGAAAATTTCACCCCCGGAAAAAAAAGCATGCACAGCGTCTGTACATAATACGGATTTACATTTCCCTCCACTGTCAGTTTCATGCGTTCTTTGTACTTCCTTTATGTTTTTTTAAATTTTCGCTGTCCAGAATAATCGTCACAGGTCCGTCGTTTATCAGACGCACTGTCATATCAGCTCCGAAAACGCCCTCTCCGACCTGCTCCACCCTGCCGCGCATTTTTTCTATGAAAAAGCGATACAGGTAATTCGCACGTTCCGGCGCCGCCGCTTCCAAAAAATCCGGCCGGTTTCCGCCCGCAGTATTGGCATACAGCGTAAAATTCGAAACAACGAGGACACCTCCGCCCACATCTGTCACCGATCGGTTCATTTTCCCGTTTTCATCAGAAAACACGCGCAGCTTACATATTTTTTCTGTCAGCAGAACAGCATCCTCTTCCGTGTCGTCCCGATGAACCCCCAGTAAAATCAAAAAGCCTTTTTCGCAGGCTCCGACAGCGGCGCCCCCTGTCTCAACCATCGCCTCCGATACCCTCTGTACAACTGCTCTCATGTATTATTTTCCCTTCTGCATATCCTGTCTTATTCATTTCTTCATTCAGTAAGAAGCTTGCCCCGTCATGGAGGTGGCAAGGTCACTGATTTGCAGTGCCGGGTTCAGTTGTGACGCTGAACACGGATATTTCTCCCGCCGCCCTGAAGTTGGGGGATCTTGCCTAAGTTATATACGTTTTTTCCGGAGTTATCGGATGGCCGATACCATCCTTTTCAGCCCCGTAATCAGAAACAGCTCAGCCGCTTCCGCGCATCACGGCTTCTACGCCGCGGATGGTTTGCAGGCGTGCGACGATTGCGCGCAGGTGCTCCAAGTTCCGGCAGGATATCACCAGACTGATCAGCGTTTCGTCCATACTGCATTTCTGCGAATTGATTTGCAGCACCGAAATTCTCATATCTGCCAGTGCAGCGGTCATATCGGCAATCAGCGTAAGGCTCTGTACAGCACGGATCTGAAGCATGGCCTCGAACACATTTCCGGCGGGCGCAAGCGACGCCTCCTCCCAATGTGCGGTTTTGTATCGCTCTCTGTCCTCGTTCCGGCCCATATTTTTCACAATATTCTTACAGTCTGCCCGGTGAATGGAAATGCCGAAGCCTTTTGTAACAAAGCCGACAATCGGATCACCCGGCAAAGGATTGCAGCATTTGGCAAACTTCACCAGGCAGCCCTCCACGCCGTCAACAACCACGCCGTTTTCCGCCTTGTGCGTCTTCTTCGGTGACAGAGGGACCTGCTCAATTTCAAGAATCTCCGTATCCTCCGGCTTGACTACCCGTTCAAACTCATCCTTCATTTTGGCTGACAATTTTGAAACGGAAAGTCCGCCGAATCCAATGGTGTTGAAAAGATCCTCAACCTCTCGGAAGCCCATGCGTTTGGAAATATTTTCAAGAACCTCGTTTTTCTGCTGCTCAGTAAACGGCCGGCCGAAGCGTTTCATCTCCCGTTCGACTTCGCCCTTGCCGACCAGTATATTCTCGCTTCTCTTCTCCCGTTTGAACCATTGTCTGATTTTATTCCGCGCCTCGCCTGTTTTAACGATCTTCAGCCAGTCACGGCTCGGGCCGCGCGACGCGGCGGAGGTAAGAATTTCGACGATTTCGCCATTCTGCAGCACACGGTCAATGGGTACAATCGTCCCATTTATTTTTCCGCCGATCATTTTATTGCCGATTTGCGAATGAATGGCATAGGCAAAATCAATAACCGTGGAGCCCTGCGGCAGAGCGATAACGTCTCCCTTTGGCGTAAATACAAAGGTTTCATCCTGAAAAATATCGATCTTCAGCGCACGGATGAATTCGTCCGGATCGCGTGTATCGCTTTCCGATTCGATCAAATTGGCGATCCATTGCAGCTTCTGATCAATATCCGCCGGCGAGCTCTCTCCCGATTTATATTTCCAGTGTGCGGCTACGCCGTACTCCGCTATCTGATGCATCTCACGCGTACGAATCTGCACCTCGAACGGGATGCCGTCCCGGCCGATAACCGTCGTGTGCAGGGAACGGTACATATTGGGCTTCGGCGTAGAAATATAATCCTTGAACCTGCCCGGCATCGAGTTAAACATGTCGTGAATCACGCCGAGCGACGTATAGCATTCCAGCTCTGTTTCCACGATGATGCGGAGCGCGTAAAAATCATAAATTTCGTCAAAGCTCTTGTTTTGGTTGTACATTTTCCGGTAGATGCTGTATACGCTCTTGACTCTGCCCTCAAGTGTAAAATGAATATGATTTTCCGTAAGCTTCTGCGCTACCTGCTCTCGCGCTTTTTCCAAAAAGTTCCGATTCAAGCCGTATTTTCGCTCAATATCGTGAGACACCTCCTGATACCCAATGGGATCCAGATATGACAGTGACAAATTTTCAAGCTCCTGTTTGATACGCTGCATACCGAGGCGGTGCGCAAGCGGCGCGTATACGTTCATCGTCTCCAGCGCCGTCAGTCTGCGTTTGTGCTCCGGCTTGGCGTCCAGCGTCCGCATATTGTGCAGCCGATCGCAGAGCTTAATGAAGATCACACGAACATCCTTTGACATCGCCAGAAGCATTTTCCGGAGATTCTCCATGCTCTCTTCTTCTTTGTCTTCAAAGGGAATTCTCACCAGCTTTGTCAGGCCGTCCACCAATCCCGCAACGCTGTCGCCGAACTGCTGCCGGATTTTCTGAAGATCCACCTTTCCCGGACAGTCCTCTACCGTATCGTGCAGCAGAGCCGCACAAATGGAATCCGTATCCAGTTCCAATCCCGCTACAATTTCGGCGACTGCCACCGGATGCGAAATATAGGCCTCCCCACTGTTGCGGAATTGTCCCTCATGCACCTCGCGGGCGTATTCATATGCTTTTCTAATTTTTTCCGTATCGTAATTTTTACCCGTTTTCTCCAGTATAAACAACAGGCGTTCAATTCCGCTGTGCATTACAATGACCTCTTTTACATCAGGATTGAAGTCTTCTCTTCATTTTCCGATTGCAAATCAGCTCCGTTTCTGCCGCAAATATGCAGATCTGCGGCGCTGAAGGCAGCATGATCTGGCTTGTTTTTTCTGCCTCCGGCAAATACTACGGAAAGGATGAAACGGTTCGTCATGCCTCTCGGACAGATTCACTCAGCAATTTGCGGAGCCGCTGCATAGTCGGTGATTGCTCCAAATCCACCTTACTTTCCTGTCTACTGTTTCTCAGAGCAGCACTGATATACGTTTCTCCGAATTCCAGCGTTTTCAGCAGCCCGGTCTCCAGCAAAACCTCTAAAACAATACGTATCACCTGATACGGCCGCCCCAACCGTCGCACCATAGCTGCCTTGTGATATCCTGATTTACACGGTTTTATACGGTTGAGGTACAGATAGACTGCCTTGAAATCTGCACGCTCCGGGAGATCTCCCTCGCCGACGCGCCCTTCGCAGATATTACAGTAAGCCTTTTCTCCCTCTTCTAGCTCTGCATACATCTCTTCTGTAAAATCCATATCCCGAATCAGCATCTGAACCTGTCTGCGCCCCTGAAATTCGTTGATATCAAGCTGAAAAACGATGTCTGCCCGTTCACCCGCATTCAAATCCATATCTGCCAGCGGATGTCCGAAATACATTGCCGTTACAGGAGCATTTCTGTTTCCGGCAAGTATCTTTGTGTGTTTCCCGCCGCTGACGCCGGTAACATTAAGCAGGGGCATGTTCCGTATACAGAACAGCGGCACCGGATTGGAGGTTCCGTACGGCTCAAGGCAGTATAGCTCATTTGCCGTCTCAAGCGTAATATCCTCTGTTGTCATTTCACAGTCAACAGACATTTCCGGTATCATAGCTATATCTGTCAAATGTTCTTCGCAATAAGTCTGAATTCTTCTGCGGAACTCCTCTACGTTTTCCCGACGGACAGACAGACCGGCTGCCAGCTCGTGACCGCCGTATTTTTCGAGAAGATCTCCACACGACGCCAGCGCCTCCACAAGATTCAGCCCCTTGATGCTGCGGCCTGATCCCTTTCCGATGCCGTCCTCGCAGCCTTCGAAAGAGATCAGGATTGACGGCAGATGGTAATGCTCCGTAATACGTGAAGCTACGATACCGATAACGCCGTGATGCCAAGAGTCGTCCTCCAACACCAAAATTTTCGGTTTGTCCGGCATCATTTCTGTGTTGATCCGCTCATATACCCCGCCAAGGATCTTGTTTTCCTCATTTTGCCTTTCGCGGTTAATCTCACACAATTCAGCCGCAATTCTATCCGCATGTGGCTGTGAATCTGTTAGAAAAAGTTCGACGGCGCGTGAGGCGCGGCTGATGCGTCCCGCGGCATTGATACGGGGAGCCATGCCGAAGCTGACAGACGATGAGGTGATTCTGCGGCGCTTCCGTCCGCGTTCCCAAAGATTTGCTTCCTCCAGAAGTGCCGTAATCCCAGGATTTTCTGTTCTCTGAATCAGTGCCAATCCCATATTTACAAGCAGCCGGTTCTCATCCGTCAGCGGCATTACATCCGCTATTGTGCCGACTGCGGTCAGATCTGCATAGGCAAGACATACTGCACGGACGGCCTCCTGTTTTTTATCCGTACTTTCAAGGCCGGCCGTTTCCATTGCGCAAATCAACTTAAAGGCTACACCGACACCAGCCAGATGCTTAAAGGGATACGTGTCGTCGCTTCTCCTCGGATTCACAACAGCGCAGGCGTCCGGCAGCTCTGCCCTGCACTCATGGTGATCGGTTATGATAATGTCCACGCCGAGTTCCTTTATCCGCTCGGTTTCTTCAATAGCCGTAACGCCCGTATCCACCGTCAGAATCAAATTGACGCCTTGTTCCTTCAGTCTCGCCGCAGCCTCTGCGTTCAGACCATAGCCCTCGCCGACGCGGTTCGGAATATAATATGTTATCTTAGCGCCTCGTTTTTTCAGATACTGATACAGGATACTGACTGACGTCACCCCGTCTACATCATAATCGCCGTATATAGCGATGAACTCACCCGTCTCTATCGCATGGGAAAGACGTATAACGGCTCGCTCCATGTCCTTCAGCAGAAAAGGATCGTACAGCCTTCCATTTTCTTTCCGAAGAAATCTTTCAGCCTCCGCCGTATCAGAAAGGCCACGGTTGATCAGCAGACGCGCAACAATGGGGGAGATCGACAGTTCTCCTATCAGCTTCTCCACAGTACCCGTATCCTGTTCAGCAATTTTCCAATGCTTTCGCCCCATAATTTATATTTTCCTTTTGTACTTTATTTGCCGGACGACATAACGCATCCGTTTTGCTCTTTTCTCCATAACGGTGCGCAAAAATAGCAGATAGAAAAGAAGCGCTGCCGCAGAGCAGGCGATTGATGCGCCGACGGTTTTCCAAAAATACCAGCCCAAAAAGTAAAACAGCAAACAGATAACCGGAGGTAAAAAAAACACGGCGGCGGCATAGCCAAGTACGCATCGAGAGGGAAAGTATATGCTCACCTGATCGCCGGTTTGCGCACCCGCCTGATTTTCAGCTTCCAAAGTCACCGTCGGACAGCCGCCGTCCACCCCTCCGCAGAGACCGCTTTTTTCACAGCCGGCGCACGTGGATTTTCTGATTACTTCTACGACGGCGATCCCGTCTCTCGTCTCTCTTACAATTCCGGTTTGTTCCACTCGATCCTCCCGCGGCCGCTGCCTTTTTCTATATGTCCGCATTTGGAATACATTTACATTCCATCAGTTTCCACGATCTGTTAAAACGGTCGAAAACGCTTCATAAGCCGCATAGCGCAGCGAATACCATCCACCGCAGCGCTGGTAATTCCTCCGGCATAACCGGCCCCTTCGCCGCAGGGATAGAGCAGGGAACAGGAATTCGAGACGCCTGTCAAAGCATCTCTCGTGATTCTGACCGGTGCCGACGTTCTCGTCTCCACGCCGGTCAGAAGTGCGTCCGGAGACGCAAATCCAGGCAATTTCCTATCAAAAGCACGAATCCCCTCTGCAAGCGTCCGGGACATATACTGCGGAAGAATCGACGCCAAACCGCACATGCGGACGCGGCCTCCCCAATATGACGGCTCTGTGCGTGTGCATACATTTGCCGTACGGAGTCCCAGAAACGATCCCAAAGTTTCGCACGGAGCAGAATAATCTTCCCCTCCGCTCCGAAAAGCCTCCTCCTCAAGCCGCCGCTGAAAGTTGAGCGCTCCTTCCGGTGTCCCGCCGAAGTCCTCTGTCTGAACAGAAACAGCAATCGCTGCATTGGCATTCGCACCGTTTCTTGCGTGACGGCTCATGCCGTTTGTCACTACGCCACCTTCCTCAGAAGCGGCAGCAACGACCTCGCCGCCGGGACACATGCAGAAAGAATAGACGCCCCTGCCTCCGATGTGCGCTGACAGTGAGTATTCGGCCGGCGGCAGCCGCGGATCCTCCGCGGCTGCCGCGTAAACCGCCCGGTTGATATCTGTCTGCAGATGTTCAATTCTCACGCCTGCTGAAAACGGCTTTGCCTCTGTCGCAATGCCGCGGCGCATAAGCATCCGATAGGTATCTCTGGCGCTGTGCCCTGTTGCCAGCACCAGAGCGCCGCACAGAATTTTTTCGCTCCCTGTCCTGCACGCCACGCCATCGTTTCCCTGCGATATCAGATCGTCAAGACGTGTTCGGTACCGGATCTCACAACCCTGTTGGAGCAGGTATTGTTCAATATTCCGCACAACAGTACAGAGCTTATCCGTCCCTACATGAGGCTTTGCATTGATTAGAATATCCGGAGGCGCACCGAATTCGACAAAACGGCGCAGCACATAGGTACATAGCGGATCGTTTATCCGTGTCAGAAGCTTTCCGTCCGAAAATGTTCCGGCGCCGCCCGCCCCGAACTGCACGTTGCAGTCCGGATCCGGGCAGCGCGTTTCATAAAATCTTTTTACTGCAGCGGCCCGTTCGTCTATATCTCCGCCGCGTTCAACGATAATGGGACGGTATCCTTTTTCCGCAAGTATCATAGCGCAGAACATGCCACAGGGACCGAATCCGGCAATTACGGGCCGCCCTTTCAGCACTTCGTTTCCGTACTCAAAGTTCAGGGACGTGTCCTCATACAGCGAAATATCGCGAAAGGACAGCGCGCGTTCTGCAACAGCAGGACTGATGCAAATACCGGCAAGCACTGTATATACAAACATCACACGCGGTGCATGGCGCGCATCCACCGATCTCCGAACCACCTGGAGCGTCTCCGGTCTCGTTCCGCACACCTTTTTCAGTAAATCGGACGCGGACTGAAGTGCATCTTCTTCCGCCGCCGTATACGGCAGTATCCGATTGCGGATCAACAGTCTGACATACTCTGGTTTCTGCCGCATAATGCATCTCCCCTCTTCCTGTGCCATTGTTTTCTTTACAATAACTCCTTAAATAAAAATCACCCAAATAGCACCGGCAGCCTGTCCGTTTTTTATTCCGGTATACCTGGTTAAGTCTCTGAACAAACTGCGTCAGCTAATACTGATGGGAACCATATATGAGCTAAGCGGATACAGCTCGGCTGAATTGCCGTCTTTGATAACTGCCGTTGCCGTTGCGTAGACATTCCCGGTAACCTGTGTCAAATTTTTCATGTCTATTACCAAGTAAACATCCTCCTCCGTCAGCGCATATAATTTATTCACTACGCCACGAAGCTGCACCGATATAGATTCTGCCAGTATGTCAACGTTTTTCCCTTCCGGGACATTTTCTGTCCGAATATCCGTGACCTGTATTGTCCGCTGCGCATAATCGGAGGCGTGATTGATGGTCACCGCAACTCTTTCATAGGCCTCCAGCACTTCGATGCCTTCCGGCAGTGTCAAATTATAGTAATATACCCCGTCTCCATGGATCTGCGTTTCGTCAATGGTCGCCACCAGAATTTCCGTCATTTGATCCAACTGTTCCTTGGTGCCTCTTACAGGGATCACCTCCGGATTTATTTTCACGGACACCGTATCATCGTTGTAGTAACCGTGTACATATGCGACGCTCAGCGGTATATCCTTTTCAAGATACACAACAATCTTTACTGTGACATTGGTCACATCTGTCGTCACATATCTGCTGACTTCCGTACCGTCCTTTTTTACGAGCTGAACGCTTCCGATGTTCACAGAAGAACCGGTTATCGGCCCCGGACTGATGACAACGCGCGCTTCCTCAATCAGCGCCAGCTCCGTTTCGGGTCCCGTCACCGTTACCGTTTCCACGCTCGGCTGGCTATCCAGTATATAATCCTCCGGATACGTGTAATCCTGAAGTTCGACGCGTACAGGAATCTGCTTTGACGTACGACGATCCATATAAACAGAAATTTCCTTGGGATAATAATCAACAATCACTGTTCCGCTCGGCGGTTCCAAAACGACGCCGTAAGATGCCCGGCCCGCAGCGCTCACGTTTGAAACATCCACATAGGCCTCAATCTCTTCCGCCTTCAAAGCATTCAGGATAGTTTTTCGCCCCTTCAGCGTCACCTCAATTACGTTTCCGGTTCCTGAAATTGCTGAATAGTCAGAATTAGAGCTTTCCCCGCTTCCCATTTTCAGCTCAACAGGCACGGACGAAAAGGTTTCCTCATATATCGGACTGTCGACGCTCATAACATAGAACCAGATACATACAGACGCAAACGCGCAGATGACAATAGCAATGATGTTGTTCCGATTTGTCTTCTGTGAGCTGACATAAGAAACGGTCTCTTCGGCTCCATTTTTTTTTCGCATTCCGTATCTCCCCTTTCAGGCGGTTCAGCCGCCGCTCCTTTGCCGCAGGCTTCCCTGCTCCTGCCGCTCAGCCAATATCCGTTTTCAACGTTTTATACGGCTTTTCAGTCTGCTATATATATTTTTATCCCGAAGCAGCAGACGCTCAAGCTCTGCGCAGAGAGAGTTTTTGTCATAACCGCGGACCAGATGTCCCTCAAGCGCTATGGAAATCGTGCCCGTCTCCTCTGATACCACTACCACGACCGCGTCGCTGTTTTCGCTCATCCCGATAGCTGCACGGTGGCGAGTTCCCAGATCTTTTATAATATCTTCATTCAGAGACAGCGGCAGGAAACATCCCGCAGCATGAATTCGGCCGTCCGAAATCACCACTGCGCCATCGTGCATCGGGGCTTTATTGAAAAAAATATTTTTGAGCAGAAAAGAGCTGACATCAGCATTCAGCACCGTTCCCGTTTTCGAAATATCACCAAGCTTTGTCGTCCGTTCAAAAACGATCAGCGCTCCTGTCTGGCTGGCAGACAAATCCGCAGCCGCATCTGTGACCTCCCGTATGACGCCGAGCGTCACAGAGGAATTTTTCTGAACACCGATACTCTTAAAGTTTTTCAGCGGCTCTCCGCCAATTTTTTCAAGGGCCGAACGCAACTCAGGCTGAAACAGGACAATCAGCGCGATAATCCCCACCTGAAAAATGTTCTGTAAAAGGAAACGGATGACATGCATGTTAAATACATCGCTTAGTATCATGATAACAAAAAGCAGAACCATACCAAGCGCCAGCTTGCCTGCGCGCCGCTCCCGTATAAACCGGTATATATAAAACAAAATAATGGTCACAAATATCATATCGAGGATATCTGTAATGCCTATGGAAGTCAGTTGATTTTCTACGTATTTCCATTCTGTCACAATCCATTCCCACAACGTACCCATTCTTTACGGCCCCCATATCATTTTCACTTTTGTATGAAAGTAAATAAACTGATAGACGCAGGCGGATGAGCATAAAAATTTCGATTTATGCGCCTTTGCCGCCTCCTGTGTCAATCGTCTTCCCATTCATCACTAGATACAGCCATGTTTTTCGGATTTTCAGCCGTTCAGTCCGGTTTCTTACGCCTGCCGGCCTTCGGCTCTTTCTTTGAAAGAATGCCCCCTGACAATGCTGTTATTATATCTTTATTATTTTACCACACTTATCATGCAATTTCAAATGCTTTTGTACATTTTTTTCCTCTTTCGATGCACTATATTTTAAAATTATTGTGAACGTCTCGCTTTGCGTTCATAATTAGTTTCCTTTTATGTTATATTTCTGCCTTATATTTTCTTTTTCGACGTGGTACAATATATTTTATAAATATCGTTTCGGGAGGTTCTTTTTGTTTTGGAAGCTTCTTACAGATTTCCCGCACCACACAACAATCTCCTTTTGATAGTCGGTCACTACGGCACAGGTAAAACCAACGTGGCCGTCAATCTCGCAATGCAGCTTGCAGAGAGCGGAGCTGAGGTAACACTCGCAGATCTGGATATCGTCAACCCGTATTTCCGGGCTGCAGATAACGCCGGTGAGCTTCGCAGGCTCGGTGTAAACGTCATTGTTCCGGAATATGCAAACTCCAACGTGGACATACCGTCGGTTCCTCCCGAAATTCAATCCATTTTTGTTTCGCTTCGCGAAAAGCCGTCCGGAATTGCCATTCTCGATATTGGCGGTGACGACGCAGGAGCTACAGCCCTTGGTTTTTACAGAAATCTGATAGGCGATCTCCCCTACGATATGTATTGTATTCTCAACTGTTACCGCCCGTTAACCAAATCACCGGAGGACGCCGCCCAGATGCTCCGCGATATTGAAATCGCCTCACGGCTGCGCTGTACAGGACTGGTCAACAATTCCAACCTCGGTACTGCGACAGACGCCGCCTGCATTTCCGCTTCCTTTGCGTTTGCAGACGCCGTGGCGGAGAAAACGGGAATACCGCTGATTGCGGATACGGCAGCCGCAGATTACCTGTCCCCGGACGCGCTCGGACAGCTCTCCTCCGGACGCCGACTTTTCGTCATGCAGAATATCACCAAAAACATTTATGATAGGAGGTCATAGGGTGTTATGAATAAAGTTGTATTTCAGATCGATCTCTGCAAGGGCTGCGGACTCTGTGTTACAGCATGTCCCAAAAAGATCATCACGCTGGCCAACCATACTTTGAATGCCAAGGGTTACCACCCCGCTCAGGTTACGGATATGGAAAGCTGTATCGGCTGCGCCATGTGCGCTACAATGTGTCCTGATGTTGTCATACGCGTTGAAAAGGATTAGGCCGGAAGCCGTGCCCCTCCCCGTCCGGGCCGGCGCTGTTTCAGAACTTTTCGGGGAAGAAAGGAGCTTTTTCCTGTGCCTTCGGCATTTGACGCCTGCGGGTACCGGAAAAAAACAACCATTATGGCTAAGGTATTAATGAAAGGAAACGAAGCCATTGCGGAAGCGGCAATCCGCAGCGGCTGCAGACATTACTTTGGGTACCCCATCACGCCGCAGACAGAAATCGCGGAGTACATGGCAAAGCGCATGCCGAAGGTCGGCGGACTATGTCTTCAGGCGGAAAGTGAAATTTCCGCAATCAATATGGTCATGGGCGCAGCAGCGTCCGGTGTTCGTGTTATGACCTCCTCCTCCTCGCCCGGCATCAGTCTGAAAAGCGAAGGCATCAGCTACATAGCAGGCTGTGATCTCCCTTGCCTGATCCTCAATGTACAGCGCGGCGGTCCCGGTTTGGGCGGCATTCAGCCAGCTCAATCGGACTATAACCAAGCTACCAAAGCAAACGGACATGGAGATATGCACCTCATCGTTCTTGCGCCCTCTTCTATTCAGGAGATGGCTGACATGACCGGAAAGGCCTTCATGCTGGGTGACAAATACCGGATGCCGGTGATGATTCTGGCAGACGGCGCGCTCGGTCAGATGATGGAACCTGTTGACTTCGACAGCATTCCAACAGCGGATCTTCCCGAAAAGCCGTGGGCTGCCTGCGGCCACGGCGGAAAGCGCAAAAAGAATATCATCAACTCGCTGTATATTCAGCCCGATGCACTGGAAGACTCGATTCGTGAACGTGTAAAGCGTTATGAGCTTGTCGAGGAAAATGAAGTTTTGTATGAAAACTATATGGCGGACGATGCGGATCTCATCATTGTTTCCTACGGTATTACCTCCCGGATCTGCAAAACAGCTATCAACAATGCGCGCGCCGTTGGCTTGAAGGTTGGCATGCTGCGTCCCATCACGCTGTGGCCGTATCCCAAAAAGATTCTCCGAAAACTCGCGGACACGGCGAAGAACTTCCTTGTTGTGGAGCTCAATCTGGGGCAGATGGTTGATGACGTCAAGGTCGCCATTGACTGTAAGAAACCGGTATCCTTTTTCGGTCGCACAGGCGGTATGATTCCCTCAGCCGAGGACGTACTTGCCGAGATCGTAAAAATCTGCGGAGGTGAAAAGCAATGAGTAAAGTTGTGTTCGACAGGCCGAAGGCTTTGTCTCCGGTCCCTTTTCATTATTGCCCGGGCTGTACGCACGGAATCGTACATCGCCTTGTCGCCGAGGTGCTCGACGAATTGGGTGTCGAGGACCGCACCGTCGGTATCGCCTCTGTCGGCTGTTCCGTTTTTTCCTATAACTACTTTGAGTGCGACATGATTCAGGCTGCTCATGGCAGAGCACCGGCAGTCGCTACGGGTGTCAAGCGCTCGCATCCGGACAATGTTGTATTTACCTATCAGGGGGACGGCGACCTCGCCGCTATCGGAACAGCAGAAACCGTACATATTGCCGCGCGCGGAGAAAATGTTACAATTATTTTTATCAACAATGCCATTTACGGCATGACCGGCGGTCAGATGGCTCCAACCACGCTGCCCGGTCAGGTTACTACCACCTCGCCGTACGGCCGCGACAGGAAAATTCAGGGCAACCCCATCCGCGTCTGCGAGATGCTCTCCACGCTCGACGGCACCGCCTACGCGGAGCGCGTCGCAGTAGATTCCGTTAAACACGTAACACAGGCGAAAAAGGCGATTCGGAAAGCCTTTCAAACGCAGATTGATAAAAAAGGACTTTCCATTGTGGAGGTACTCTCCACTTGTCCTACAAACTGGGGCCTGTCTCCCACCGAAGCCATAAAATGGCTTGAAGAGAATATGATTCCCTATTATCCGCTCGGCGTTTATGCGGATAAAACGGCGGAAGGAGGCGAGGCGAAATGACGACAAGCATTCTTCTGTCGGGCTTCGGCGGCCAGGGCATTCTGTTTGCCGGCAAGCAGCTTGCCAAAACAGGTATGGATGAAAATAAGCAGGTATCATGGCTGCCCTCCTACGGCCCGGAAATGCGCGGCGGCACGGCGAATTGCAGCGTCATCATTGCGGATGAGGCAATCGGCTCTCCGTTGGTCAACTTTCCGGATATTCTGATGTCCTTCAATCTTCCCTCGTTTGAAAAGTTTGAACCCTCTGTAAAGGAAGGCGGTCTGCTTTTTGCAGACAGCTCCCTGATTACAAAGACCTCGGAAAGAGATGATATCAAAGCTTTTTACGTTCCCGCGACTGCTCTTGCATCGGATAACAGCCTGACAGGCATGGCAAACGTGATTATGCTCGGTAAATTGATCCGTGAAACCGGTCTCTTCGCATATGATACCTTTGTCCATCACCTGACCAAGGGAATTCCCGAATCAAAAGCGGCGCTGATAGAAAAGAACCAAAAGGCATTTGACTTGGGTTACCGTTTTGATAGGGCCTGATGGCAGATTAAAAGTCCCGTTTGTCGGCAACCGGCAAGCGGGACTTTTTGAATTACGGTATCACAGGCTGACTTATAGATTACGATAAAACACTGAGAGCACAGCAGAGCTCTGTTGCAATACAATTTCCAATCATAGCATTCTGATTGACAATTTTTGTGTTTTCACGCACATACGCTGCCGCGGTCCGTCAAAATCAGAAAAGCAAGTATACCCAATTTTTTACAGCTCAGCGGCCAAGCAAACCGACGGTTCTGACAAATAAATAAGGATTGAAACACAGAACACAATATTGATTTATTTTACTGACGCTTTCCTTGCGTGAATATGCGTAAACCGGGAGGCACAGGAAAACAACTGCGTGTAACATTCGGCCGTCAGCAACGCATCCGGCGAAAGTATTTCAAACAGTATTGAAAGCTTCCGGAAAAATTTTCTGAAATTCAAACAGAACAGGCCTGAAACTGTTAAACTGAATTCCCTTTTCATACATGTACTTTCTTTCATTATTTATCTTATTTAATAAAAGAACAATACCTTACTGACTCAAGAAATATTGAATTTCCATAATACTTCGGCGCAGGATATTCCATCGCAGCACTGTACATTATCCGTGTTCCTTCGGGCGCAATGCTGTTTCCATTTGATATATCACATTCCCATAACTTCTTTATATACAAAAATCAGCAGTCAGTCTATTTTTCTTTTACTGTCAGCGCTGTGCTTCCCCAAATTACCGGCAGCGCCTTTCCTTCGTATGTCAATACCGCTATAATAGGTACATATATACAGATGGTCCGGCAGAAAATTGGATTCCGCAAGACGGATAAAACATTTTATCATACGGCAGAGAGGATATAACATCATGAAATCCGAAATACTGAACATACTTTTTCGTGAAGGTCTGACCGAGGCGGCCGCCCTCCCCCTCTCCGCCTGCCGCCTGACCTTTCCTCGCAAGCTCGAGCATTTTCAGCGCGGCGCATCAGCAGTTCAGAGCGTGCTGATTTTTCTGGTCCCGTATTTTGCAGGTGACCGTCCGGAACGCAATATTTCTCTGTATGCAGTAGCAAGAGACTATCACTTGTATTTCAGTCAGCTTTTCCAAAGACTGGAGCAAGCCCTCTCCGAGATTTTTCCCGGTCGCTCATTCATGGGTGGGGGGGACAGCTCGGCGATTGATGAAAGGCATGCGGCAGCCTCGGCAGGTCTTGGCGTTTTCGGAGATAACGGGCTTCTTATCCATCCACGCTACGCCTCACTTGTTTTTATCGGAGGCATTTATTCCGATCTTCCGGCGGATCAGTATTATTATCCGGGCAAAGCTGTACGGCTTCAGGAGCCGAAAAGCTGTGAGCATTGCGGTCAATGCCGCAGTGCATGTCCTATATATGACAATCCCTTTGGAATTTCCGACTGTCTTTCTGCTGTGACGCAGACAAAAAAATGGGTAAATCCTCTTTACCCCGCTTATCTTAAACGTTATGGTTCTGCGTGGGGGTGTGATTTGTGTCAAACGTCCTGCCCGCATACGCAGCAGGCAATGAAAAACGGTGCCGCGCTTTCCCCCATTCCGTTTTTTCGAGAAAAGCTAATCTGGCATTTGACCGCTCAACAAATTATGGACATGCCTGAAAATATTTTTGCCGAACGGGCTTATGCATGGAAAAAGAAAACGTGCATCCATCGCAATCTCACCATTTTGGAAAACGGATATTAAAATAAAGCACAAATTTCCTCGGTCGGTATTCTGTCGTACATATCGGTTTTCTTCTTTTTAAAACGTCATTTACCTATTTCATAACTTTGTTCAAACGATGCACTAAGGAAAATCGTTTGCGCCAACGCTTTCCGTTTTGCTTTTGCAAACGCTATCGGCAATCATAAACAGAACGATCCGAATAGAATTTATGTTTCTGATTCGGATCGTTTTTTTTGCGTTGGCGAAGTCTATCCCTTATTTCTACGTTTTATCGGCAATCTTATGATGAAAAGATAAGACACATAACCAAATGATAACGCTGCGTAATCTGAGTATCCTTTTTTAATTGATTTTTCGGTAATTGTTTGTGACAATCGACTCTGTTTTCAACCGTTCTATTATATCTTTCACGCAAGTCAAACTTTTTTATCAAGCGCAAGCGAATCGGTTCGATTTAATACACACTGATAAAATTTATAATTCATCTTCCATTGCATCGTTTTCGTGCGTAATTTTTCTCATACGCCGATAATACCTGAGTTTGATACAATCCTGTTGAAAATATGCACGGCAAAACGAGCATCGGTATAAGTTTTGCCTCCCCCTACATGCGCAGCCGTACCATTCGGATATCTTCTCCTACAAACGGCATCTGGCGGTATTCCCCCAGCAGGCGGGACAGAATTCTGTCCGCATAGCGTTTCTGCATCTCCGCGTGTGTCAGGTTGGTGCTGATTATCACAGCCTTACTCAAATTCAGCCGCGTATTCAGCAGATTATACAGACAAGAAACGGTAAATTGATTCGTCATCTCCGCGCCGAGGTCATCCAGAATCAGCAAATCACACTGAAAATATCTGTCTGTCCGCGTTTCCGGCGTTCCCTCGTTGTATCCGCGGTTAAACCTCTCGTATTCAAAATCGGAAAACACATTCTGCGCCGTATCGTAAACAACATCATATCCCCTGTCAATAACGGCTTTTGCAATCGAAGTGGAAAGATGCGTCTTTCCCAGTCCGGTTGTCCCGTAAAAGAAAAGATTATCCGCTTTGCCGCTTTCAAAATTCTCCGCATATTTTCGGCACTGGCGCAGAATTTCTGACATCTGTCTTTTACAGGGCTCCTTGTAATAATCAAGCGTAAAGGCTTCAAACGATTGTGTCCGCATGAGATGACCGATGCCGGAGCTTTCATATCCAGCCATAACAAGCGCCTTTTTCATACACCTGCATATTTTTTCACCGTCAAATCCGGTGTCGGAACAAACAGCGCATTCGTAATGCACGGCCGAATAGTCCGCGGGGTATCCGTTCCGCGTCAATACGTCAGCACGAATTGCCTGAAGCTCCTGATTCTCTTTTTGTACAGCAGCGATTCGTTCGTCCAGATTCTTCGTTCCCTTTGCAGCTTCTCGGAACAGCTTCAGCCCCGTCTGTGACAGCGCCCGATCGATCTCCGCCACTTCAGGCAGCCGACGGTGCAGCTCTTTCCGGCGTTCCTCCGCCGTTCTTTTGGCTGCCAAGTGTTTTTCCTCAAACTCGTGCCTTATCCGTTTGTAATTTTCTTTATTGTAACCCATCCGCATTACCCGCTTTCCGAACGTACTACCTCTCCGGTCCCGCTGCTTTCCGCACCAGATCCTTCTCACCGCACCTGTCAATCATTCAGTTTTTTGCTTCAAAACGATGTTCTTTTCCCTTATGCACATTATAGCACACCTTCCGCTACTTTTCAATACATTCAAACCGAGCACGTTAAAACACTTTTTACATACCGCATCTGCAAAATATCCATTACCGGTTGTGACGGACTAAGCAGAAAGGCCTTGCACAGCACCGTTAAATCCCTTTAATTGAATTATACGGTGCGCACGGTACAGTAATTTTATGCCCACACTCCTAATGCCTTAAGAAAGGAGTCCCTTGGTACACAAGGGCAAAATTATGCTATGAATATTCGAAATGTTATCAAAAAGCTTCGCTGTGAAAAGAACACCCCGTAGGGAAAATTATCAGAGTATCTGAGTATTTCTCCGCAGGCGGTAAGCCGTTGGAAAACAGGCTTTAAATATGCCGCCAAACAGCGCTATTATTTCTTGGAAAATTGCTCATATATTTCATCCCTTAGTTGACGCCGGCTTTCTGTTTATTCCTATATATTTACCGTCTCTATCTCTGTTAATCGGTTTTGCCAAAAGATGAAAATGGACGCACTGGCCGCAATTAATAAACTTTTATCACATTACCGTGAAGATTCCCGGCTGTAGACTGAACACTCTGTACTGACGGGAGCCTCGCTGTAGGCGAAATCTGTCCAAAATGACCGTCATTATACCATAAATTATCAAGTTTAACAACAAAAATACAGCTTTATCAGGTATTACTCGCCTCCTTAGCGCATCAAAAGCGGTCCAACATCAACAGTCTCAAGCAGGCAGCACAATTCTAAGAAGAACGTGTTTATTCAATCAATTACAGCACCGTAACTGTCTGTCATTTTTTCTTTTATCCTATTGACTTTAGCACGTTCATATGGTATACTATTGATATACTAAAAATAACGGTGATATACTATGAGCAGGACAAATAAAAAAGAAGCAGTTGCGTCGCTTCACAGAGAGCGGATTTTACAGGCATCGGAAAGGCTCTTTTCAGAAAAGGGTTATGCGCAGACCACAATAGCCGATATTTCCAAAGCATCTGAGTATAGCCGCAGAACCGTCTATTCTTATTTTGAAAGCAAGGATGAAATTCTGCACCGTATTGTAGAAAAAGGGCTGATTGAATTAAAACATAACCTTGAAAATGCAGTCATGCTCCGCGGGGATTTTATAACCCGTTATAAAGCAATTTGCGCTGCCATGAGAAAGTATCAAAGCGAATGTCCCTGTTCTTTGGAAAATGTCAACCGGGCAAAATCGGATTGCTTTGATACATCGAAGCTTTCCAACACGCTCAAGCGCATTTTAAGTCTGGGAACGGAAATAAACAGCCTGCTTGCAGCCTTTATCGAGGACGGAAAAGCAAGCGGCGATGTGCGGCAGGATGTTGTACCAATGATGTCCGTTTATATATGGTGGTCAAGTATTACGTCCCTGCTTTCTCTGGTGCAGACCAAGGGAAAATTTATTGCAAAACAGTTTTCCATTTCTGAAACTGACTTTTTGGAATATGGCTTTCAGCAGCTTATCCAGTCTATATCGGAGGTGAAAATTTAAGTGAACGAAAACGGTATGTGGCTGATTTGTCCTGTCTGTAACGGTAAAACCCGCGACAGAATACTGGAGGAAACGGTTTTGATAAACTATCCGCTGTACTGTCCGAAATGCCGGCGGCAATCCATTATCAATGTCCGAAAATTTCATATATCCGCTGCAAAAGAGCCAGACGCACAGACGCAGAGCCGATAGTCCTGTTCAGGAAAACCGGCTCTGCTTTTTTATCTTCGGCGGTGCGCCAAATTCGAAGCACAAATTCTCAGACACATTTGAAAGCCTTAACCGGTCATAAAATTTCAAGCAAGGAAAGGTGGCAAACAGATGAATCACAGTGCAAGCTTAACAGCCCTGCTCTCCGCTTTCGCCAGGGCCTATCATACAGAGCATGAAACTGCTCCGGTTTTTGAAGATCCCATAGCCAAAAAGCTGATAACCGCAGATGAATATACCGCAATTTGCGAGTATATTCTCAGCGGCATAGATTTTTTTGCTCCGGAGAAAAAAAGAGCCTTTACAAGCCACGGAGATGCCTTGCGCTATCTGGTATATACACAGATTGCTCCCACGCCGCTGGCCCGCGCAAGATTTTGCGAGGACAGCTTAAAAACCGCCGTTCTCACCGGTACGAAACAATACGTAATTCTCGGAGCAGGTATGGACTCTTTTTCCTTCCGCGAACCGGAATTTATGAAAAACTGCAAAGTTTTTGAAGCAGATCACCCGTTGACACAATCGGATAAAATAGAACGAATACAACGTGCCGGTCTAACAATTCCTGATAACGTATATTTCATTCCGATTGACTTCAGAACAGATGATCTGAAAAAAAAACTACTGCACGCCGGATTTGAAAGGAACAAAAAGACATTGTTTTCCTGGCTTGGTGTCAGCTATTATCTGTCCGTCAATCAGATTGAAAATTTGCTTGACAGCCTTGCCGACATATCAGCGGAGGGCAGCTCACTCATTTTTGATTATGCGGATGAAAAATTATTTTTATCCGACCAAAAACGGGTGCAGAATATGATTTCCTTGGCCGCTGCCAGCGGTGAACCGATGATATCCTGTTTTGGATATGCCGCATTGGAAAAGCTGCTGGAAAGGCATCGTTTTCTCATTTATGAATTGCTGTCAGCCGATGATATACAGCAAAATTATTTTACCGGGCGCGGTACTGATTTAAGCGCATTTGAACATATCAGCCTTGTCAATGCCGTGTTGAAATAAGATATTTAATGCAGATAATAGCCATACGGGAGCAGGCTCATAACCAAAACTTCATTAGCAGGCATAACTTCTCCGTCACCTTTTCAGAATTTCTTACCTCGAACAAATATTTTATAAACGGAGTTTCATGCGCTGAAATATAAAAGCAGCGGAAAGTTAAAGCTTTCCGCTGCTGATTTAGCATAGATTGTATACAAATTTACAGCGCTGATTTTACAAACAAAAAATCAGGTTTAAAACTGCCGGCTTACGCTGTTTATATTTTGCCAAGTCCTTACAGCAATAAAATTTTGTTCTTTCATTTCTCAGTTCCTGCAGTCAATCGTAAAAGTGGCATCAGTTCTTATTTTGTTTGCTTACCGCCTTCAGTCTCAGAGAATTGTCGAGAATTTGTTTCCGCAGTCGTATATTTTTTGGAGTTACCTCGATCATCTCATCGTCAGCGATGAATTCTATAGCCTCTTCCAGGCTCATAATTTTCGGCGTCACCAGTCTGAGTGCCTCGTCCGCACCGGAGGAGCGGATAGCGGTAAGCTGCTTCTTTTTGCAGACATTCACCGTGATATCCGTCATTTTCGGGCATTCCCCGACGATCATCCCCTCGTAAACCTGACACTGATTCGATATAAACATCGTTCCGCGATCCTGCGCGTTGAACACACCGTACGAGGTAGATTCTCCGGTTTCCGAAGCGATAAGGGAACCTGTAAAGCGCCGCGCAATTTCTCCTTTGAACGGCTGATACCCCTCAAACACCGAATTCAAAATTCCCTCTCCCCGCGTATCCGTAAGAAATTCGCTTCGGTAGCCGAAGAGACAGCGTGCAGGTATCAGATACTGGATCCGCATCCGGGTTCCGTGCATACCCATTTCCAGCAGCTCCCCCTTGCGTGCACCGAGCTTTTCCATTACTGATCCAACGCAGCTTTCCGGAACGTCGATATACACCTTTTCCATCGGTTCCTGCAGCTTTCCGTCGATTTCCTTCATGATAACGCGCGGCGTGCTCACCGCAAGCTCGTACCCCTCGCGGCGCATGGTTTCGATTAGGATAGACAAGTGCATCTCCCCTCGGCCGCATACTTTAAAGGAATCGGTCGTATCGCCGTCATTTACCCGCAAAGAAACATCCTTGAGCAGCTCCCTGTACAGCCGCTCTCTAAGCTGTCGCGAGGTCACAAATTTTCCCTCGCGACCGGCAAATGGGCTGTCATTGACGGAAAACGTCATCTCCATAGTCGGCTCGCTCACTTTTACAAATTCCAGCGGCTCCACCGCCTCAACCGCTGTTATCGTATCTCCGATGGTAATATCCTCCGCTCCGGAAAAGCAGACGATATCTCCCATCTTTGCACTTTCAACCGGAATTCGACGCAAACCGTCGATTTGATACAGGCTTACAATACGGCGTCGGCGAGGCTCCTCTCCGGCCGCATGGAAATTGGAAACCATAACATCGCTGTTCTGCCGCAAGACGCCGCGCTCAATGCGACCAATACCGATACGTCCGACATAATCATTATAGTCGATAGAGGAAACCAGAAGCTGCAGAGGCGCGTTTTCTTCGCCTTCCGGCGCAGGGATATAGTCGAGGATGGTATCGAACAAAGGCTTTAAATCAATTCCGGCTTCATACGGCGAAAAAGACGCGGTACCGGCACGGCCGGAGCAGAAGATCATTGGGCTGTCGAGCTGTTCATCCGTTGCGTCCAGTTCAAGCATCAGCTCCAGCACCTCGTCCCCGACTTCGTCAAGCCGCGCGTCCGGCTTGTCTATTTTATTGACTACTATAATGACAGGATGCTGCATCTCAAGGGCGCGCTGCAAAACGAATCTCGTCTGCGGCATCGGTCCCTCTGCCGCGTCTACGAGCAACACTACGCCGTTCACCATTTTCAGGATTCGTTCCACTTCACCGCTGAAATCCGCATGTCCGGGGGTATCGATGATATTAATTTTTGTATTTTTGTAATGCACGGCTGTATTTTTTGCCAGTATGGTAATGCCGCGCTCGCGTTCCAGCGCGTTATTGTCCATAACACGCTCCTCTGTCGCTTGATTTTCTCTATATACCCCGCCCTGCTTCAGCATTTCATCCACTAACGTGGTTTTTCCATGGTCAACATGCGCGATGATTGCAATATTTCTCAAATCTTCTCTAATCAATTTTCCGTTCTCCTGTCATGGTTTCTGTTTTCATAATTGATTTATATTTTGTACTGCCTGTTATACTGCCGGCGTTTTGGGATATCCGCATTCTGCGTGGCAGTAGCCGGCTATTTTCTGCCCTTCGTCAGTTTCAGCCGCGTCATAGCGCGGGCAAGCGAAATGTTTGTGTGTTGATACTCGTATATGCTCTGCTTCTGCCGCAGCTTCTCAAGCGCCCGTTCGCGTGCGCTTTCCGCGCGTTTTATGTCGATTTCCTCCGGCCACTCGCAGGCCTGTGCAAAAATCAGAACCTCATCCGGCCTGACCTCCATAAATCCCTCTGAATGAAAGGCCTTTCTCCATACACCGCCGACTTCCTTACATTTCAGCTCGCCGATGCTCAGCGCAGCTACCATCGGCGCATGTCCCGCCAAAACCGTTATCTCGCCATCCGGTGTTGAAGCCGACACGGCTTCCGCTGTCATTTCTAAAAATTCGCGCGTCGGCGTGATAATTTCCAATTTAAAAGGCCTGCTCATGGCGCTCTCCCGTCTCCTTATTTCCGTTCTATTTTTTCAAACAGATTTATCCGCCCCTCGACTTCCTTGAAATTCAGACATTTTTTACGGGCTTCCTCACATTTTTTTTGCCTTCTGCCGCACCTCGTCAATATCGCCTGCCATAAAGAAAGCTCCCTCCGGCAAATCGTCCGTCTCACCGTCGACAATCTGGCGGAAGCTTTCCACCGTCGCATCCACCGGAACAAAACGCCCCTCGTTTCCGGTAAAGCCTTTTGCCACATGCAGCGGCTGCGACATGAAACGTTGAATTTTTCTCGCCCGGTAAACCAGCATCTTGTCGTCCGGCGACAACTCATCCATCCCTAAAATGGCGATGATGTCCTGCAGATCATGGTACCGCTGCAGTGCCTCCTGCACGCGTCTGGCAACCTCGTAGTGCGTTTCTCCGACATATTCCTTTTCAAGGATTCTGCTTGCCGAGCCCAAAGGGTCAACGGCAGGATAAATTCCCTGCTCTGCAATATCACGCGACAAGACTGTCGTCGCGTCCAAATGCGTGAAGATAGTTGCAGGCGCAGGATCCGTCAGATCGTCAGCCGGCACGTAAACAGCCTGCACCGATGTAATGGAACCGTTTTTTGTCGAAGCGATTCTCTCTTCCAAATCTCCAAGCTCATTGGCAAGCGTCGGCTGATATCCCACCGCGCTCGGCAGACGTCCGAGCAGCGCACTGACTTCGTTTCCCGCCTGAACGAACCGATAGATGTTATCGATAAACAGCAGCACGTCCTGATGCTTGTCGTCCCGCAGATATTCTGCCATCGTCAGACCGGAGAGTGCAATCCGCATCCGGCTGCCGGAGGGTTCGTTCATCTGGCCGAATGCCAGAATGGACTTGTTCATGACACCGCTCTCCTCCATGTCATTCATCAGCTCGTTGCCCTCGCGGCTTCTCTCGCCGACGCCTGTGAACACGGAATAGCCACCATGGTTTACCGCGACGTTGTGAATCAGCTCCATGATGAGAACCGTCTTGCCGACGCCGGCACCGCCGAACAGACCAATTTTCGCTCCTTTGGCATAGGGAACCAGCAAATCGATGACCTTGATTCCTGTTTCCAGAAGCTCTGTCGCGGGTTTCTGCTCAGAGAGGCTTGGCGCCTGCCGGTGAATCGGACGCCTTTCCTCTGTACGGATTTCACCTTTGCCGTCGATCGGTCGACCGAGCACGTCCACAACGCGGCCGATTACCTCATCACCGACAGGGACCTTGATTCCCTCTCCGTCAGAAAAGACTTCCTTTCCGCACCGCAGTCCCTCTGTTGCCTCCAGCGCAACGCAGCGAACAATACCCGCCTGCACCTGCATGGCGACCTCCATATGATGCGTGCCGTCCGCCGTCTGCACCAAGGCATTGATCGGCGGCTCCTCGCCTTCCGCAAAACGCATGTCCAGAACCGGACCGGATATTCTGACAATCACGCCTCTGACCGTTTTTCCCATGCCGTGCTCCTTTCTCCGTTATACCGATCTCGTTCCGATAATTTCCATTGCTGCTGCTATCTCCGTTATCTCATTCGTCACAGCCGTCTGCCTTGCCATGCTGTATTCAAAATTCAGCCGTCGGAGCATTTCGTCCGCGTTGTGCGTCGCGTTCTGCATGGCGTTCATCCGCGTGACATGCTCGCTGGCCGAGGCCTGATTCAGACACCCGTATACCAGACCAATTACATACTGCGGGACAAGCGTATCGAAAACAGCTTCAATCGAAGGTTCATAGATAATGTCCGCCCGATAGTTGTACTCCAGCGATACATCGCCGAAATCCTCCGCCGACAGGGGCAGCAGTCGTACACACACTGCCTCCTGCTTCATTTGGCTGTAATAATGCGTATAAACGACGTACACCTCATCCACCACGCTGTCGCGATACAGCTCCACCAGATTTTCTCCGATCTGTCTGGCGTAGTAGATAGACGGCTGCTGCGACGCTCCGAGCCATTCGTGGTGTACCGGAATTCCGCGTGACTGAAGCATTTTGGTCGAGCAAATGCCAACAGTCGTCACATACGGATTGCTGTACAATGCGCATTTTTTCTCTGCAAGATGTACCACATTCGCGTTATAGGCACCGCACAGTCCCTTGTCAGAAGCCATGACAACAAAGGCCGCCCTTCCGGAACGTGTTCTGTCCAGATACCGGTGCTTGGCCCCCTGCGCCTTGTCGAGCACATCCTTAACTGCCGCGCGGATCCGGCGCATGTATACTTGATTATAGCCAATTTGCGACATCGCTCTTTTCATGCGCGATGTGGAAAGCAGGTACATAGCATTTGTTATCTGGCGCGTTTCCTGAACCGCTCTCTGGTTCCGCCGGATTTCATTCATTGATTTCATATTCCCGGATCTCCTCAGCTCATTTTTACGCGCCGCTATCCTATAAAACCGCTCACATGAAACTGCCGATTCACTCTTTTTTAATCAGGATAGCCAAGACAGCGTTAATTCCCGGATTTATACCTCACCGCCGGCCCCTGCAGCGTTCTCCCGTTCCCTCTGCTTATCAGCAAGCCATTGATCGATATGGGTACCGAGCGCATCCACCCCGTCCTCGTCAAGCGCCCCGGTCTGCTCAATTCGCTGAATCAGCGGCAGACACCGCTGTCTGAGGTAACGAAGCATATCTCCTCCTGTCTCAGACATATCAGCCGCCTCAAAGGATTCAAAAGTATTGCGATTAAAGGCGAACAGCAGACACACCATATCGCTGAGCGAATAGGTCAGGCCCTTGTTCTGCTTAAACAGCATGGTAAGATGCTCACCGCGCGTCAGCATGCGTTTGGTCGAGGGATCGATATCCGCGCCGAATCTGGCGAAAACCGCCATTTCCCGGTACTGTGCAAGCTCAATACGAAGCGAACCGGAAACGCGGCGCATCGCCGGGTGCTGAGCAGCACGGCCGACACGGGAAACAGAAAGTCCCGTATTGACCGCCGGCCTGATTCCACTGTGAAACAACTCGCTTTCCAGGTAAATCTGACCATCCGTGATGGAAATGACGTTGGTCGGAATGTAGGCGGAAATGTTGCCGCCCGTGGTCTCAATGATAGGCAGCGCTGTCATGGTTCCGCCGCCTTTTTCCTTGGAAAGGCATGCAGCGCGTTCGAGCAGACGGCTGTGCAGATAAAATACGTCTCCGGGATAGGCCTCCCGACCCGGCGGACGTCGAAGAAGCAGTGACATAGTCCTGTACGCAACGGCGTGCTTGGACAAATCATCGTATACCACCAGCACGTCCCGCCCCTTTTCCATGAAGCTTTCCGCAATCGCACAGGCTGCATACGGCGCCAGATACTGCATAGCCGGACTGTCGGAGGCTGTTGCCGCTACAACAATGCTGTAAGGCATCGCTCCCCCCTCGCGAAGCGTGCGTATGACCTGTGCAATCGTTGAAGCCTTTTGCCCGATAGCACAGTAGACGCAGACCACACCGCTCCGTTTCTGATTCAAAATCGTGTCCAGCGCAATGGTGGATTTTCCCGTCTGCCTGTCACCGATGATAAGCTCTCTCTGACCGCGTCCGATCGGGATCATGCTGTCAATCGCCATAATACCCGTTTGCAGCGGCGTATCCACAGGTCGGCGGTCAATCAGCGGCGGCGCCGGCCTCTCAACAGGGAGCGTCATCCGTGCGTCAAGCGGTTCCCCGTCATAGGGCCGCCCGATCGGATCCACAATTCGGCCGAGCAGCTCTTCCCCTACCGGTATTTCTACCACTCGGTTTGTACCGCGCACCGTGTCTCCGATGCTCACATTATCCGTAGCGCTCAGCAGCACTGCTCCTGTTCCCTCTTCTTCGAGATCCAGTGTCATTCCGTATACGCCGCCCTCAAACTCGAGCAGCTCACCGTACCGGCGGTTGGGAAGGCCGGCTACGCGCACCACGCCGTCGCCGGTTCGGGACACATGTCCGAAACGGTATGCGACCGGCTCCGGTTCGTAGGACGCGATGCGTTTTTTCAAATATTCACCGAGATTTTCAAGCTCCGTATCAAACACGTCTTCCGCACCCCCGTTCTTTATTTTTCAATATGCTCTTTCATTTGTTCCAATCGTGTCTTCAGACTGACGTCAAAAACCTTTCCGTCAATATTCAGGAGGAAACCGCCGACAAGCGACGGATTCACTTCTACCTCAAACACATAATCCTCACCGTATTTCCGGTCGATTTCTCCCCGGATATAGGCAAGCGTATCCTCTGACAAATTGCCGGCATGTGTGACGGTGATTGTTTTCACCTCAGTGCCTCCCTCTTATTTTTTGATATCCGCTGCAAAAAACTCCTCCGCAATCCTGCGGTTGTCTCTGTCATTTATCTCCCTGCGCAGAATTTTTTCTGAGATTTCGAGCGCCAGCTCCGCCACTTCGTTCTTCATGCCGAGCATCGCCTCCTTCTTCTCCGCCTCTGACCTTTCGCGTACCTCATCAATCAAAGCATTTGCCTTCTTTTTGGCTTCCGACACAATCTTTTCCGCTTCCATTGAAGCCTGCTCCGCGCGTCCCTCTTCTATACGGCGTGCTTCTGCTTCTCCCTGCTTCAGCATTTCGCCGTATTCTGTTTTCAGGCGTTCCGCCTCTGCCAGCTTTTCAGCGGCAGCCTTCTCCTGATTCTGTATGCGTTCTGTCCGTGCGTCCAGAAATTTTCTTACCGGTTTATAAACCAGCGCACGTACTATCAAAAACAACAAAACAATATTGATGAGATTGAGCAGCAAATCAACCGGTATATTTGATAACGATAACCCCTCCATGACTCCTGTCTATCCTTTCTGTGCATGTCCGAATCCGATAACCGCTGAGCCGTCTCCGCAGACCGTAAATTTTACTATAAAATCCGCCTTCAGGCTTCTCCGTATATGAATGTTGCCTTTTCGGGCGAACTGATCTGCTGTTTTATGCCTTTGTAAACAAAAGAAGCGCTACCACAAACGCGTAAATTGCCGTAGATTCCGCAAGCGCAAGTCCCAAAAGCAAAATTGAATTGATTTTACCCGACGCCTCCGGCTGCCGCGCTACCGCCTCGACCGCCTTACTGGTTGCAAATCCCATCATAATTCCGGCTCCCATAGCGGGAAGCAATGCCAAAGCAGCTGCTAATCCGTTCATTTCTCTTTTCCTCCGTGTTCTCATTAAATTACAACATTATTTCTATTTTTACGGCCGAGCCTGATGACACTCCGCCTCTCCCGCATAAACAATTTGCTGTCAGGAAGAAAGGGCATGCCCGGCCCTGCCTTTTGCTGACAGGTACAGGGAAATCGGTAGCGCAGAGGTTCCGCTGCTTCCCCGATTTCTTATCCGGTTCATTCCGTCGCTTCATTTATAAAAGTCATGGATAAAATGATAAAAATATATGTCTGTATCAGCGGGTGAAACAGATTAAAGTAAATGCCGGCCAGCGCCGTAATGCCGACCGAATATCCCCCCAGCGACGATTTCAGAAGATCCATAACTATCATACCGCCGAGCATATTGCCAAACAGACGGCACGCAAGAGATACCGGTACCGCCACATCACTCAGTACCTTCATGGGAAATATTACCGGCGAAGGCTTTGCCATTCCGCGTATTCTTCCGCCAATGCCCTTTTTGCGGAAACCGTAATAATTGATGAGTGCAAAGGTAACCAGTCCCATTGTTCCCGTCATCAAGAGATCCGACGTCGGTGGACGCTGGCCGAATAGCTCTGTTGCCGCGCAGCCCACCATCAGAACCGCTATGGAAAACATATACGGCGACAGACTTGCCCCGTATTCTCCTACTGTATTCTTTGCAAAGCTGTCCATAGCTTCCACCGCCAGTTCCATGACGTTCTGCAGTCCCTGCGGCCTCTCCCGAAAACGGGGAAAGACCAGAAAACGAAAAATCAAAGCAAAAAGCAAAACAACACCGATAACCACCCATGTCAGTATCGTAGTATTCGCTATTGAAAGACCGAACAGTGTCGTTCTCTCGGAGAACATTTCAAATTCTACCTGAAGTCCGCCGCCTTTGCCGCCCGAGAGCCAGTTCAGGAGCACGCCTGTAAAATACCAAGCGGATATAACAATTATCATTGTCATCAGGCGAAGCTTGCGTTTGATTTTTTTAGGCGTATCAGGTGCCTGTTCAGCAATGTAGTGCGCACCAAAGTAGCTGGCACAGGCACCGCGCTTTCCTGATGCATACCGATGTCGGAGGAGCAACGCCAAGGCGGGAGTCAGGCATACAAAAATTCCGATCACAATTGCCGTCCATGCTACGCTTATACCACCCGCTGTCATTTTTGCAGAAAATATCCGGACGACCTCACTGAAATTCATCCCCTTGAGATCCATCAGAAACAGAACGCATCCCCCAAAAAGGCTCAGCAGAATCACACGCAAAAGAATGCCGGCACTTCCGCATGACGATGTTTTTGTTTTCTTTTTCTTCCGGTTTTCGGTCCCCTCCTGCAGCTTATCTTCAACGTGCTCCGGCTTGCCGTTTTTGCGCCGGGATGAAACCATATACCCGCAGGCAACGCCGAGCACCGCAGACAGTACAAGCAGACCGGCCGCTGTCCATGTCAGCATTCCCGGTTTGAAGTCTATCAAAGCTCTTGCTGCCGATGCTGCCGCCGTATTGACGATAACGGCGGTACCGAGACAAACAAGTGCAGCTTCCAGCCAGAATTTCAGTTTTATGGAGTAACGACCGGCGGGCCGTTCGCATCCCCGTGTCTTGACAAATGCCCGCAGAATCAGAAATAAAGCAGCCACAAACGCCGATACTGCTAGCTGAATGATTGTTTCTGTCTGCATCTTTATCACCAGCCTTTGCTTTTGCAAAGAGTTCCTTTCTTTTAAAATTGCTGCAAAGGAATGAAGCATGATTCTCTATTTGCACAACGGAGGAACCGCCAAACATTGCATATATGCGGCACCCCTTCTTCAATCATCTCCACCTTTACCATTGCGGTTCTGATCGTAAGCCGTCCTGCAAAAAAAGATAAATGCCGCCGCTATCATTCCTGCGCCCATGCCTATTCCGAAAGGCATAAGATGTGCCTGAAATACCGTCAGAAAGAGAATGCCGGCAATTGTATATAAAGAAATCTTTGCCAGAGCAAACGGCCATTTTTTTCCCTCGTTTTTCAACAGACTGCATGTAATTCTGTATAACAGATAAAACTGTATACCGCCAAAAAGCAGACCAATAACAGCAAAGGCCATACGCCGTCCCCCTTCCTATCCCGGACATATCAATTTTTCTGACAGATATGCCGAATACCGTCCGAGACATCAGACAAAAACAATATCCGCAGCGAACACTGTCATTTCCGAACGCACGGAACAGGAGCCTGCGTCCCTCACCTGCCTCTGCCGGGCCGCTGCTCCTGCTGCTCTGCAAGAATTATCATTCTGTTGATCAGTAATATTGAACAAAACAAGCGAAAGAAAAAAGCTTTCCCTTCTATGACTTCAGGCTCTCTTATGCGATTCGAATACTTATTTCCGATAAAATCTGCCGCCAATTGTTTTCAAGCTCATTTGCTATATATTTTGCCAAAGTATCTCCATTGAACTGCGAGATATCAATCTGATATAAGAAATGATTATACACCCTTTTTTTCAAGTTGTAAAGAGGTTTCATAAGATTTTTATACCTTTTATAACAGAAAATTTTATGCTCTGTAATGATGGATAAAAACAACAAAAGATAAAACACCGCCTGAAATAAGTTTGTACTTTATTCCTATACTTTCCTGCCTTTGTCAGTCCGTTTTAAAGTATGCCGCGAACAGTATAAATTTATGTTAAATTGGAAAACGGTTCTGTCACACATAACAGATGTCCGCGGTTATAAAACCGCGGACATCTCCCGAATATGCCCTTAAAAGGCCGTCCGACACGCGTTTCGTCACCAGTATTTCACTGAGGGAGAAGCGAAACCGACAGGGAATATTTATTTTTCTTCCGGTCCGGTAATTGCGGCATGGTAATCCTGAAGAGATTTTACTCCGCCGAACTTGCCGTTCTCAAGTTCGCGAAGTGCTTCCGCCGCTGCCCTTGCAGCCGCCAGTGTAGTCATATAGGAAACCTTTTTTCGAATTGCCGTTTTCCGGATATAGGAGTCATCATGTATTGACCGCGCGCTGGTTGACGCCGGCGTATTGATAACCATTGCAATTTCCCCGTTTGTCAGGGCGTCCAGCAGGTTCGGACGTCCCTCATACAGCTTTGCAACCGGTTCAGCCGGAACGCCGCCCGCTCTCAGATACCGACATGTTCCCTCTGTGGAAACAATCGTATATCCAAGCTCCGCGAAAGATTTTGCAATAGAAAGCGCCTCGGGCTTGTCCTCGTCATTGACGCTGATCAGAATCTTGCCTTCAGCAGGCAGACGTACCTGTGTCGCTTCCTGCGATTTATAGAAAGCAACGCCGAACGAATCGGAGATGCCGAGCACTTCGCCGGTAGAGCGCATCTCCGGTCCCAGCACAGGATCCACCTCCGGGAACATGGAAAACGGAAAAACCGCTTCCTTGACGCCGTAATGCGGTATATATCTGTGACGCAGAGCTTCCACCGGAGATTCTCCTCCCGTAAATTCACGCATAATCACTTTTGTTGCAACTTTAGCCATCTGCAGATCACAGATCTTCGATACCAACGGAACGGTGCGTGAAGCACGGGGGTTGGCTTCCAGGACATATACTGTATCGTCTGCAATTGCGTACTGCATGTTCATCAGTCCGCACACATGCAGCTCCCTGGCAATGGTTTCCGTATATCTTCTTATCGTATCCACATGACGCTGCGGAATATCGAGAGAAGGTATGATACAGGCGCTGTCTCCTGAATGAATGCCCGCCAGCTCAATATGCTGCATCACCGCCGGCACAAATGCCTTTCCATTATCCGCAATAGCGTCTGCCTCCGCCTCGGTCGCATGGCTCAGGAATCGGTCAATCAGAACCGGTCTTTCTTTTGTAATGCCTACCGCATTCTGCATATAATTTATCAGAGACGCCTCGTCGCGGACAATTTCCATACCGCGGCCGCCCAGAACATAGGAGGGACGCGCCATTACAGGGTAACCGATTTCCGCTGCTATTTGAACTGCCTCCCCGCAATTTGCCGCCATTCCGGATTCCGGCATGGGTACGCCGATTTTATCCATCATCACCTTGAACTGATCTCTGTCCTCGGCCAGGTCGATCGATGCCGGCGTAGTTCCAAGAATCCTGCACCCGTATTTCTGCAGCTCATTCGCAATATTAAGCGGTGTCTGTCCGCCGAACTGCGCGATGATTCCGAGCGGCTTCTCCCTCTCGTATATACTGAGGACATCCTCCACAGTCAGCGGCTCAAAGTAGAGGGTATCTGACGTGTCGTAATCCGTCGACACCGTCTCCGGATTGCAGTTAACCATAATGGAGGAGAAGCCAAGCTCCCGCAGCGCAAACGCAGCGTGAACGCAGCAATAGTCGAATTCTATTCCCTGTCCGATCCGATTCGGCCCGCTGCCGAGTATCATGACCTTGCGGTCAGACTCCAGCGGCGAAGGCGTCTTGGGAACACTGTCCTGATAGGTTGAAAAATAGTAATAGGACGGCTCCTCAACACCGCTGACCGGAACTCCCTCCCAGCGCTCCGCCGCACCTGCCGAAAGCCGCTGTTCCCGAATGGCTTCCTCGGTTCTGCCTAAAATTTTTGCCAGATATTTATCCGAAAATCCGTTTTTCTTTGCGGATACGAGCATTTCGTCCGTAATTTCCCCAGCGGAGAGCAATGTTTCTTCCTCTGCCACCAGTTCATACATCTGCTCCAGAAACCACTTTTTAATTTTGGTCAACTGATAGAGCTGTTCAATTGTCGCGCCCTTGCGCATTGCCTCGTACATAAGGAACTGGCGCTCGCTTGTCGGCACCGCAAGCATGGCAAGAAGCTCATCCAGCGATTTTTCGTGAAAATCCTTGGCAAACCCCAAACCGCTGCGTCCGTTTTCCAGCGAACGAATCGCCTTCTGGAGAGCTTCCTTATAGGTTTTGCCGATAGACATAACTTCGCCGACAGCCTTCATCTGTGTTCCCAGCTTGTCCTCAGCATCCTTGAATTTGTCGAAAGCCCAGCGCGCAAATTTTATTACAACATAATCGCCGCCCGGCACATACTCCTTCAGTGAACGGCCTCCGTAGTACGGCATCTCCTCCAGTGTCAGTCCTACGGCAAGCATCGCAGATACCATGGCAATCGGGAATCCCGTTGCCTTGGACGCGAGAGCTGAGGAGCGCGAGGTTCTCGGATTGATTTCAATAATTATGACGCGGTCCGAAACAGGATCATGTGCAAACTGAACGTTGGTCCCGCCGATAACGCCGATAGACTCCACAATGGAATACGCGTATTTCTGAAGCCGCTTCTGCAGTTCCTCAGAAATTGTAAGCATCGGCGCCGCGCAGAAAGAATCGCCGGTATGTACGCCCATCGGATCAATGTTTTCAATGAAGCATACGGTGATCATATTCCCCGCCGCATCGCGGACAATTTCCAGCTCCAATTCTTCCCAGCCGATAACAGCTTCTTCAATGAGAATCTGTCCGACCATGCTCGCCTGAATGCCGCGCGCCGCAAGCGAGCGAAGCTCTTCCATATTGTATACAATTCCGCCGCCGGTGCCGCCCATCGTATAAGCCGGACGGATAACCAGCGGAAATCCTAAAGTTTCCGCAATTTTTTCTGCCTCCTCAAGGCTGTATGCCGGAGCGCTGCGCGCCATCTCAATTCCTAGAGCTTCCATTGTTTCCTTGAATTCGATGCGGTCCTCGCCGCGCTCAATTGCGTCAAGCTGAACACCGATGACCTCTACGCCGTAACGCGCAAGCACACCGGCCTTTGCAAGCTCCAGGCTTAAATTAAGCCCGGACTGCCCGCCAAGATTTGGCAATAGAGCGTCCGGGCGTTCCTTCTCTATAATCTCCGTCAATTTTTCCACATTCAGAGGCTCAATATACGTCACGTCGGCCATGTCGGTATCCGTCATGATGGTTGCGGGGTTGGAATTAACCAATACAATTTCATAGCCAAGCTTCCGCAGCGCCTTGCAGGCCTGTGTTCCGGAATAGTCAAACTCGCAGGCCTGTCCGATGATGATGGGACCGGATCCTATAATCAGAATTTTCTGAAGATCATTGCGTTTCGGCATGTGTAATGCTCCTCCGTTTTTCTGAATTTTGATGACTTTGCAGAGAATCAATGATTTTTCGCATTTCTTTATATGATACCATGCTTTTGTAAAATTATCAAGAGTTCTGTAAAAAAAAGCAAAAAAATATTTTTTTCGCTCCATTGGCGTATAAATATCTTGACTTCTTTCCCCGTGCGTTATATAATGTATAAAACTTTTTTTATAATCAAAGGAGTTGATTTATATGTACGATAAAAACAAAAAGATCGTTCTGTTTGACGGGACCAATACGGATTCCTGGAAAATGCGCGACGGTTCCGACTGTAACTGGACCATTGAAAACGGAGAGCTGGTCGTCGGACACGGCGACATCATTTCCACCGTGGAATACAGGGACGCACTGATTCATGTAGAATTCAAGTGTCCCGATATGCCGGAATGCCACGGTCAGGACAAGGGCAACAGCGGCGTTTATGTTCACGGCTGCTATGAGGTTCAGGTTCTCGATTCCTATGGCATCGAAAAGCCCATCTGCAATGATTGCAGCGCAATCTACTGCATCTACACTCCGCTCACAAACGCCTGCCTCCCCCCGGAGCAGTGGCAGACCTATGACATCATTCTCCGCGCTCCCCGATACAACGAAAACAACGCGGTTATTGAGGATGCCCGTATGACGATTCTCCAAAACGGACTCCCCGTACATAACAATATCATTCTGCACAGCAACACGCCGGGCGGCGTCACCGATCACGTAGTTCCGAAGGGACCGCTGATGCTTCAGGATCATGGCAACCGTGTTTGCTTCCGTAATGTCTGGATTTTACCGCTTGATGAGTGAGCAGAAAATCAGCTTTCAAGCGAAAATCATAAATCATGGCAATTAAACAGCTATCTCCGGCAGCAGGGGGGCTGCTGCGTTTTATAACGCGGCAGTCCCCCTGTGATTTTTCATCCCCTGCGTTATAATCAATCAAGGGTGTCCGGAATTATCCGCTTCCGGCCTCCCGCCGCAACTTTCCCTGCAGTCTGTATCGAATCTCAATAAAAAACTCAAGAAATGCCGGCGGCAGGAGCGGATAAATTTACTGTTTGCGAGGTGTTTATGAATCTATACTTTATACGGCACGGCAATCCCGATTACTGCCGGGACTGCCTGACAGAGCTTGGCCGGCAGCAGGCGGAAGCCTGTGCAGAGGAGCTGCTGGACATGAATATTGACGAAATCTTTTCTTCCTCCATGGGAAGGGCACTCGAAACAGCCCGGTATCTGGCGGATAAGCTCGGAAAACCGATAAAAGCCGAACCTTGGGCGCACGAGGTCGAGCATTACGCTTATCTGAGCGGCGGAAAATCAACGCTGGCCGTTCAGATAGAGCCGGAATTTCTTCGTTCCCCCGAGCTTGAGGCTTTGGGCGAGGAGTGGTACACACACCCGCGGTTCAACGGCTCGGAGCAGATAAGAAATATGGTAAAAACCGTAGAGGACGGGGCAGAAGATTTTCTTGAAAGGCAAGGATACCGGCGCGAGGGACACCGCTTCAAAATTCTAAACAAAAATGATAAAAATGTAGCTTTTTTTGGTCATGCAGGCGCTTTTCTAATCTTAGCCGGGTATCTGCTGCAGATGCCCACGCTTACAGCATGGCACTCCTTCTTCATTTATCAGACGGGCATCTCCTGGATTAACATTCACAATTCGGACAGCGGCTATACCGTCCCCCGTTTTCTGTATATCAACAATACGCATCACTTGAGAAAAAACGGGCTTCCGCTGACGTGAAAGGAGAGAAATATGGCCATACATACAGTAGATTTTTCAGCCAACTGCGGCGCCTGCCGACTGACCGAATCCGTGGTGGAGCTGATTATCCCGGGACTGACACGCGAATATACTTTTGTTCACATCTCCGATCTCCATATTACAGCCAGCGAAGACGAAGATTCGGACGAGGATAAGGCGCTGGCGGCTTCGAGAGCGGAATTCTGGAAAAATCAGGCGGGAATGTATCCCATCGAAGCCAACGAGATTGTAGCGGCGCGCATACGCGAAATTTCTCCTGATATGGTATTCTGCACAGGAGATACCGTGGATTATCCGTCACGCTCCAATCTGAGACGCTTAAAAGCCTTTCTGGATGCGCTTGGCTCGGATTTTATCCTCGCGCCGGGCAATCACGATGACGTAGGTGAAGATGCGCCAATAGAACTGCGCCGTATGTTTTTGGAGATGACAGGCGGATCCCCGCAATTTCGTGTTGTTTCACTTGAGGGACTGGACATCGTTGTCATAAACGATGGGTTTGTAAGCGTTACGGAGGAACAGTACAGACTCATGAAAAATCAGATCCGGAAAGGGAGGCCGATCCTGCTGCTTCTTCATGCTCCCGTATTTTCTCCGGCGGCAAAGGAGACCGTCTGGAGCTTTTGGGGATATAACTGGATGGTAGGCGAGGAGCAGCAAAGTGAGATCAACCGGCGTTTTCTTAAGCTGTTGAATGAAAACCGCAGCATTGTCCGGGCAGTTTTTGCCGGACACATACACTTTGCCACAGGTGACGATGCCGATCACGGCCAAACGGTACTGCAATACACCGCCGCGCCTTGCTTTACAGGCTTTTACCGCATTATTCATATTCATGCATGATAAGCAATCGGTTGTATGACAAAAAAGCGCCGCAGAAAGAATCCTGCGGCGCTTTGATATTTGCGCTGTATTTTGGCTATATTTACATTCGGCAGGCCGTGCTTACGCCTCGCTGCTTTCCGGCTCACCCGATATCTCAGGTGCGCCGCTCACCTCTGCCGCGCCGGTCGTTGTCGGTGTGGCATCGCCCGCAAGGGGACGCAGGAATTCCACTGAACGGCGCATGTCGCTCGGCCTTTCCTGCATGTATTCCTCGATCCTTGCGATATAGTCTGCCCATTCCTGCTCCGACACGTCAAGCGCGGCAAGCTCATCGGAAGAAAGCTTTTCCAGGTCATAGAACAGGTAGAGATGACCGTCCGAATAAATGGAATACGGTCCCTTCAAAACACGGCGCTGCTCGTTTACGTCCGTGCTGTACAGCGCGTCTACCATTTCATCCGGAAGTATGATTTGACTGCCATACACTTCTCCACGGGCGATATTGTATTCATCGAACACCTCACGCGGAATTTCTGCCTCTTGAACAACGTAGGCCAAAAACGGCGGACGGTCGTCCGTGAGAACCTTATCCTGATACAATTCTCTATAGGCTTTAGTTACCTCGCCAATCGCAGCCTTATTTTCCCACATATAGCCAATGTAGGTGAAGCCGCAAACACGGTTGTCATAATGCTGATCAAACTGATCCAGACCGCCTCCTACTCCAATCTGCGACTCGCTGCTTTCCGGCTCACCCGATATCTCAGGTGCGCCGCTCACCTCTGCCGCGCCGGTCGTTGTCGGTGTGGCATCGCCCGCAAGGGGACGCAGGAATTCCACTGAACGGCGCATGTCGCTCGGCCTTTCCTGCATGTATTCCTCGATCCTTGCGATATAGTCTGCCCATTCCTGCTCCGACACGTCAAGCGCGGCAAGCTCATCGGAAGAAAGCTTTTCCAGGTCATAGAACCGATAGATATGACCGTCCGAATAAACGGTATACGGGTGTTTCAATACACGGCGCTGTTCGTTTATATCCGTGCTGTACAGCGCATCAATCATCTCGTCCGGAAGCACACTGGAACTAGACCGCTCTGCAAGAGCAGCATTGTACGCCTCGAACGCCTCACGCGGAATTTCCGCCTCTTGAACAATATAAGCCAAAAATGCCGGATAGTCGTTGTCCTTGTAAAGCTTATCCTGATACAGTTCTCTATAGGTTTTGGCGACTTCGCCAATCGCATCCTTGTTCTCCCACATATAGGTGCCAACAAGGTAGGTGAACTCGCAAACGCGGTTGTCATAATACATGTCTAACGACCCCACACCGCCTCCTACTCCAATCTGCGACTCGCTCGTCTCGGTATCCGTGTCGGGCGTAGTTTCGGAGTCTGCGTCAGACACGGGCGGCTGTGTGGTTCCGTCGGATCCGGCGCCGTCCCCTGTCAAGGTGTTACAGGAAACAAGCAGACAGAGGCAAAGGAGCGGGGCCCAAAGATATTTCAAATTTTTCATAACCATATTCTCCTTTTTGTATATTTCCCCTCGGGAGGAACATCAGCTCCAGAAGCCGTTAACGTACCGGCCGTAGAACGCGTTGGGATAAAAGAACGTATCAAAGTCACCCTCCTTTGCCACATCCGCTATGTCATACACTACACCGAAATGCAGATGCGCCCCCGTCCCTACGCCGGAACTGCCGGACAAGCCGATGCATTGCCCCTTGTCCACAGACATATCGCCGGGCGGACGTATAACCCCCTCGGGGTCTTCGATTTCTTGTACGCTCATGTGTTGATAAACCGCCAAAACGCCGGGGGAATCCGACGGAGTTAGCACCGCATACAATCCCAACGCCTCGTGTTCCTTATATTCAATTTCTCCGTCCGCAACCGCCACAAGCTTTGTACCGGTAGGCGCAGAAAGGTCTACTCCGGCATGCATCCGGCAAGGGTCTGCATATCCGTACACCTCCGGCAAATACCGAAAGCCGAACGAAGAGGTCAAATAATAATTTGAAGGATTTTCAAGCGGGTGCGCCCATTTCAAGCTCCGATATTCCGTCTCTGCATTTTTAATGGCCGTTTTGGTATATACATTCCAAAGCTGCGAGGTGTCGCTTGTATTTTTCGCCTTCAGCTTCACATAACCGCCTACATCAGCCAACGCAACATTTGGATTGGCAGCCAAAACGAACTGATATCTCGGGCCGACCTGTACGGGAATGAACCGCATATAGTTGGAATCCTGCGGCACAGCAGTAAGAACAGAATTGCCGGCGCCGTATCCTGTTGATTGAAGCTGTCTGTAAAAGCCGAAGAAGCTGCATAGCGGAGCAATGTTAAAGTAGCCTGTTTCAAGGTCTTGGGTAAATCTGAAATACTGCGCGCCGCGACTGTTATCAACAGCTTCCGTTACAATATAGTTGTTGGCCGTCGTATTCAATCCGGTATAACCTAATGCCGTATTTTTAACGGTCATATATCTCGAAGTGGAAGAGTTTTTTATGGAACATATACCGTTTGTCAAGGTGGTACAACTCGGAATCTGCGAGAATACGACTGCCGCCTCCGAGCGAAGAAGCGCATGATCCGGCTCGAAATTGTTATGTTCGTCCCCGCTCACCAATCCGATTGCATGAAGCTCTTTTACTGCATCCAACGCCCATGGGGATATTTCCGCCTGGTCGCTGAAAGCAGCCGTCGTGCTCCGTGTGTATGAATGATTAAATGCAACAAGGAAATTGTATATCATAACGGCAAACGACTCTTTTGTAATATTCAGGTTGGGCGAAAAGGTCGTCGCAGTCGTGCCGTTTACAATATTGTTTTCCTTAGCCCACATAACATAAGCCAATCCAGTCGTGCCGGACGGCATATCCGTAAAGTCCGAGGAACAATTGTCATTGGGATAAACGCCCGCAAGCTTTCCAAGCGCCGTAACGGCAGACAGCCTTGTCATCGCGTAGGAAGGCCTGAAATAATTCCCCGTATATGCTTCCATAATGCCGCGGTCAGTCACTTCGTCAATATAGGGGTATGCCCAATAAGTAGACGGAACATCGGCATAATTAAGTGCGGAAACGGGAAAAATCAAACAAGGCAAAAGCAGCGTCACCACAAGCATACCTATCAAAACAATACGTGCTTGTTTGATAAAAGATTTCTTCCAAGATGTTTTTCGCAGTTTCATCCATGATCCCCTTTCCTATTAGAAGTATGCGTGCAGGAAAATGTTTTTAACACATCATTCACTATATTTGTTGTTTGCGCTAACATTATATACACTCTGCCAAAAACTACTTAAAACATGTCAATCAGCCCCCTTGCATGATACAACTAAAAATTAATTTTTAGTCTATTTTTATTATATAAATATTTTTTTATTTTGTCAATATTTCCCTTTATAAAAATTTAATGATTCATGAATTTTGGAAATTATTTTTTACTAAAAAAACACCCGGCAGCGGTCTCATCGACTGCATTCGAGCGTTTTTTTCTGTATTTTTTTCGCAAATCACACGGTTCACTTCGCCATGCCTTATCATGCAAGAGCTTGCTTTACTTCATGCATATGGCAAGTCCATCTGTGAACGGTGGGTAAACAATTCCTTTCTCGGTCACGAATGCAGTGATCAAGCTGTGGTCTGTCACATCAAACGCAGGATTCCATACACGGATTCCCTCCGGTGCCATTCTTTCCCGATACCAGAGCTCGGTAATTTCCGCTCCGTCTCTTTCCTCTATCGGAATAACATCACCGGATGCGCACCGCAGATCAACAGTCGCAGCGGGAGCGCACACATAAAAGGGAACGCCGTATTGCTTTGCCACTGCCGCCAGAACCGCTGTTCCGATTTTATTAGCGGTGTCGCCGTTGGCCGCTACCCTGTCGCATCCGACAAAAACTGCCTGAATCAATCTCTGCCGCATCAAAGCGGCGCTCATATTGTCACATACCAGAGTGACATCCAAACCCGCTTTATGAAGCTCAAACGCGGTCAGTCTCGCTCCCTGCAGCAGCGGCCGCGTTTCCTCTGTATATACGCGAATATGATATCCCCTCTGATGAGCCAAATACAGCGGAGCGGTAGCCGTACCGTATCTGACAGCAGCCAGTTGCCCTGCATTGCAGTGCGTAAGAACACCGTCTCCCGGCCTCAGAAGCTGAAGTCCGTATTCGCCTATCGCTTCACACACCTTGATATCCTCTTTGCGAATCTCCTCGCAGGTATCGTGCAACTTCCGGACCGCTTCCGCAACAGACTTCGTTTGGCATACCTCCAGTACAGCCGACATTCGTTCCAGCGCCCATGACAAATTGACTGCCGTCGGTCGTGCGGAGGCCAGCCTTTCCCTTGCCTTTTGCACATTCCCGCAGAACCGATCGAATTCCACGTAATTTTCCGCCGCGCGTTTGGCAGCCAGATACAGACCGCAGGCCGCCGCGACGCCGATCGCCGGCGCACCGCGCACCCTGAGCGAGCAAATGGCTTCCCTGATTTCCTCTGTTGTATATAAACGAAGATACACCACACGCCTCGGAAGCTCCGTCTGGTCGAGAACAACCAGCGCACTATCCGCGTCGTCCAGTCTTACAGTCTCAAGATCCTGATTCTGCATATAAGATGACATAAAAATATCTGTATGACAGCATACACGGGCTGTCATCACCTTTCTTTTTTCTTCATAATTTTGTTATGTCTGCCGCCGGGTACAAAGAGGAAAAGAGCCGCCGAATCTTCTTTGTCCGGTCCATTCAACCGCGTTTTGTCCTTAAAGGGTTTTCAACGGCTCCGACAGCTACAGAAATAACAGACCTTGCGTTCAGTATACCATTTTACGGGGATTGTCGTCAACCCTTTGATGAAAGAAAGCATGCGCGCCTGCGGATACAAAAAGGGCCGCGCCCAAAGACATGTGGCAGCGCAGCACTTTTTAAATCTCAGTATAGCATTCCGTGTTCCTTCCGGAATGCGTGAATTTCTTCATTTTGTAATAATTGGTTTCAGAAATACAGGACGTTCACATCAGACATCCCTTTTTACCACAGGAATCCAAAGCTCTATATAGCGATTGCCGCTATTTTTCGGAGAAAACCAATGCAAGACCGAAATCTCCGGCGCTTCCGCCAGCATATAATCCGACGAGGGAAGCCATTCCGTCACCATTCTCTTTCTTAGTTCCATAAACAGCATCGTTGGGTATTTTGTCCTCTCTGTTTCGCAGATCACATAAAGCTGCGCCGGCACTGTAATATTTTTAAACCGTCCGGCCTCTTTCGCACTGCCCAGCTCTTTTTCGAGATTGTTGCGTGTCCATTCGTTCAGCAGAGATGAAATATAGAAATCGTACCCCTCATCGTCAAAATTCGTCATGATACTGTAACCCGTGTCGCAATCATGCGCAAGACCTTTCAGAATATACTGATTTATGCGCGTTGTTACGTAAAATTCACACTCCTGTTCAAAGCGCTCCGCCGGTGTTCCGGTAAAACGCCGTTTGTATCCCGTTAAAATCATTTCCGGTTTTTCTTCAATTTTGTAATCCATCATACTTCCACCCTCCATCATTATTTTCATAGAAACTCTTGAAAAAGTGCGCAGATTTGCTCCCGGATCGCGTGCCGACGACGGCGTTATACCATGAAATTTTACAAAAGCTCTTGAAAAGCTGTCAGGACTGTCGTAGCCATACTTGAAAGCCGCTTCGAGGACCTTTATCTTGCCTGCGGCAAGCTCTGCCCCGGCCAGAGTCATTCTTCTATTGCGGATATACTCACCCAGTGTACAGTTACAGAGCAGGCTGAATACACGCTGAAAATGATAGCTTGACGAACAGCCGATTTTTGCAATCTCATCATAATGGAGCTCATTCGTTATGTTATTTTCAATATAATCAATTGCCTTTTGCATTCCGGATATCCAATCCATGTCTCCCACCTCCCTTCTATTGTTACTAATTATATCATAAGATATCAGTGCTGTCCCGATTTTATATGCTGTCATGAATCGGATAAGCAATAGCCTAAACCGGTAAATATGGTAAATTGCGGCGAAATTCACGGCCTGTTTTTGGATTTTTGCACAAAATCCACTTTTTTCAAAAAACGTGTTGACAATTTCAAAAAATATGATATAATATATAAGCTGATATTTCATGTATGCGAGAGTGGCGGAACTGGCAGACGCGCACGTTTGAGGGGCGTGTGGTGAATACCATACGGGTTCAAGTCCCGTTTCTCGCACCAGCAGACATTGTCTGCATGAACTATCCTCACGGGTTCTGAAGGAAAGAATGGACGTTCCGGTTTCTTGAAAATGCTGAAGTGCCGAGGGGAAAATCAAATAGGCGGGTATGGCGGAATTGGCAGACGCGCTAGATTCAGGTTCTAGTGGGGGCAACTTCGTGGAGGTTCAAGTCCTCTTACCCGCACCAAAAAACGACCACATAAGCGGTCGTTTTTTTTCGTTCAAATCATCTGTTCAAACACTGCAATCCAGTGGCGTTTGATCATCTCGTGGCCAGCGGAAGTAGGATGCACGCCATCGCCCGTCCAATGCGCAACAGGTGCCCTGGTGCACGCCTCGTCGAAGATCGGCTGCAGTTCAATGCAGGGCAGTCCGTATTTTTTTGCCATTTTTTTAGCCACGCCAGCTTTTTCTGCCACGTCAGTTTTAAAAAGTTTAAACTTATTGGGGATCTCTTCGGTATTGCAGGTAGCGGGGCCTTCCAACACAAACGGTGTCATGATCATAAGCTTAATATCCGGGCAGGCAGCCTTCACCTCGTCAAGCAGCATAGTGTATATCTTCTCAAACTTCTCGGTATCCACACCGTTTCGATGCTCGATCTCATGCCAAGTATCGTTCACGCCAATATAGATGCTGGCGTAATCGGGTGCGATATTGATGAAATCTGCTTTGATACGCGCATACAGATCCACCACGCGATTGCCACTAATACCAGCGTTGATGAACTCGTATTCACCCGGGTACTCATATTCAAGCTGTGCCTTCACAAAACAGGGATAACCTATACCGAAACCGCCGTTCGGGGCGGTGCGACCACAATCCGTGATAGAATCGCCTTGGAATAAAATGCGTTTCGCCATAAATATTCCTCCATACAATACATTTAGATTAAATATAACATTAAATCAAACGACTTGTCAAGTACCTAAAACAAAATAAACCCAAGGCTTTTGTACAGTCGTCCTTTGAATTATGCGACAGCTCTTTTGTTTTTCTGTAACTGCTCTTGAACATTGTTAAATAAGTCTGCGGGAATAATTGGGGTATGAAGAAGTGGCGGTACAGAGCGGATCACCCTATACTGCCACAAACAAAGGCTTATGTATCATTTTTCAAGAAAGCAACAGCCCCGAACCAATCGGTGAAACGTTCGGGGCTGTTGTTTTTCTCAATGAGACTGCGCAGTTAAAGAAAATGAAGAAAGTACGGCTTGATCCTGTGCTTCCTTTGTCTGTTATTCTATAATTCTTTTTTTGTTACGATCCATATATAGGATAAAAATCGGCGGCAAATGCGGGATGAAATCTTCGAAAACTTGTGATATAATTATTTAAAATCTTGTCAGCAAATCGAAAAATACCACACTATATGGATGAAAGGGGGGCGAAAAAATGAAAGAAGCGAATGGAATGCGTGATCGGCATATCAATGATTTTACCGATAACTATATGGAAAAGCTGTTTTACTTCTGTCTGAAAAAAACGGGGAGTAATATTGAAGCGGAAGATTTGACGCAGGATATTGCGGTCCAGATTATCATAGCTTTAAATAAAGGCACGGTTCCTACAAACTTTTCAGCATGGATATGGCAGATCGCGCGCAACCGTTATTCGGTATGGGCAAAAGAAAGGCACAATCGAAACAAATCGGTAACCGGTTCCGATATCAGTGATTTTGAGATTAAAGACGAAAGCGAAAATACCCTTGATGAAATGATACAAACAGAGCAGATGGCTCTGCTTCGGCGGGAGCTGGCGTTCATCAAAAGCGATTATCGCAACATTGTCGTCGCCTATTATTTAGAGAACAAAAGCGTTCGCGATATTTCATCGCCGCTCTCACTTTCGGTAAGCGCGGTTCAACAAAGACTTCACCGCGCACGAATTATATTGAAAGAAGGTATGGATATGTCAAGAGAATTTGGAGTAAGAAGCTATAAACCGGATGAAGTAACTTTTTGTAGTAATTGCTCTCGTCCCGGTGACAAAAATCAGCCCTACAACGTAATGGAACACAAACTGTACAAAAACGTACTGTTGGAATCATATGGAAATCCATCGAAAGCCGAAGAACTTTCCTTGGAGTTAGGTATTGCTCTCCCTTACATGGAAGATGAACTTGAGTGGCTCACCCGTGAAACATTTTTGATAAAAACCGAGAATAAATATCAAACGTCCTTTCCAATCATAAGCTGCGCTGCACAAGAACAAACTCATATTGCTTGGTTAACTGCTGCGCCTTCGATAACAAAAGCGTTGACGACTTTTGTGGATAGCCTGAATGACGCATTTGTAATGCAAGGAAAGAATTTTTACGGGGCACATCAGGATTATGAAAGTGCGAAATGGTCGCTTCTCATGCTGGCATTTGACTACTTTATATACAAAGCACCAAGAAATCGTGATTTTACCAAGCGTCCTGACAACGGACGATGGGACATCATTGGATATCAGGACTGTCATGTAACAGAACCTAATTTTGTTGGAAATCACGGAAGTAATCACGGATTTCAGCATTTTAGATATGAGTTCGACGGTATTTCCGCCAACACACCGGATTATCTTACCGATGAAGAATCGCAGGTTCTGTGCGATATTGTGTTGGGCAAAAAAGTAGAAGGAAAACGTGAGCTTATTAAAAATCTATTAGATTATGGATACTTGAAAAAAACAGAAAACTCATATATTCCAACTATTGTAACGCTGAATATGGATGAGATTAGGAATACGGTTAATAATATGGACACAAGCGTGGTATCTGAGCTCTCGGTATTAGCGGAAAGTGCAAAAGATATGATGAAAGGCTTGTATGATGAGATCTATGGGATGGTTTGTGCTGATCTTCCTAAAGTCTTTTTAGATGACATCTATCAATGCAGGTTGGCAGTTTCAACTTGTTATTTCCGTCGCGGATATGTTATGTCAGAGGCGCTAAATTCCGGTTACTTGCTTCCTGCAACTAAAGTAAGTCCCGCAATTGGTGCACACATTTACTTAGAATAGGCTGGTTCGAGCCTTTAATTACAACGAAGTGCGTACAACCGTCACTCTAAAAGAAGTGCACGGTTCGATTACAGAATGCTCAAGTGCACCTATTTTGAATAGGTTGAACCTCTTTACCATTGGTAAGATGTTCGGCCTATTCGTTTGTTAAACGAATTTGATGGATGCAAGCTTTAACGGTACCCCACCGCAGACGAAAATTCGTCTGCGGTGGGGTGTTTTGTATGTAAGCCCAGAACTGGCTGGCTTCCACAAGCTTCCTATTTATATATGCTTGAAATCCCCTCTTGGCATTTCGCCAATCCCCAGTCTCTCGTCCAATCCCTGCCAAAATTTCTATCCCATCCCCTTGGCGGAACGCCAGGTTCTCCCGATTTTATTTTAAACATTCCCTTTTTCTCTTAATTTTCCCATTTTTTCCACTATATTCCGCCTCGCGCAATACGTTTTACCTCTCAAAACAGGCGATAAAACCCCGTTTCGAAAATTTTTAGTGCAAAACTGTTAACTTTTTAAAAAAACGCTCGACTTTTCCATGAATTTATTAGTTCATTGATACAATAGAACAGAATGCCGCGCTTGAGGCCTTCGCGATACCCTCTCGAAAAAAACGTTTTGAAATTCTTGATCTTATCCAGACAAAAAAGGAGGCAACCATAAATGCCATCGAGTAGGAGCTTGGTTTCACGGGTATGAATGCGTATTATCATCTTTCTTTGATGATCAAGGCGAATTTGATAAAAACACGAAACCAGCAGCGAACAGTGCTGAACAGTATTAAGTAAATGTTTCGAAGTAATTTATTCCATGCTGAAAAAATATTGTGAAGTGTAACAATGAAGGGGAATCAGCTCGAAATATACAAGGAGCTGTTTTGTTCACCATCTCTCATTTTTAGATAAAAGTTTGTATTGAAAATATATTTATATTATTTATATAATTATTGTTTCATGCAATTTGAAAAATGTATAGAAAATCGCAGTTAAAAACTACCGTACATTTGTAAAAATAGAAAAAAATAAATTTATTTTGCAATATAAAAAACAAACCAACAACGTCCCTCTGCTTAATAAGGACGTTAAGAGCAGAAGGGGAAGCGGGCATAAGAAAAGAAAAATGCGCAGACGGAAAATTTCCGTCTGCGCGTTCATTTTATTCAATATCTGTCATATTAAAAGTGAGGCGGGAAAAGCTTCAACGGAGAATGAAGCTGAAAAAGACAAAGATGGAAGTGCGATGAAAAAAATGGAAGCAAGCCGGACCATTCGGAAGATTCCCAGCCTTGCCGCCTGACGAAATTTCGAACCTTTCGTAGGACAGGTGCTGCGGGCGGCGTCCCCTTATAAGAGGACACCGCTTTTTTGCGTTTTTAAGAAAGTTCACCATCCGTCATATTAAAGATAGAGGTTTGAATGATGAAAGGAGTGGAAAGTAGCAGCCTGCCTTGACGATAACGGCGGCTAAAAGGTTCGAAGTCAGCACAGCAAGCCCGAAAAGACTGTGCGTCTTTTCCACCGGGTGTGGGAGAGACGAGCGACATGGGTAATGCGCGGGAGCGGCGTACTGTGGAGCGAACACGAACAGAACGATTGTCCGGCGATTTTTTAAATTTCTGGAGAAGCGGAACTGCCAACGGCAGTGGAGTGAAATTTTTAAAAGGCCTTGAAATCGGGAAAACAGCACCGGAAAGCTGTCTAAAAATCTCGTCAACTTACCTACCCAAACAAGGTGCGCTCTTTTTCTGAGTGGTGCAAAATGAAACACAAATCTCTGGTGCGGCAAGTGCAGGAAGTCCCGCAAAACCAATTCCGCATTGTGTAATCTTTACGGCTGCAAGGCAGGCGATTTGGCGATTCTGCTTTCCGAACAGCGGCGGAAAGATATTCAGCGAAGCCGAAATGAAGTTACCCGCGACTATGGCTTTTCAAGATAAAGCAACGCGGATATACTCACCTTTGCCCGTGCCGCATGCCTGCGCCGCCATGAACTGGCGGCGGTAAAACCGGAGCAAGTCCGTCAAAACGCAGACAGAAGCATGACGATCTTCGGAGTGAGAGGCAAGGTTACGGGATATTGTCGTACTGCCCGGTAAAAAAGCCGCTGTTCTGAATTTCGCAGGAAATCCCACGGGAGAGCTTTTCTTTTCATCTATACCTTCCCACATGGACGTATGCGGCTGCCGGCAGCGAGTCTTTTTTCATTTTGGCAACATTGTTCAGCAGGAACAGCAACGCCAATCACTGCCCTTCGGAAACATGGTAAGCGGGTATCCGCCCTCAAGATAGGCATTAAAACGGCTGTCCAAAATCACTTTTTTACCGCACATCTTTTCAGCGGCGGTTTGCCCAGCTCTTGCCGTAAGGAGGATTGGAAAGCATAAAATCAAACTGCCAGGAGGCATTACCGTCCATAGAAAGCGCAGAACCATAAATGATGTATTCAGCCTGTTCGCTTTCACCCTTTAAAAGCATATTTGCCTTACAGATGACATAAGTCTCTGGGTTGATTTCCCGCCCGAACAGATGGATAGAAACTTTTTTGCCCCGCCCAGAGTCAGCAAGCGTTCTACACCACGGTAAGCATACCGCCGGTTCCGCATGTTCCGTCATAGTAGGAAGAGGTTTGCATCCTTGATTTGGTCGGCGACCGGCATAAAGATGAGGTCTGCCACCAGTTCCGCAACATCATGGGGCGTCCTGTGCACACCGGCCTCTTCGTTGAACTTACGGATGAGCTCTCAAGGATCATACCCGCTCCATGATTTTCCAGACACTGATGCCTCAGAATCGTTCTCTCTTCGTCCTTATAACCAGATTAGGGCTGAGATTGATGGCTAAGGAGATAAATTTCTCAATAACACTGCTCAGAATAACCGCATCGTTCATCGAATGAATCTGGTTGCGGAATTTGAATTTTTCTAGGATTTTCTGCACATTGGAAAAAACGCCCAAATAAGATTCAAAGTCATCCTTGGGTGTCTATATCTTTGTGCTGCTGGTAAGATCCCTGAGCAAAAACGTAGATCATTGCAGAAAGCCTGTCCTGCTGCATTGCAGAGTGCAGGCCACTGATTGTCGATTCCCACTTCATCCAACTTTTTCTTCATTTCGAAAACCGCAGCCTTGATGCCCTCAAGCATAGTGTCCAAGCGGCGATTAACTGACATGGGCAGAATAACATCACGGTATTTGCCACGCATGAATTGCCACACAGAGAGTCACCCGCAATACCCCACTTATATTATGTATTTGGTTGTCCATATCCTTTTTCCTCCATCAGTCTTTTGGAGCATTCGACACAAATTCCAGTATATCGTCAGCGCCGCAGTTTAGGGCGGGGCAGATGCTTGTACCTTGTCCAAGGCTATAATACTGACCGTTTTTCAATTTTGTAATAATATTTGTAGGGATGTCTGCATCCCACATTTGTTGAGCATTGGCAATATCCCGCTCGATCATTAAATGAAAAAGTTTGTAACTTACAGCCACGCCTCCGCAGAGTAGATAATTTATCATTTCACACTTCCGTTAAAAATCAATCATTCGATAGCAGTTTTCCTTGATTTGTTTTAGCTGGTGCGGTCGATGATGGTTAATTCATAAACTTTTCTATAGGTTTTTTTCAAAATTTTCCCTATAGAGACTTTCCGTAAAAGACTATCATCGGCCGCACCACTTTTGCCGAAAAGCGAATAATCACCACCCAAGGAAGATCTCGACGGATGCCATTTTCTAAACTTCTAGCTCTTCTTATTTATGATGAAAATAGCATGTAAATTTAAAATATCAAGTGTTACTCAAAAATATTTCCAGCAGCAACTAAATAATATATGTTGAATATTCGTGAATTATGTTGTATAATGTGTTTACCATTTTTTTCTGAACGGAGAATACTATGCCGATACTGCGTCTTGCTTTACCATATCAAACATCGTACTCTATCAAAACAGACAGCATTGAACTTGCCGTATTCCTCCGAATTAAGTTCGGTAAATACATAAGTGAATCGGAAAAGGAAGCGGAAATTGATATAACAGTCACGCAGAACGCAGATGGATTTGCTGTTGTTCTTGACGGAGAAAAAAAACGCACAACTCAGCCGATGAGAATTTTAGATCAATATCTGTTCGATAACAACCGCTATGACGAATCCGTTCTTGCGCTCCATGGTGCGGCAGTGGAATACGGCGGACGGGCATACCTTTTTCTTGCGTCCTCTAGTTCCGGAAAAACGACGCTTTGTACCTATCTTTTAAGTCTTGGCTTCGGATTTGTTGCCGAGGACTGCATTCTTATCGACCGCTCGACCTTTGATATTCATCCGTGTACCGCTCCGGTGCATCTGCGGGACGGGGGACTTTCAGTGCTGCGAGAATACAACGCTGCCCCGCAAGAGCTTTTCATAACAGGTGAAGAAGAAGCACGCCGTTATGTTTTCACTCCGGAAAACTGTGTATCGAGAGTTATTCCGCTCGGCAGGATATTTTTCATCGAGCGAACTGCATCGGAAAATGCAGTTCTGCCGATGACAACGACGGAGAAGCTTACCGAACTGCTTCACTCGCCGATTACGCTGTATCCGATAACGGGTGAATATCTGAAGCTCATGTCGCGTCTCGCAAAAGAAAACTGCGTGCGTCTGAAATACTGCGATATGGCATATGCCGCGGAGGTGATACAAAACGGATAGCAAAATGATGACAGGAATTCTCGCGGCTCGTCTTTCGTCCGGCAGGACTGCAGAAATCACTGTGACCGGTTCAAGCATGAATCCGGTGCTTTTTGAAGGTGACATCATTACAGTCGTGCGGGAAAGCAGCTATGCGGTCGGGGATATTCTGGTGTTTCTGTACAAGGGTACGCTTTTGGTACACCGGCTTCTGAAAATCAGCGGCGGCAGATATTTCTGCAAGGGTGACAATGCGTTTCGGCTCGAGGATTTTCCTGCGTCAGAGACAATCGGGAAAGCTGCATTGTCAAACGGACAAGCTCTGCCAGATTATCCGGCAGAGCTTATAAAGCTGTCGCTTCTTGTGAACCGCGAATTTCACAAGTGCGCCTTTAACTCGTCAAAAACAAAAAAAACCGAAATTTACAAAGAATATGAAAGGAAAAGAAACGCATACGACAAGAACACGGTTGTTTTTTGAAAAAGCTCCGCAAAAAACTCTATTCGTAAAATCTATTATAGTTCTTTGCCGAGCTTTCTTGAAAGAAAACCGCGCATCATTCGCGTGTGTTTCAGGTAAAATCATGCATTACAAAAAGAATGACAAAATGGATTACATTCAGACCGACGAAACGTCGCTTGCGGTATTCGATCCCGAAAGCGGTGACACGCACCTGTTTGACGAGACGGGAATCGATATTCTCACGTGTCTCGACGAAGCGTGCGGGCTTGACGCTCTGCTTGGCAAGCTGTGCAAAATCTATGACGCCGAGCCGGACGATATCCGCGCCGATGTTGAAGAATTCCTTGCGGACACCGTAGAGAAGAAAGTCGTGCTGATAGTATGAAAATATCGACTGCCTATATTGAAATTACAAATCAATGCAACCTGAACTGTGCCACCTGCTACAACCGCTCCGGGACGAATCTTCTAAGGCGCGAACTTTCGTTTTCTCAAATCGAGGGGATCATAGCAACACTCTTGCCGCTCGGCACGCGCCGTTTTCTTTTTTCGGGCGGTGAACCGACGCTGCATACTGAATTTGACAAGGTACTGTCGCTTATCGATACGCACAGCGATCTTTCGTTCGGCATTGTCACCAACGCAACTACCGGCACAAAGTCTCTCGCCGACGCGGTAAATTCGCACAGCAACCTCACCCTGCAGATCAGTCTTGACGGTGCATGCGAAGAAACAAACGCGCTTACACGCGGAAAAGGCAATTTTGAAAAGGCTATGGAGTTCGCGCAAATCATACGGAATACCGAAGGTAATCCCCTTCTGAAAATGGTTATATCGAAGAACAATTATGAAGATATTGAGAGGTTTTACCTGCTTGCCCGTTCACTCGGCTTCACGCCGGAGTTCGCATACGTCTACAGATCAGGAAACGGATCAGACGATTGGGAGAATAAAGCCTTGACTGCCCGTGAAAAGTTTGCGGCACTGAAGCTCATCGAACGTCTCAATACCGAGCTCGAATGTAAAGCGTTTCTGCCGAGATGCACAGTGAAGTGCCCGCTTTTCTCCGCCGAACACACTTTGTCTGTCTGTATAAAGGTTGACGGCTCAATCCAGCCGTGTCAAGGTCTTTACGACGGGAAATTCACGGTCGGCAATATACTCTCGTTCGATAAAAATGAATTCGACGATAAAATGGCAAAGATCGTGTCGCTTGCAAAGGAGCGCGTTGGATCCGATTTTTCGTGCTCAAAGTGTATTCTTCGTGATACCTGCGGCAAAGGATGCATGGCGAATGCGGATCAGCTTACGGGAAATCCGCTCGGTGACGACGACGGCTGCGAATTCAGAAAATTACAGTTTGTCGGATGCGGTTTGACAAAAAGCATAAGGGAGGAAATGAATGGACAGGTATAAAATATTAAGCATTCTCGCCAGCGTCACCGGTGCGGATACGGAAGAGCTCAATCGCCTCTCCGGAAGCGCCGCGCTTTTGGGCATCGGACTCACATCTATTGAATTTATTCAGTTTATCGTTTCAATCGAGGAGCAGTTCGGCATTGAAGTGCTTGACAGCGATCTTGTGTTTTCAAATTTTGAGACACTTGACCATCTGTTTGCCACTCTGGATAAATATTTTGAGCAGTCTGCCGCGCTCAAAAAAGTGCTGATTACCGATTGCGATAATGTGCTCTGGCACGGTATCGCCGGTGAGGAAGAAATACATATCGGAACGGATGAAAAATCATTGCAGGCGGAGCTTATAAAGCTGTACAATGCCGGTGTACTTCTTTGCCTGTGCTCAAAAAATCAGCCCGAAATCATAACGGAGGTTTTTAAAAATCCCGATATGCTTCTCAATACAGAGCATTTTGTGATATCCAAAATCGGATACGGTGACAAGCCAAACAGCATTCGTGAAATTGCCGGCGAACTGAATCTTTCAACGGACAGCATTGTTTTCATAGATGACAGCGACTACGAAATCGGACTTGTAAACGCTATGCTGCCCGAGGTGACAGCTGTTAAAGTTTCGTATGACGATCGGGAATTTCCTGAAAAAATTGCATCGTTTTTTGCCGGTACATCTTCTGAAATCAATCGGACAAAGCAATACCGCGATCAGAAGGAACGCGAAAAGGAAAAGCTTCGCTGTGCCAGTGTGGCCGAATATAATGCATCGCTCGGGAGCTGTGTAAAATGCGGTACCGCGGCTCTCGGCCAAGCGGAGAGGCTGTCGGAGCTGTCAATGCGCACAAACCAGTTCAATTTGTCCGGCAAGAGATATACTGCGGACGAAATCTCCGGTCTTATGCGAGACAGCTCATACAGCATAATTTCGCTTTCTGCTTCGGATAAGTACGGCGATATGGGAATCGTCGCCTTGGCGGTGGTTTGCCTGGGTGACCCGGCAGTAATCGAGAGCTTCTTTGTTTCCTGCCGCGTATTCGGCAGGGATTTCGAAAAGATTCTTATTGATGAAGTAAAAAAGCGATATGGGAATATTGCCGGTGTTTACCGCCGCACTGAAAAAAACGCTCGGTTTGAGAATTTTTATTCTGCTAATGGGGTGAAAATCAGTGAGTGATTACAGCAGCATCGTTTCCGCGCTGCGCAAAATCGCTGCAGGACAGATGCCAAAGACGGATATATCAGAGATTTTGCACAGACATATGTGTACTTACCTGCTCTCGAAAATACCTCTTTCGACGGATTTAACAAACAAGGTCACAATCGAAAAATTTATGAGCAGAGTCAATGTAAATGAGCGGTTCCGTGCCTGCGAAAAAGTGTTTTATGCTTTTAAGGAAATGCGGATTCCATACGCCGTGATAAAGGGAGCCGTGCTTTCCGCAGCGGCGTACGGCGATGCGTTCATGCGGTGCTCCGGTGATATTGATATACTGATCAGCCGTAAGGATATAGACACAGTTAAAAATATTCTCAAGGGAAACGGATTCGTTCAGGGGCGAATCTGCGGCGGTAAAGTCAAAGAATTTACGCGTCGGGAGCTCGTCTTTCAATCTGCAATGAGCCATCAGACAGCTCCATTTATCAAGAAAACCGACGAAAAGCTTTGTCCGTTTGTCGAGGCGGATGTGAATCTTGATATTATGTGGGGTGAGAGCAGCATGAAAGCCGACATGGATTTCGTGCTATCTCACACCGAAAAAGCGGAGCTGTGCGGTGTGCTCTTTCAAAAACTTTCACCGGAAATGGAGTTTATCTCGCTTTGCCTGCATCATTACAAAGATTTTAATTCCATCTACCTTATCGCTGACCGCGGATTGCAGCTTTCCCACCTGTGCGATATCCTGTACTATCTCCGCTCATGCAGCCCCTCCGCCGCCCTTCTTTCCGGAATGTGCCGAACGCTTGGCGTAACAGATTATATTCACTACTGTCTGTATTTTACAAACTATATTTTTGCCGATCCGACCACGTCGGAGTATCTCGATTTATTTGATAAGATGAAAGCAACAGATCTCACGCCCTTCTATGGATTGTGCGAATCCGAACGAAAAAAATGGGAGGTCCCATTCGAGGAACGTTTGTTTGATAAAGATTTTTCGGGAAAATTTTATCAGTCGCTGTCCGACGGTGCTAAGGCAAAAGTTAAAACGAACCGAGATTTGATGTAATAAACGGCTGCCGCGGCAATAACGGCAGCAACAGGTTCTGACAGTGCGCAAAACGGAGAGCATATCTTATTCTATTACAAGCCAAAAAACCAAGAGAAAGAATCCGGAATGCATACAGCAATGTATTATTTACACAGGGAGAATAAAGATGAACATTGAAAAAATTACTTACTATGCAAATCAAGGTGTAATAAATCCGGCATATATGGGAATCGTTGTAGAACCTCCGGACGATGATTTCCAACTCGAAAAAATCGCTCCCGTTCCTAAATCGATTGATAAAATCCGTGATATGGTTATAAGCGGCAACATTGCTGACTCAGATATAATGGATTTTTCAACTGAGTCCGGGGTATCTGTAATTGACTACAGCAAATTTGAGTTTGAGCCGATTTCAAAAGTATATTCATTCTTTTTGGTTGAATGCGATGAAGACACAAATGTAACATTTACAATTGAATCTATCGCACGGCAGCGGGTTTGGATAAATTCCAAATTGTGTACGTTCTGCTGCTTGGAATACCATGAACGCCGTCCTATTTACACCATCAGATTGACAAAGGGACGTAATATCTTTTGTATTGAACAGCACCAAGCGCTCTCCTTCTTCAAAACTACCATTGTGATTACTACGTTTGAGTACGAGCACAAGAAAAAATATGCATCCATTATATATAATAATTACCATTATGAAAAAGGAAAAATAACCGCTGCGTTTGACATGGAATCCAATGAATCCTATAGTGCAATCTGTTATGATAAGGATTTCTTCAGCTTCACCTTAGCGCCTGTTGATGCGGTGCATCTGCGAAACGATACGGTGTTTGATATTGATGTTATTGAGCCGTTTAAAAATGAAAAAATACTGTCCTTTAAAGCAAGGCTGTATGAAAATATAAATATTAATGTGGCTGATTTAAAATACAGACAAGAAAATCCGCTTCAGCATCTACGGTTTACGATTCGGTACAGGACAACCGAAAATGAAGAAAAAGTGTTTGTTTTCCCGTTAAATATAACCAAGCCGAAAGGATATATACAGCCCGTCAAGGAGCGGGCGGAAAAGATACTGGCATGCGGCAAGCTTTCCAATGATTCTATATCGTACATTACCTATCAATTAAAAAACGCGTATACATATGACGAAGCTGCGCACAGGGTTTTTTATACCTGGTTTGAATTTAATAAAAAGCTCGATTTGATTGAGGCAGGACAGTATGATAAATGGCTGAACTCGGGCGGTATTAAAAATCTTTATTATTTCTCCCGATTAGACGATGCATATATTGAATATTACGTATGTTTGCCGGATAATTTCAGTCCGGAAAACAAATATCCATTGTTAATATGGAACATGTACGATAACTCAACAGAAAGCGTACGGATTCAATACTTTACAGAAATCAAAGATACAATAATTGTCAATATACACGGAAGAGGAATGTCGTTTGCAAGCTATATCGGTGACGCTGCAAGCCGTGAAAATATTGAAGATATAAAAAAGCGTTATCATATCGATGAAAACAGAATATATGCTATTGGCCAATGCTCAGGCGGGTACAGTACATGGTCGCTGATAACAAAATCGCCGTCATTTTATGCTGCTGCATATCCTTCAAGCAGCTATTTTTATGAACCTGAATTTCAAAATCTCGTAAATCTTAAAATGTATTCCCTGACATCGGAGGTAACCGCAGCTTATCCGGAATTTCAAAAAAGAATAAGCTCTTATGATTTATCGGAATATAAATTGGATATCCTGTATGTCCCTAAAATATACACGGCTGTTGAACACCTGATACTCGATACATCCATCATTTCTGCGATGATGAACGTCGAAAGGGATCCGTATCCGAATAAAATATTCTACAGCACCTATATGCATCGCTACAGAAAAGCATATTGGATTACAATAGATTCTATATCTTACAGCAAAATTCATGCTGAAATCCGGGCAGAGATAAAAGACAGCACGATAGTCATCAAGGCAAAAAACATCACAGGATTTACACTTGAGACACCTCCCCAAATAAAGTCGGATACTGTTGACATGGTAATAAATGGTGTCGGCTATAAGCTGAAATATATGCCGAAATTTGTTTTTCAATATCAAAATGAATGCTTCGAGTTGTCCGGCGGAGAAAACACACATATCAAAAAATACAAGGGTACGGGACTTGTTGATGTATACCTGGATCCTCTTAAATTTATTAATTGTGTCTATGAGGAGGAGTACAGCACGGCAATAGATAAATTCATGACACCCTCGTATAATACTTCCGGCGGAGGATGTTCCGTTTTCTATCCTCTGTTCTCAGAGTGCGAAATGGATGAGAAGCCCGACTTGTTTTTCAGTCAAAACAGTTTTGTCGTCGTAAATACGAATTCCGAAAAAAGCAGTTTTGTCAAAACGATAAAGAACGGTCTTTTTATTAAAATGAATGCAGAGGGTTATTCCTATCTCGGTAAAACCTATGTCGGAAATTATATTATAATGCAAATTATTGAGAATCCATATAACAAAAACATGAGCATACTGTATGTAAATACGAATAATCCAAAGCTGTTTTCTAAAAATGTTTTTTGCAGAAAAATTGTTTTGCCGACATACAACAATGGATTTCATCCTTATCTGAATAACGAAGCCTTGATATTTGACGGTGAAAAATACTATAAAGTACAGGAATGCGGTATGCCGATAGAAGTTATTCAAACGAAATAATATTCCGTTTTTAACAATATATCAAAGCAATGACGCATTCCCGTAAAAATATTGTTGTTAAAAGGAGGGGAATCTATGTCGAAAAAAGATAAAATACCAATGCGAAAGGTCTTAAGCAACGATTTATATATATTAAAAATGATTGCAAAAGGTTCGCCCGTTAAGCTGATACATGCAATTTTATATACATTTGTTGAGTCTCTTTTGGGATTCTTTTCAACTGAATATATGCTAAGGTACGTTGTAAACGGTATACAGGAAAAAAAGAGCTTTGAAGCGATAATGACGTATTTACTCTGTATTCTGTTCCTGAATGTCTTTGTATTCGGAATTTTCAGTAATGTATATAAAAATATTTTTGACCCGTGGTTATCTCGTCGTCTCGATGTTTATGTGAATAAATTGATATTCAAAAAATCGCTTGAAGTGGATCTCGCCAGCTTTGAAAATCCCAAATATTATGAAAAATGCAGCAAAGCAATGGGGAATATCTGGACATGCTTTGAAAAGGTTTTTCAGAGCATACAGGGTATCATCAGCTTTTTTGTACAGATCACATCGAATATAGTGCTCTTAATTGCTATTAACCCTGTTTTAATACTGTTCGCTGCGTTTCCGCTGTCGCTTATGTTTATTCGCAGGAGAATGAACACGCTGTTCTATACGATTGACGTAAAGAACACCGAAATCAACCGATGCAAGGATTATACCAGACGTTCGTTCTATTTAAGCGATTACGCAAAAGAAATGCGTCTGACAAATATATACAGGGTAATGCTCAGGCGCTTTAAGGAAAGTATTGATAAGTCAATACATGTGGCCAAAACCGATGGAATGAAGCTCGCTTTTTACGGAATTGTATTTCATACGTGTATTCAAATTGTTACGATTCTCGGAGCAGAAGCATATTCTCTGTACTGTACACTTGTCGCCGGAACCATGCTTTTCGGAGACTGCCTTGTCGTTCTCAATTCAATCGGCACGCTGTCATGGCGATTCTCCACCTTTGTAAGTCTTTTAAACGGTTTTCGCGATGTTGCCCTGTATACAAACGATATAAAACAGTTTCTCGAAACCGAGCCGACTATTTCAGAGAACGAAAACGGAGCCGTTCCCGAGGCCGGTGCCATTCATCTTTGCAATATGTCATTCCGATATGACGGAGCAGATTCCTATGCCCTGAAGAATCTGAATCTTTCTATAAACAAAGGGGAAAAAATCGCACTTGTCGGCCACAACGGCGCAGGAAAGACAACGTTTGTCAAGCTGCTCATGCGTCTGTATGATCCGACGGACGGTGAAATTCTGCTGGCAGATAAAAACATCAAGGAATACAAGCTGTCGTCATATAGGAAAATGTTTGGCGTGGTCTTTCAGGATTATAAGCAAATGTCTCTGACGGTAGCTGAAAATGTTCTCGGAAGACCATACAGGGATGAAGATGAGGCACTTGTCATAGAATCACTGAAAAAAGCAGGCGTGTATGATAAAATAGCTGAGCTTCCTTTGGGAATACATACCATTATGACAAAGGAATTTGATGCTGAGGGAGTAATCCTGTCCGGCGGGCAGTCTCAAAAGATTGCAATTGCCGGCATTTACGCAAATAACAGTGAGGTGGTAATTCTCGACGAGCCGTCGTCGGCTCTTGATCCTCTTGCAGAACACGAGCTTTATGAAAATATGATGAAAGCGTGCGAGGGAAAAACAATTATAATGATTTCTCATAGACTTTCGTCGGCGGTTTCAGCAGACAGAATTCTTCACATGGAAAACGGAGAAATAATTGAATTCGGAAGTCATCGGGAGTTAATGGCGGCAGGGGGTAAATATGCGGAAATGTTCCGCATTCAGGCAGAAAATTATGTGTCTGCTCAAAACGGGGAGGTGCGTATCGGTGAGTAAAACAGAGCAAGGTAAAGTACACAGAATAATCAGCAACAATCTCTATTCGTTCAGGTTTATGTGGAACAACTCAAAACCGTATCTCTTTACTCAGCTTTTTCATTCGATCTTTAATGCGGTATGTACTCCTATATATATTGTGCTGACAAGTATGCTGTTTAATATGCTTGATACCGGTGCAAATTTTAAGGATGCCATAAAAATCATACTGATTATGGCTGCTGTAAAGCTTGCCAATATCGTTTGGAACTGGATATACGGCAGAAGTATCGTTGCGAAATACCATCAGGAGCTTCATTACCGGTTTCAAAAAAAGATTTTTAAAAAAGTCCGTATGCTTGAGCTTTCCAAATACGATGATCCGGATTTTTACAACAATTTTATTGTATCAATGAACATATCAGACAGCATTATGGCAGGGGCTATCAGCAATGTCACAAATATCTTTGGCTTTGCGCTTACTATTGTTTCGGTTACCGGCGTTCTTGTATATGTTGATTTTACAGCAGCGTTCATCATTCTCGCAAGCGCCGTTCTTTCCATGCTCATAAAATCAAAACGCAACAAAATCGAATTTCAAAAGGAAATTGATTTTACCCCTATCATCAGAAAGGGACATTACATTACAAGATTGTTTAAGCAGGACGATTATGCTAAGGAACTTAGAATAACCGAACTGCATAAAAATCTCGAACATGAATATGACGAAAATACAAAGGATTACAACAAATTGGCAAAAACATACGGTCTAAAAAAAGTGTTTATAGATATTATTGAGGGGCTGAACAGTGAGAGCATATACATTGCTGTAATAGGAGTAGTCCTTTATAAAATGATGGTTGTCGGAAGCGTGCTTCTCGGAGGCCTTACAGTTGTGGTCAATGCAAACTGGCAGCTGCGTAACGCAGCCGTAACTTTTGCCGAAAATATTGCCGCACTTCCGCAGCAAAGCATGTACATTGACAGGCTGCGTACTTTCCTTGAGTATAAGCCGAGCACAATAGGAGGAAATATTGAAGCAGGGGACTTTGAAAAGCTTGAAATCAAGAATGTTTCATTCGCCTATCCCGGCGGAAATCCTGTCATAAATGATGTCAGCCTTACGATAAACAAAGGAGAAAAAATTGCAATTGTAGGCTATAACGGAGCTGGGAAAACAACGCTTATCAAACTGCTTATGCACCTGTACGAAGTAAACTCCGGCGATATCCTTTATAACGGGACAAGCATCAAGAAGATTAACACAAAATCATATCAGGCGAGAATCGGCGCTGTATTCCAAGACTACCGCATTTTCGCCGCAACACTTGCAGAAAATGTTCTCGGCGACGAATATACACCCGATAAAGAGAAAACCGTAAAGAACGCACTTCAGATGGCTACGTTTGACTCAAAGCTTCACAGCCTGAAAAACGGGATCAACACGATGCTCACGCGTGAGTTCGATGAAAGCGGTACGAATCTATCCGGAGGAGAAGCGCAGAAAGTAGCGATTGCACGCGTGTTCGCACATCCGTTTGATCTTATTATAATGGACGAGCCGTCGTCAGCGCTTGATCCGATGGCGGAGTATGAATTGAATCGTCATATCAGCGAGTATGCAAGCGGCAAAACTGCTATTTTCATCTCGCACCGCCTCTCAACCACACGTCACGCTGACCGAATCTATATGTTTGAGAACGGGCGTATCATTGAATCCGGCTCGCACGACGAGCTGGTCAAGGCAAACGGAAAGTATGCCGAAATGTTCAATGTTCAGGCCGAAAATTATAGAAATTTACAGGAGGAATAGATATCTTATTCGCCTTCGCCGTTTTCAAAATCCCGTGTAAAATAACTGTTTTTCCACATTCTACACGCCATTTAAAATAAAAAGCAAGCCCTGCATAACTCAACCGTGCAGCAAAGCAGCTCTCTCCTCGACGGAAAGTGTGTTTTATTCGGTTTTGATATGTAAGGCTTGTTCTATGTAAAGCTGAAATTTTTTAATAAACAACAGGCTAAGGTAAGTCACTTCAATACAGAAGTTAGCGATTTATCTCGTTAAACTTTCTGTTATTTGCCACTGAGAATCGATTTTTTATTGACTCTGCCGCTGCGTCAAGTGATATACTGTGTATGTTGCCAAAGATAACATTGCGGAGGAGGTTAGGTTGGTGTGCCATGAATTTAATCAAGATAACCAAACTCAGAGCCGAGCTTTGTCTTTCTTCACGAACGCTTCGGTATTATGAGGAAGCCGGACCGATCACACATTCGCCCACCGTTTGAAAAGTACCGCTATTATGACGAACAGAACGTACAGCACATACATCAGATTATGGTGCCGCGGAAAATGCAGATACCCATAAAAGATATTGTTCGTATTTACGAGAACCATGAAATGTCTACTGTCACACAGGTTTTCGCTGACAAAATCAAAGAAATTGACAATGAAGTCACGGCACCGTCCGATCTGAAGCGCATTGTTAACGACTTTTTACAGAAAATGATTGAGAATGGGATCAAACACATTTCCGCTCTTCTGCTGCTTTATGAGGAAATGGACAAGCAACTTACTGCTCGTGAAAGCGTGAGTATGGAAAAACTTTCCAATTTATCGGAAAAGCTGGCGAAACCGCTGGATACCTCCGTCGTAATGCTGCCGCAAATGCGTAATTGTCCTCCTACCTCAAAAACCAGCCGGAAACGTCAGATACCGCTGCATTATCACGCTATCTACAAATGAACGGCATAAAATTGGAAAATCACAGCAGCTTTGAGTATCAGGAAAACGGTTCTTACGTGATGATTGCGAAAATTGACGATGATTTTAACAACGACAGCGAATTCACAGACTTTGTTTTAAAGGAGGTTTTTTTGCCGCGGCGAACGTGTATCTTGATAGCGATTTGGCACAGTCTTTTCACTCACTTGTCAAAAGCTTTAATGAAAACAAATTTTATCAAATTGATTACACGCCGGACGGCTGTCTGCTTCACGCTGCAATGCTTGAAAATCTAATTTCGCCCGATGAACGCAGGCAGCTTACCGCTTTGTATGTTCCTGTCAAAAAGCGGATTCCGGACGTGTCCCTTTATTCGAAGCCAAACGAGATACCCCACATTACAATCGAAGAAATTGAAAAACAAAATCCTATCCTGTGGGAAAAGCAGGTTGAACTTGACAAAACGACGCCGATTAACAACGCACATTTTAAAGTACTTGACAATAACGAAGTTGAATTTAACAGCTATATTTTAAGGCAAACAATAAATACCAATGCAGCCGTAAAATCCCGTTCAGAGTGGATAAAAATTTTATCAATCGGGCGATTTAGACGGTTTTCTAATTTATTTCAGCGAAGATACCGGCTACTTGACCGGCGGGACAGGGCACAACGCTTTTGGCATAAATATGCACAACAATTTCAATCACAAAAACAATTCACTTGATTTTCACCAGCCCATTTTTCACGATTCTTATAGTTTTCCGCAAAGAGGACAGATTCTTCCAAATCGTGACAACGAAGTCAGTTGGATTATTGAGCAACAGTATTTTGCAGTTATAATCAATAATGAAATACGCTATTTTGGAAAAACCTTCCATATATGTCACTTGATTTAAGCAAGGAAACTGCTTTTCCTCTTGTAATTGGTTCAAGCGGCTCAAATGATCTAAAGGTTTTAAGATCAATCAAAATTTTTCAGCTTGTAACACCAAACAAAAATAAAATAAAGAAAGAAGGGTTTACCATGATTACAAAACAGAGCAACAGCATTATTTCCGTTATCCACCGCCTTGTCACCGACGAATACGGTGAAAACTACTGGTTCAACGGTTCGACAAAATATGTTATGAAATGTCTCGGTGAGAAGGATTATGATTACTGGTTTTTTGCCGGTATAACAGGTGATGTATTTACGCAGTATTACAAACAGCCATTCAGCGGCGACAGTATCGACGCTCATTTTCAGGCAAACGGCGATATAAGCAACCAATACAGACGCACAGCCGATATCTGGAACAACGACGATGGAAATGATCTCGAAGCCCTCGGCGGCGGCTTTAATGTGACGCTTGAAGCGTTGCAAAATCCCAAAAAGCGTAAGAAAATCGCCGCAAGAATCCGCGAGTGCGGGGGGATAATTGACGGAGTTGCAAGAATAATTAATGAAAATAGAAAGGGTTATAGCGAACAATTCGTATGAGATTCGGATGTTACGACGTTTCAAATGGGCGACCGAATAAACGTCACGGAAAGCAAAAAAAAGAACAACAGCATTTCTTCGTTACCCGATGCCGCTTTTTTCTATGTGACGCCGAGCAAAAAGGATATCACAGGCCGGGCTGTAGCTGTATTATAGGAAAAGCAAGTCCGGTACGGCACACGCATATCCGTTCCCGTTTTCGTCTATGATTCCATCAATCATATTTTGTCTTTATCAGAGGGTTCTACCCGCAATAAATTCCCTAATTGCGCCCCGTTGCTTTCCCGCTTTTATAGAAACCGGCGGTCAAGGTGACTGGATCCGTGATGAGGAATGTTCGGATATTAAATATGCGATAATTTACGGCCGTTCCCGGCTGAGCAAAGATCATTCCTCTTCCCAATAGCAAACACCGTTTTTAAAGAAAAAATTACTGAATTTTATGAGGAAAAATACGACAATATGTTGATATTTGAATCGGTTTATGGTATACTGTGTATAGCTACACACCGCTGCAGAATCATGTGTTTGCCATGTGCAGAAGTTTCGCTTCCCGAAACTTCCTCAAATTTTTCATTCTTTTTAATGCAAAGGAGAAAATAATGGAACAGCGATTTTTTATTTGCAAGCATTGCGGCAATATCATTGCGATGGTCAAGGACAAGGGCGTTCCGGTTATGTGCTGCGGTCAGAAAATGACAGAGCTTATCCCTGGTACAACCGAGGCGTCCGCTGAAAAACACATCCCCGTTTATCACGTTGAAAACAACAAGGTTACCGTTGTTGTCGGTGAAGCAGAACATCCGATGCTTCCGGAGCACCATATCGAGTGGGTTTCTTTACAAACAAAATACGGCAATCAGCGCAAGGCGCTCAGCCCTGGTGATGCACCTAAGGTTTGCTTTGCCCTCTGTGACGGCGATGAGGTCGAAGCCGTTTTTGCATACTGCAACCTGCACAGTCTTTGGAAAGCTTAATCCATGCAGATCGTATTATTGACGGCTCTTGGTGTCGGAAGCGCATCGGTTATCGGTGCGCTTATCGGCTTTCTTTTTAAAAAAACCAGCCAGCAATTCTCCTGCTGCATTCTCTCTTTTGCTGCAGGCGTCATGCTCGCGGCCGCCGTCATGGGACTTATAATTCCTTCTCTTGATTTTGCCGGCAAGTTTGCTCTGCCTGTAACAATTGCCGGTATCTTTTGCGGCGCATTCTGTATAAATATTATTGATAAAATTGTGCCGCATCTGCACAAACTAACCGGGGTCGATAATGAAAAGCACCCTGAAAGGACCGAGCCGTTAAGCAAGGTGCTTCTTTTCGTCATCGCAATAGCAATTCACAATTTTCCTGAAGGCATTGCGGCCGGCGTCGGCTTTGGTACAGGCAACACGGCAGAAGCTCTGACTGTTGCAGGAGGTATTGCTCTGCAGAATATTCCTGAGGGAATGGTCATTATTGCGCCAATGCTCGCAGTCGGTATGAGCCGCAAAAGAACTTTTGCGGTTGCCCTGTGCACCGGCATTGTCGAGGTTATCGGCACATTGCTCGGTTATCTGGCGGTAAGCATATCCGCCTCCATTCTGCCCTTTGCTTTGGCATTCGCGGGAGGTACCATGCTGTATGTTATCAGTGATGAGATGATTCCTGAAACACATGCCTACGGCAATGAACGGGGCGCGACTTATTCTCTTCTTGCGGGCTTCTGTCTGATGCTGGCTTTTGACGTTTTACTTGGATAATCGTTTTCATATCGGCTGATGAACAAATACAGATTCAGTGCGTTTCAATTCGTAGAACTGCTGCCCCATGCTTTTGTATATTTTCGCAGTGATAGTCCTTTCTCATACCTTTCAAGCTTCAGTATCATCCGCCGCAGGCTGTGGAATTGTGTACAACAATCGCACCCGCAAAATTAAACATTTTCGTCTCTACCTTATACCGAAATCTTTCCAGGATCTGACTCGGAAGGAGAATGACGTGATGCTGTTTTCACTGTTTCTTACTTTTTTCAAAACAGGACTCTTTACATTTGGCGGCGGTTACGCAATGATTGCTCAGATAAAGGAAACCGTTGTTGAACAGAAGCATTGGCTGACCGAGGATGAACTGCTGGAAATTATTACGATTGCCGAATCCACACCAGGCCCCATCGCCATCAATCTTGCAACCTATGTGGGATACAGGCGAAAAGGGATTTGGGGCAGTTTGTGCGCCACACTGGGTGTTATCCTGCCGTCACTGGTCATCATTTATGTTATCTCGCTCTTCTTAGACGGCTTTATAAAAAATAAATATGTTGCCTATGCCTTTGTGGGAATCAAGTGTGCGGTTGCATTCCTTATTTTAAAAGCGGGTGTGGAAATGCTTTCCAAAATGGAGAAAAAACCACTTCCTGTCATCACGTTTGCCGCGGTTTTCATTTCGATGCTCCTTTTGGAATGGTTCTCTGTCTCCTTTAGCTCCGTTCTTCTTATTCTCATCGGCGGTATTTTCGGTATATTTTTTTATGTCCTACCCGGAGTGAAAACGAAAGGCCGGAAATGATTTACTTTACCCTTTTTTTTGAATTCTTCAAAATCGGACTGTTTTGTTTCGGCGGCGGTTTCGGCATGATACCGCTGATTGAAGAAACGGTTTTACAGTACGGCTGGCTTACGGAATCGGAATTTTACAACTTTATCGGGGTATGTGAATCTACGCCGGGACCGATTGCCGTCAATATGGCAACCTATGTCGGATCCGAGTGTGCAGGTATGCCGGGCAGCATTGCGGCAACTGCGGGTGTTATATTGCCTTCCTTCGTTATCATTCTGCTGATTGCATCTGTACTGACAAATTTGACGAATAATAAATATTTTTCCGCCTTTCTTCGGGGGGTACAGCCTGTTATTATTGCGCTGATTCTGTCCACCGGAATCATTCTCCTGCTGAAAGCGTTTGGCTGCCTGTCTCCGGCGGAATTTCATTTAAATATTCCGTCTGTCGTCATTTTTAATTTGCTTGTCGTTGTTTATTTCGGTTTCGAATGGCTGTTTGGAAAAAAAGTATCCGCTGTCCGCCTGATCTTGTTATCCGCCGGATTGGGGATCGGAGTTTCGGTACTGGCTGATCTTATATCGCTGTAAAATTTTCTGGTAAATTCTACAGCTTTGTGCTATAATGTGTATATATGTACATCAACAGTAAGCCTCGATATTTTAGACTTGAATTTCCGCAGTATAACTTAGGGAAGATGTCCCACGCCTCCACGACAGGGCAAGCCCCTTATTGAACAATCCGGCGTGCGTAAATATCCCGTATATGAATTACCGTTTCAGGTATCAAAGGCCAGAGTCACAGGCCCTGCTTTGGTAAATAAATATAAAAAGGAGAACCGTTATGAATGAAAAAGTTGCAAGGCTGTTAAATGAGCAAATCAACAAGGAGTTCTATTCCGCCTATCTGTATTTGGAGTTTTCTAATTATTATGCCGCCGCTGGACTTGACGGCTTTGAGAACTGGTACAGAATTCAGGCGCAGGAGGAAAGAGATCACGCTCTGCTGTTCTATCAATATTTGCTGAACAATGATATAAAAGTGACCTTTGACGCCATTGCCAAGCCTGACTGCGAACTGAAAGAGCATATGGATCCCCTGAAAGCCGGTCTGAAACACGAAAAATATGTAACGGAGCTGATTAACACTATATATGCCGCAGCGTTTGAAGATCATGATTTCCGAACGATGCAGCTTCTTGACTGGTTCGTAAAGGAGCAGGGGGAGGAAGAAAAAAATGCCTCCGATATGATTACCAAGATGGAGCTTTACGGCGGTGATGCCAAAAGCCTGTACATGCTTAACAGTGAGCTGAAAGCAAGAGTATATTCTGCACCGTCTTTGGTGCTTTAAAAGGAGGTGATCAAATGAAATATATTTGCGATGTATGCGGCTATGTTTATGACGAAACGGCAGGCGATCCCGATAACGGTATTGCTCCCGGAACAAAATGGGAAGATTTGCCCGAGGATTGGGTATGCCCGCTGTGCGGTGTAGGCAAAGAAGAATTTTCAAAAGAATAAATACAAGGGAGAAACCGGAAAACGGTTTCTCCCTTATTTTGTCGCCGCAGTTTGTGGGTTCTGCCGGCGGTGCAGCCATTAAGTTCAGTGAAAGACGAAAGAAAGGTTTTCATCTATCACCCTTTATTTGATCATACTTTTGAACAGTCTGCCGATGATATCACACTGTCGTTCTGCGTCAGCCACGGAGAAGCGACTTTCTGTGGGCATAAAATCGGCATTCATTAAAAACTGCTGAAAGCGTGTCCGCTTTTAACGGACACGCTTTTTTATACATCTGCGCAGGCTATCAAATTCTTCAGCTCCCTGTCGGTCAGCTGTCTGCCCGCGGCAAATGCCTGTTGTGCAATTTGACGCAAGAGTTTCTTTTTCATCTCCTTCGGCAGCCCCGTCTTTTGTACTGTCTGTCTTGCCGCAATCATCCCCAGCAGTATCTCGTCTATGTTAGCGGGAATCTGTTCGGCAATTCTTTCCCTCAGAACCACGGCGGCTGTTGGAGACACCCCTCCCGTGCTGATGCCGACACACAGTTGATCTGTAGATATCAACGCGGGAAAAAGGAAGTCGCATTGGTCGGGCTGATCTGCTGCGTTTACCGGAATACGATGTTTCCGGCATGCAGAGACAATTCTCCGAGTCTCGGCTTTCTCCTCCGCCGCTACCACAAAAAGGGGAACCGGTTCCAAATCCTTTTCCGTAAAACGATGTTTTTCTATCGTAACCGCATTAAGCTCTTCCATTTCAGGCGACAGGTTTTCAGAGACAACTCTGATTCGCGGTCGCAAGGAATATAATCGTTTCACTTTTTCACACGCCTCGGCTCCGCCCCCGCAGACAAGAACCTCCCGATTCTCTATTTTCATAAACAAAGGAAAATAAGTCATAGGCCTCCTATTCAGATTTCGTAATAATACTGTATGCCATTATCTGTCTTTATTCGTTTTACATGAATACCGTAAAGCTTTTGTATCATATCAGCATGCAGGATTTCGTCCGGCGTGCCGCATTTCGCCGCCGTGCCGTCACGCAGGCAAACGATACTGTCTGAAATTTTCACGGCAAACAAAATGTCGTGCAGCACAAGTATGATTGTTTTTCCGCCTTCTGCCAGTGTTTTTATCATCTCCGCAAATTTTATCTGCCGCCCGATATCCAGATAAGCAGTCGGTTCGTCCATTATGATTACGGGCGCCTGCTGCGCCAATGCCATCGCAATATATGCTTTTTGACGCATGCCGCCCGACAGCTCATACATCTGCTTTTCAGCAAGATCTGAAATCTCCATCTGCTCCATCGCGTGCTCAGCAATTTCTACGTCCGTTCTGCGGTATTTTCTCGGATAACTCAAATACGGAAACCTTCCGTGCAGCACCAATCTGCCAACAGAAATGTCGGGAATATTTTTGTTCTGCGGCAGATAGGCAATCCTTTTCGCCGTCTCCGCACGTGTAAGCTGATCTGCCGAAATACCGTCAATGCTTATACAGCCGCCGGTCAGAGGAAGCAATCCTACAATCGTTTTGAGGAGTGTGCTCTTTCCGCAGCCATTGCTGCCGATTACAGTCGTGATTTTCCCTTTTTCCGCTGTAAAGCTGATGCCGTGCAGAACCTCATGCTTTCCGTATCCGCTGGATACATCTTTAATTTCTACCATATCCGTGCCCCCCTTTGTATCGGATCAGAAGTATGACAAACAGAGGGCCTCCTATCATTGCCATCAAAATACCGACAGGCAGCTCATACGGTGCAAACAGCAATCTCGACGCCAAATCACAGAGACAGACAAAGCCGCCTCCAAATAGAACACACAGCGGCAGCAGCAGCCGGCTCTCATTTCCGATGATTCTGCGAACAAAATGCGGGACAATCAATCCGACAAATCCCAGCAGACCGGAAAAGCTGACGGCTGCTCCCGCGAGCAGAGCCGACAGGCTTAAAAAGACAGTTCTGTACGTTTTCACCGGCAGGCCGATGCTCTGAGCAGTCTCGTCGCCCAAGGCAGCCACATCCAGCTCGTTGCACAGGGTAAAGAGGATAACGAGCGCAACGAGAATGCATACAGCGGCTGGTACAAGTCTTGTGTAAGAGATGGAGGAAAAGCCTCCCACACGAAATTCAGTATTAAGCGCGGCAACATCGGGATTCAATACGGCAACAGCCTCACACACAGCGTTCAATATGCTGTTCAGTGCAACACCGCTTAAAATCACCGTTGTCTTGGAGGCATTGGAGCGGTATGAAAACAGAAAAATAATGATAACCGCAAACAGGCTCCCGGCAAAAGCAGAACCGGAAACCGCCCAGCCTGACAAAATTCCCGCGGCAGAGCACAGGGTAACACCAAGCCCTGCCCCTGCGTTAACTCCGATAATGCTCGGCGACGCTAATTTGTTGCCGAGCACATTCTGCAGAACGGCGCCCGAAACAGACAGCGCCGCACCGGCCAAAAGACTCGCCATCGTCCGGGGAACCCGTACATACCTGAAAATGCTTCGGTTCACAGCAGAAGGAGCACCGCCGAATATCAAACGGCAGAGCTGTTCAACCGTAAAGCATTTGCTTCCGAGACATAGGCTGAGAAGTGTTGCAAAAATACAGAACACCATACCGAGACATAACAGAAAGCGCCATTTCTTTTTACGGTTCATCATACAGAATCTCCTCAAGCTTCTCGTATGCCTCTCCCCATCGAGCATTTGGCTTCAGGTTGTACAAATGCTTATCCATATAATAAACCCTGCCGTTTATTACGGCGTCAAGCTCATACCATAACGGATTCTCCTGAAACAGCTTCTCAACATTTTTTTCAATGCCCTCTATATCGTCTCCGGTCTGGATAAAAAATATTTTGTCGGGATTTGCCAGCAAAATACTTTCAATGCTCAGATTTTCAAGCAATGAACTGTCACTGTCCGCAATATTGCTGCAGCCGAAGCTGCTGAGCATCTCGCCAAGCACAGTTGCATCGCTTCTTTTTGCTCGGATGCTTGCGGCCGAGGCGCGCATCACCAATACGGACTGTGCTTTCTGTCCATCTCTGCGCCGGAGAATCTCGTTCACTTGGTCCTGAACATCTAAGCCGTATTGCTCGAAATATTCGGGCTTTCCGGTTATATCGGTACATATTTTCAGCATCCGCAGATAATCTTCAAAATTCACTACATCAAAGTAAGCAACCGCAATGCCTGCTCCTTCCAGTGCTTCGCGCCACTCAAGATGCTGTGGTGTATTTGTACTGGCAAGAACAAAATCAGGCTCGCAGGCAAAAAGCGCTTCCAAACTGAGATTTTTGGTCGCTCCTAAATGAACGGTATCCTCTTTAAGAGGCAAATCAAAATCCTCCCAGGCGTCGTCCGCCGACGCGCAAACCGTACCGCCGGCAAGATACCAGATGTCCGCGTAGCTGCCTAACAGGGCTGCAGTTCGCTCAGCAGATGTAACTGTTATTTCCCTTCCCAAATCATCGGTAAAAGTATATCCGCCAGAACCGCCGTCACGCTCAGTTATCTGCCCGCATGCCGAGAAACAGCATGCGAGCGCGGCTGCTAATAAAAATGCAGCACCGTGTTTCATAAAAATCACCATGCCTTTGCTAAGATTCCCTTTCTCACTTTCATTGGAACGGCAGACAAATTTTGAACAGGAGCCCTGCTACTGCAGGTGTTCCCGAGCAGTCCTTCTTCTGTCTGTCAGCAGCTTGCCCCGCCCTTTACCTTCTTTTCCAAAATTCTGTCTTTATCCATATTGCCGTAAAGCAGCTTATCCTGAACAAAGTCAAATCCGAGCCGGTTTACCGTGTCCGCAAAGCGTTCGCCGGCGATGCCTTCATCACGGAAAAGGAGGATGGCGTGTTCAATCGTATTCAGCACTTCATTTTCATCGAGAAACAGCTTTTCCAGCGGACGGCCGTTTGCCATTTTCTTACCCCAGCGGCCGCCGATATAGATTTTATAACCGTTTGTATATTCTTCCGCAACGCCGAAGGGACATTTGTTTTTACATCTTCCGCAGCCGTTGCAGGCTTCCGCCATCGTCAGCATACCGTCCGTCACCCTCACAGCCTGAATGGGACAGGCGCCCTCGAGCGCGCATCTTTTGCAGCCGCGGCATTTTGAAAAGTCAAACAGCGGTACACGCTGACCTACAATACCGAGATCGTTTAAATCCGGTTTGACGCAGTTATTCGGACAGCCGCCTACAGCGATCTTGAATTTATGGGGCAGCGTCACCGTATGATACCCCTTGTAAAAACGTTCATGAATTTTTTCACTCAAATCAAAGGTGTCAATCAGACCGTACTGACAGGTTGTTCCCTTACAGGAAACCACAGGTCTGACAAGTGAACCTGTTCCTCCGGTTTCCAGGCCGTTATCAGCCAAATAGGCGATAAGTGCATCAATGCTGTCATAGCGGACACCCTGAATTTCCATTGTCAGACGCGTTGTCATCGTAATTTCGCCGCTTCCAAAGCGCTCTGCCGCTTCTGCAAGGATGCGGTGCTCCTCTGCGGTAATTTTTCCGTTTCGTGTTATGACACGCACATTGAATACATCGGGATAGCGCTTATCCTGTAAACATCCAAGCGCCTTGACACGCTTGATCTCCTCATGCGGTAATTTTTCACCCGCGGGAAGCGTTCTTCTAATTACATTAAAGGAAGCGCCGCCCTCCAGTACGCGGGTGTTCATATAGCCAAGCGCCCGAAGCTTATTCTGAAGGAAATATCCTCGCTTTCCTCTGGCACAAACCAGGAGAAGCTTTTCATCTTTTTCATATTTTTTCGCCTCCTCCTCTGCTCTTGTAAGATCAAGCCATGTACCGCCCGACAGCGTGGGAACGGGATGGGCGTCAATCAAACGGTACTCCCCTGCAGCGCCGGCGGTGTATTCGGCAGGCGTAAAGGATTCCAGCCGTCCGCTGATCTTATTTACAAGAACGCCGCAGGCCGATGCAAAGGGATGTATCGCAGTGGAAAACGGCGGTGCATATGCGAAATCCATGGTTATAAAATCCTCGGCCCGACATCCCATAGTGATACCGGTCACCGCAATATCCGCCATCTTATCGACAGAGCCGCGGCCAATAGCCTGCATGCCGAGCAGCCTGTGTGTGCTTCTGTCGGCTATGAGTTTTGTCACAAAGAATGATGAATCCGGGTAGTAATGGGCCTTGTCATCCCCCACGCACACAGAGGAAATTACATCATAGCCATCCCTTTTGGCTTGTTCCTCCGTCAGTCCGGTTCTGGCCGCGTTGAGATCCTTCGCAAGCTTCACCACCCCTGTTCCGAGGCACCCCGCGTAGATCGTTTTTTCACCGCTTAGATTCAGAGCCAGAGCCCTGCCGGTTATGTTGGCAGTAGAACCCATTGCCGACCACTGTCTTTTGCCGGTAATGCGGTTTTTGACAAGCGCGCAGTCACCGGCGGCATAAATATCCGGCAAATTTGTCCTTTGATATTCATCCGTGACAATGCATCCGTTTTCTATTTCCAAACCGGAACCGGAAAGAAATTTTGTTGCCGGTCTGATACCGGCCGCCAAGATGACCATATCCGCCGGTATTTCTCCTGCACCTGTCTCTGCTCCGCTGACGGAAGCCGTTCCCCTGATGCGTTTCAGCGCGGTTCCCGTCAAAACACGCATCCCTTTCGCCTGAAGCTGGCGGCGGATATATTCGGCCATCTCAGCGTCAAAGATATTTGAAAGAAGCTGTGCCGCCATGTCGATGACGGTTACGGAAATACCCTTTTCCATTAGATTTTCGGCAACCTCAAGCCCGATAAATCCTCCGCCGACTACAGCGGCTTTCCTGCAGCCACGCTCTTCAGCATATTTTCTTGCTCCGACGGCATCCTCCGGCGTGCGGACTGTAAATACCCCCATAAGCGAAGTCCCCTCAACCGGAGGTATCACAGGCTCGGCGCCGACTGTCAGAATCAATTTATCATACCGGACAGTTTGCCGCTTTCCGCTCTCAACAGTTATCGTTTTGCAGGATGGATTGACGCCGACGACCTCGCTGTTTGTATGTACCTCCGCGCCGGTAAGACCTGCAAATTTCTCCGGCGTATTGACGATCAGCTCTTCCTCTGTTGCGATAGAGCCGCCGATATAGTAAGGCAGTCCGCAGCCGGCATAGGATATATCCCTGCCCTTGGTGTAGATCACAACCTCGGCTTCCGGATTTTCTCTTTTTAATTTTGCAGCCGTTTTTGTTCCGGCCGCCACACCGCCGACTATGACAATTTTCATACCAAAAACTCCTTTGTTTTCATTTTCTTCTTGATTATACCGCAAAATTATGATAATATCAAATTATCATTTTTTATTATTTGATAATTTATATTAATGAGGTATCTATGTTGGATTTTCGCATTCAGACTTTTTTGACGTTATACAAAGAAATGAATTACCGCAGGACTGCGGAGATTCTGAATATGACGCAGCCCGGTGTTACGCAACACATTCATTTTCTTGAAAATCATTATGGAGTTAAGCTGTTTGAATATAACGGCCGGACGCTTTCCAGGAGCAGAAACGCCGAGATCTTAAAACGTCACATTGACAGCATGACGGCGGAGGAACATGCCATGCGCGGAGAATTCGCCGCGCAGGAGGGCATCCATCTTGATGTAGGCGCCACAAAAACCATCGGTGAATTTGTTCTCGGTCCCATTTTCCGCCGATTTCTTTCGGAAAGCGGCCATACCATGAATTTAATCATTGATAACACAGAAACGCTCCTGCATATGCTGGAAAATTCTGAGCTTGATTTTGCGATTGTCGAAGGCGTGTTTGACAAATCGCGTTATGGTTATCATTTGTTTAAAAAAGAAAGCTTTGTCGGAATCTGTGCAGCCAAGCACCGATTTGCAAAAAAAAGTGTCGCGCTCAACGAAATTTTCCGGGAAAGTCTTATCGTAAGAGAACCCGGCTCCGGCACAAGAAGGCTGTTGGAGCAGGCCATCCTGAACAGGGGCTTTTCATTTGATTGCTTTCAGAGAACCGTTTCCGTAAGCAATTTTTCAGTCATAAGCGATATGGTGAAGCAGAATCATATGATAACATTTGCCTATCGCCCTGTGGCTCTCCGTCAGAAGGGACTCGCCGTATTCGAAGTTGAAGATATGCATATCAGCGGAGAATTCAATTTTGTTTATTGCAACAAAACGATTGCCGCAGATAAAATCAATTTTCTGTTTGAACATTCATCTATGCCGTACAACTTTCAAGAAAAGGATTTTGACAAAGAGAAACAGTTTGCAGACGATCCGCTGTCCAAACGCTCTTGATGCTAAAATACGACACAAGACAGAAACAGGCGTTTTTCATCACGGTTGTGAAAAACGCCTGCCGATTATAACACCGCGCTCGCCGCGTCCGGCTATATTCTTACGGCCGCTGTTTGTCCGAATGGAAAAGGTATCTATGTTCGAAACCGGGTGTTCGGCTTCAGTTCAATCACCTTAGCACCGTCAGATCCGGCGATGTCTCCCGCTTGATGACAAAGCCATTTCAAGGCACGCTGCAAGATCTGAGGCGGTGCTTTTCAGCAATTGATTGGTTTTGCCGGCCTGTACAATCCCGTATTCCGAGAAATCATTTCCCGCAACAGTTATGCAGGTCAGACGATAGCTGTCTGCGTCCAAGTGCAGCGGCTCCAGCATTTCGATCCGTCTATGCGGCGAATATGTAAAGCTTTCTATGCACAAAAGGTAATTACGTATCGCCGCAGCAGACTGTGCACGGTGATAGATACCGCTGAACCGCCTCCTCCTTCGTCAGCCGCTCCAGATTTTCTTTTTCTTTGATGTATCGGCAACCCGGCCGGTGATATTTTTTCCCGCTCGGCGTCACATAGACAAGTGCATCACTGGACGACGACAGTTCGCTTTCAGTCTGTTTTTCTAAGTCCTCCTCGCTGTTTATTCGGTCGTATGTTTGGACCGAAATCTCCTCGTCCGGTTCCGTTTCCCTTTTTTCCGACGGAAGAATCAAATACGGACTGCCGCACGAATTATCGTTAAAGGTCTCCTGAACTTCTATCGGATCTGAAAAATTCGTTTGTACCGAAGCAATAGCCATTTGAATCAAAAGTGAAAAAGCAGCAGTCAGGAGAACGGAAAGCAGCAATTTTGAACAGACGGCTGCCAAACGGCCGAAGCGCCGCCAACTTGTTTTCTCCGGTTCCAAATCCGTTTCGATTTTAATTTTCTGAATCAGAGTCCGGCTGAACGGCTCTCTGAATGGTATTAAAAGATTTTCACGAATCAGTTTGGCATGTTCCTTGTTCAGCATGGTCACCGCAGAAATCTGATTTACAGTGCGGATATTATTAGCTTTCAGAACACACCGCGGTGCAAGAAACTGAAGCATAAAAGCATTGGCGTCGCGTTCCTGACCGACATTGCGGAAATTGCTCTGGCGTACTCCACAGCCGCAGTGATTGCATACGATATGCCCCAGCTCATGCGCAACATGAAGCATCCTCTCGCCGATGGAAAGCGTGCCGTCATATAAAACGAGACGGGCATGAAGAACATCGGATACGAACAAAAAGGCAGGATACTTCGTATGTTCGCGCAGCTTAAAGCGTTCGATGATTTCGTCCGCCTCCTGATACGACAGCGTATCAAAGCCCTCCGTTTTCAGAAGTGCTGTCAGTTTCTCAAAGGTAATCGGAAGGTGATTGACGTCAGAGCGAATGAGATATTCATTGGTCAGGCGAATCATGTTTGGTTCCATGCTGCTGTCCTCCGAATGTAAGTTTTCCGCCGGATGCGGATATTGAAATTCCAATTTATGTCATTCCACCGTCTGCGCCGTTGGCAGGTAAATTTCAAATAAGAAAAGGCACAGCTTCAAGCGGCTTTACCAGGCTGCATAAGCTGTGCTCTATACAAATCAGCAAAGTATGGGAATCATGCCGGCAACGCCCAGCCGCATCCTCTGCATTCTAAAAAAACTTTCGCTTTAAATCCTGAAAAAGCAAAAGATTCAATCGACGCAAAGTTTTGTCTTTCTATACAAAAGCCTTGTATGAGAGGGATAAAAAAGCCGAAAGCCTGTCGAGCCATTGGCAGAGCTCCCTGTTGACAAAGCACGGGAACCGTTTGCTTTTCGTTATAGGCATTTTCAAATATAGTTACGCCATACCCGACAATTCCAATTTCATGCTCAAACGGTAAATGAAAAGATTTCAGTCATATACCAACTGTCTATAAATCTATCCGGTTCAAACACGTCCGGACATAAAGCCCCCCTGCTTTCTTTCAGGAGCTTATGAAAATAAGCTGAAAATTGTTGGTTCGTTCAATTTAAAGTATTCTTTTTTAATTCAATATCTGCTGCATAGTACCCCCGCCTCATTGAATTCGTCTGGGATATCAGCACGCCACAGCATTCATTCAGCAAACCGCTGTCCTTTTCAAACCGTTTCATAAAACGCAAAGACAGGCAGCAGCTCACCATTGCTTTAACCCTTTTCAGCTCAGACAGTCGCTGTTTTATTATAAAATCCGCTCCTTTTTCATATTATCTTTGTTATCCGAATTGTCCTGAGAGAAATGGAATTTTATCTTATTTCAGGATATGCTCCAAAATTTGACCGATCACTGTGCATTCAACTAACCATGTGCATTTTACCACAGATTTCGACAAAAGTAAAGGTTTTTGTTAATATTTTCTTTATATATTTTTTTTGCTTTTTTTCTTTTCAAAATGCATATACTGTCCCAATTATGAAACCCCCATTTGCGCATGATTTTTATAAATGAGTGTTCTGTAACCAACTGCAAAAATCATATAAAAAAGACAGCAAACAACTTTGCTGTTTTGATTAAATCATGTATCTCATAACCTGAAGCATTTTATTTGTGCAGTAATGCATTTTAACAACAGCAAGCCCCCTTTTCTTCATACTGGTTTTCATACGTTTCTGAGCCCTTTACGCCCCTTTTATACGCATTGTTTCATTCTACAGGTATCCCAATGAGCTGACTGATGCAAATTCCGCAGAATTGCGTGTATTCTGTCTTTTTAATATAACAAAATATCAACAGTCCCGCTGATGAAAGATGCGCCTCCATTGAAACTGCTCCCTTCAAAATATTTGTTTTTGCGGAAAAACGAAAACTCTGACCTCCGAAACGGTCAGAGCCTTTTTGAGATTTTGTTTTATAAGGGGCATTGCGCCGTCATTGTGAGCGGCCAATTGAAATTTCGGAATTTAATGGACGAATATGGAGTTGATTGTATTTAGGTCGGAGACTATCGGCCGCGATATAAGCCAATCGAACTGTATTCGCTGTATTATTTCTGCCGCCGCAGTCTTTCCATAAAGCCGATGAACAGCTCAATCTATTATAAAATTCAATTTCTGAAGCATGTAAGCGTTTAAAACTCTCTGAAATTTCGAGCACATGCCAAATCAAAAATGGAACAGGGTTTACACTCGTCATAACATGGTTGTAAGTGCGGCAAAACCGACGGAAAACAGACGAAGCAGGAGAAGCCGCATATCAGTCAGCACATTATCCGTGACAGTGTCGATCTTTTGGAGCCGCGATGCAATATCTCTATTAACGATTAAATAAATCAATAACAAATATTATCGCTCTGCAGAGGTCTAATATATGCAGTTATCCGCCAAACATCAGAGGTTTGATTTTGCTTCAAATCGATTTATTCTTTTTTTTGCCCCGATTTGCGGAGCGAATAACACGGCGAATCATCTCCGCGTCCTCCTCGTTAACCTCTTGAGAAATAAAAATTGCTTTCTCCCCCTGAGAGCCAAGGATCATGATCTTTGCCTTTCCACAGACGGATGCAGACTTCCTTTCCCCGTCAGGGCTTGCGTCTGCTGATTTACGGTATACGCTCACTCCGGTATCGGCCGCCGAATCCATTTCCAACAGCAAATCAACGGATGTCTCTAAAATTCTTGCCAGTTGTTTCAGTTTTTCTACATCTGGTTTTCTTTTGCCAGTTTCATAACCGCAGTATGTGCTGTTTGTTATGCACATAGCATCAGCTACTTCCTGTTGTGTCATCCTCTTGCGGAGACGGGCCTTCTTTAATTGCTCAGAGAAACTCATCATGTCACCCCCACTTTAAAGGCATCTTACCATGATTTTTTCTGTCTGTCAATAAAATCTCTATCGAGATATTGACAAGTTGGCGAATCGCTGATATAATATCGGCGAAAGTTGGCGAAACGCGTATTTTGCTGTCGAATCACGTGCGCGATAAAAATACGCTATAAATTCAGCATGCAGTCGCAGAATTGACACAGATAAAGCTTCAAGCTTTCAACAAAATTTGCCTCTCTGCTAATATGACAGATTACCTTCTGACAACATCGGATTTGCCGCAGCAAAGGAAAACGGACGGTAGAGGCGAATTCGTTGCGATACATTAATCTGGGACCGAACAGCATGTATTTTCCAATGACTTTACGAAAAAGTCTGCCTTGAAAACCAAGTCAGCTCAACGGTCGGAAAACTATCAATCAGGGAGGTACTTATGACGCCGAGACAATATTTACAACAGTTACAGCGTATTGACAAACTCATAGAAAGTGCTGTGAAAGAGCTGCAACAGCTCCGCGAATGGTCAGACAGCCTCACAGCCGACAATGTTAAAACTCAGGATGGCGAAAACTGCTGCCTCGACGATGAACGGGAAAAGCTCGGAATAAAAGATCCGGAATCCACGCTCCGCTGGGAAATAAAAGCGTTGGTTGCCCAAAAGGAAGAAATCCGAAAGACGATCGACTCGCTGCGGGACGGGGACGAAAGGCTGCTCTTACGGCTGCGTTATATTGAGGGACGCTCGTGGGACAGGATTGCAAACGATATGTCATGCAGTATGACACATCTTCGCCGTCTGCACGACAGAGCGCTGAAACATATCCGGCTGTCGAAATCATATCATTGATGCCCTGTGCTACAACAGCTTATTTTTTTATAAAAAATAATCAGTTTTTATAGTAAAAATCGCTTTCACTATAATATTGTAATATATTTAAATCATTGTCTTCTATTATGACATAAATATTTCCAAATGGTAAACTCGTGCAACATTGTCTATATTAGCATATAATTTTTGGATATTATAAACAAAATTCATACAGCTTCAGCGCATGCATATAAATTTTTGCTTTGCTCTCTAAAAAATGGCAAAAATAGAGTATTCCATTCCAAAATATATAATCATACTGAAACAAACGCCGTACCGCAAATTTGAGCGGTACGGTTCTTGCTTTTTTACGTACACAAATCACTCCGTAATTATGGTTTATATGCTTAATATTAAGTATATACCTGCTGTTTTATATATAATGACTTTATATGTATATTAAATAGTAGATGACCTTGGAATAGAAGCCGTTGTTCATAAGCCAAGGATACTGGCTGTCGGTTTCCCTGAGGTAATGATATCACATACATAATTCTAAGCTGAAAGGATATTAAAAAATTTTCTAATTTACAGATCATAATATATCTTGTAATGTTCTTTTTCAAGAGTTTTTCAAACAAGGAAAACTCTTTCCTATTCCACTGTAAATCATCATTATTTAAATGTCACCCTATTGTATCACTTTCACAACCGATTATATCATGTCGGGATGATAAAATCAATAAAATTCGTTAAAAATGATACAAAAAAGAGAGGTGATATGAATGGCAAGACCTTTAGAAGAAAACGGCAAGAAAAATCTGATTTCCAGTAGAGTGGCAAAGCTGAGAAAATCGCGTAAATGGTCACAGCGTGAATTGGCTTTACAGCTTCAGCTTATCGGAATTGACATGGACAAAAATGTTATTACCAGAATCGAAACCAATAAAAGATATGTTTCCGATATAGAGCTGAAAGCTTTAGCCAAAGTATTTATGGTTTCCTATCAATACTTGATTGACGGCAGTGAACAATGACTTTTG
>CAKTAA010000001.1 GCA_934526185.1 uncultured Eubacteriales bacterium | reverse complement strand
CCTGTATGGACTGCCGGCAGAGGCCGTTTTATACGCATCGCTCCTTTGCACGGTACCGGGGCTTGCGCTGACCGTATATGACTTTCTGCGTTTCAGGGAAAAGTACAGGCTTTTGCGTCAGCTCCAAAGCAATATTACGGTAACATCGGAGAGTCTTCCCACTGCCGGAAGCCCGATTGAAGAGATGTATTTGAGCCTGATACGTATCTTATGCGGGGAAAACAGTCGCCTGACACGCGAAACCGAACGGAATAAAGCGGAAATGATAGACTACTATACGCTTTGGGTTCATCAGATCAAAACGCCGATCGCCGCGATGCGCCTGATTCTGAAGGACAGTGCGTCAGATAGCGACAAAGAACTTCTTTATCAGCTTTTTCAGACGGAACGGTACGTGGAAATGGTACTTGCCTATCTGCGTATGGGAAGCGATACAACGGATTATGTTCTGCGGGAGTATGAGTTAGGTGACATTGTCAGGCAGGCGATACGTAAATACGCACCGATGTTCATTCGCCGAAAAATCAGCCTGGAGCTGCGCCCTTTGCAGATGACGGTGCTGACAGATGAAAAATGGCTCTGTTTCGCCATTGAACAAATTCTGTCAAATGCTGTGAAATATACCGAAGCAGGCAGGATATCCATCTATTGCGAACCGGGAAACGCCCTTGTCATTCAGGATACAGGAATCGGAATCGCGCCGGAGGATCTGCCGCGCGTCTGTGAAAAAGGCTTCACCGGATACAACGGACGCACCGATAAAAAAGCGTCAGGCATCGGCCTGTATCTGACGAAAAAAATTCTCAAAAGGCTCGGCTGTTCCATCGGCATTTCGTCAGCGGTAGGCATAGGGACAAAGGTTACGCTGACGCTCCCGACAGACGAAAACAGCCGTGCTCTTTCAACGCCTCATACGTTTTGATGCGCCAATCAAGCATAAAAAACCAACGGAGAATACAGAAAAACGCATATTCCATTATTCATACAGACAGGATTGTTTGGCAACGGACAGCCGACAGAGCTTGTCATAGAGGGCATTTCAGCGATTTCAAATAGAAACAAATCCGATACTGCTATTGCCTTATTATATCTGGGAAATATTAAAAAAGAAGCGCTGTGATATACGGAAATATGCAAATCCCCTGCGCCGGTGCAAAAACTATAGGTATTGCTGCATTCCGTTCGATTAGGATTTCCCTGCTGATACCGATTCGGAAATACGACTGTAAAACAGCCGCGTAGCTCCAAAGCATTTGTTATCCGGGAAGGCGATATTTTGAAAAGCCGACGGCGTAAAGACGCCAACCTTGCAGAATTGTAAGCTTGCGGGAGGTTTTGTAAGACAAAGCTATGGCAGGAGCCGTCCGGCTTCTGGTACAATGATGGTACGCAAAAAAAAGGAGGAGCCGGAAATGTCTGTTTTAGAGGTCAATAATTTGAAAAAAATTTATACCGCCCGCTTCGGCGCAAATCACGTACAGGCGCTGACAAACGTAACGTTTTCCGTAGAAGAGGGGGAATATGTCGCCATTATGGGAGAATCGGGTTCGGGTAAAACAACGCTGCTCAATATCCTTGCGGCGCTGGACAAGCCGACGGGCGGGGAGGTAAAGCTGAACGGGCGAAGTCTGGCGGAAATCCGCGAAAAAGAAATTGCCGCTTTCCGCCGTGATCATCTGGGATTTGTCTTTCAGGACTTCAACCTGCTGGATACGTTTTCGCTTAAGGATAATATTTTTCTGCCCCTTGTGCTATCGGGCAAACCATATGCAGAAATGGAACGGCGGCTTGCGCCTATTGCCGCCAGGCTTCGAATTTCCGAAATTCTGAACAAATATCCTTACGAGGTATCGGGCGGACAGAAGCAGCGCGCCGCAGTCGCGCGCGCACTGATAACCGGTCCGCAGCTTATTCTTGCGGACGAACCGACCGGCGCGCTGGATTCCAAGGCAGCCGACGGACTTTTGCGTCTATTCGACGACATCAACGGTGATGGGCAGACGATACTCATGGTAACGCACTCGATAAAAGCGGCCAGCCATGCCGGACGCGTGCTCTTTATCAAGGACGGCGAGGTATTCCACCAGCTTTATAAGGCAAATATGAGCGATGAAGAGATGTTTGCGCGTATATCTGATACCCTGACCGTTTTGACCGCCGGGGGTGAGAGTCATGCATAAAAGCCTTTTTCCGTCGCTGGCTCTGCAGAATCTGCGCAAAAACGGAAGATTCTACTTCTCCTATATTCTCACCATCATCGGAACCGCAGCAAGCTTTTACATACTGACCGCCATTGCCACAGACGAGGGAATGGCGAAATTACGCGGCGCAGAGTATGTCAGCGCCATGGCGGCCATCGGCGTTGTGATTGCCGGATTGTTCTCCGTTATTTTTCTGCTCTATACAAACAGTTTTCTGATGAAACGCCGAAAAAAAGAGCTGGGCCTTTACAATATTTTGGGAATGGGAAAGCGTCACATCGCCTGTATCCTGTGCTTTGAGTCTCTGTACGTCGCCGTTCTCGGCATCGCAGGCGGGCTTGTCTTCGGCATTTTGTTCCATAAGCTGGCAGCCTTGGGGCTGTTTTATCTGCTGCGCCTTGATGTCCCGTTCGGCTTTTCAATATCAACGACAGCTATAAAGGCATGCGCCGCGTTATTTGCCGGGATTATCGGACTTACGCTGCTTCTGAATCTGCGGCGGATCCATGTGTCTAATCCCATAGAGCTGCTTCGGGGATCTGAAACAGGTGAAAAAGAACCGAAAACAAAATGGCTGATGGCGCTTGTCGGCATTGCGTCTCTCGGTGCGGCTTATACGATAGCTTTGAAAACGGAATCTCCCATTGACGCGCTGGCATTTTACTTTCTTGCGGTTTTCCTCGTCATTGTGGGAACCTATTGTCTGTTCACCTCCCTGAGCATCGTCATTCTCAAGGCGCTTCGCAAACACAAGAAATTTTATTACAAAACACAGAATTTTATCGGGATCTCCGGCATGCTGTACCGGATGAAGCAGAATGCCGTGGGGCTTGCCAATATCTGCATCCTATCCACCATGGTTCTCGTGATGATTTCAGGAACGCTGTCGCTTTATATCGGTACGGAGGACGCTCTTGAAAACCGTTATCCCTGCGATGTGATGCCGCAGGTGCGCTTTGATCCGGAGGCAGAGGAGCTTTTTAAAGCAGAGGCGGTAAAAGAACAGATAAGCGGCGTTCTTGCTGACAGAGGCGTGAGCGCGGAGCGTTTCGACGATTATACGTATCTCGCTTTCACCGTCGGCAGTCAAGGCGGTAAATTCACCACCGATCGGAGCTTCCGCGCCGGAACGGAAACCCTGCAGCTCTGCTTTATCACACAAAAGGATTACCAGGCGCTGACAGGCCAAAATCCAGACCTGAAAGACGGTGAGGTTGCCGTATACAGCCGGAATTTGTCCATTCCGGACGAAATGACCATTGATATAAAAAACGGAGGAGAATCCTATACCCTGAAATATCATGTAGCGCAGCGTCTGAGCAGCTTTCCGTCTATCAGCGACATGGCTGCTTATATGACACCGACCTGCTACGCTGCAGTAAAGGATGAGGAAACGTTGCTGGAGCTCTATCAGGGGCAGCGTCTCGCCTACGGAGACAACGCCAGCCAGATGAGATGGGAGGCGCAAATCGATCTCGGCGCGGACAAGGAGACTGCAATTGCGTGCGGTTCGGCGCTCGGCGCCATGGAAATCACCGGCGCGGGACAGTGGGAGCTTTTCCGCGTCGAGACAAGAGCGCAGAATGCAGAAGACTTTTATGCGATGAACGGCGGTTTCCTGTTTCTCGGTATTTTTCTCGGACTGATCTTTATCATGGCGACCGTGCTGATCATCTATTACAAGCAAATCTCGGAGGGCTATGAGGACAAAAGCCGTTTTGAAATCATGCAGAAAGTCGGACTGACGCCTGCACAGATCAAGCGATCCATCAACACACAGATTCTTATTATCTTTTTTGCCCCGCTCATTGTGGCAGCGATTCATGTGGCCTTTGATTTCAAAATGATGATAAAGCTTCTGAACCTGTTCGCGCTGACAAACTGGTCGCTTACGTTTTTGTGCTCCGTTATTACCCTCCTTGCCTTTGCCGTGGTTTACGGCGCTGTATATGCTCTGACGGCAAAAACGTATTACAAAATTGTTAGCTGAAAAGATCGGCTGATGTTTTTTCAGCCGCTAATTCCCCCGAAGTGTAAAAATACTCCGCGGGCTCCGTATTTTTCACGGTCCGGCAGCTCCGTCCGGATTGTCTGAAAATTGTCGGGACGGCGCTCTATCGCCTGAAAACAGAACAAGTCCGCCGAAGGAAAAATCCTTTCGGCGGGCTTTGATTTTTAATAACCTGAGCTGGCTTCTGCGGTATTGATGGAAATCTACTGACTTCGCGTCAGGAGCGCAAACCGAAATCAGAAGCATACAGTTTCATGTTGATGCAGTTTTTTTATGATACTTCAACAAGTCCCATTCTGATATCCTCACAATCCGCCTGCGCAAACCCCATCCGGCATCGCAAGCCGATTTTTCTCCGGTACGTCGTTACAGAATTGTGATACCGCATACAATGCGGCGGCTTCCGTTTCCGCTGTAACGCTTCCCTCTGAAACCCGGAGTGCAATTTTTACTTCTGCTTCTCCGTAAAACGCGTCGGCAGCCTATGTTTTTGCATTTGATTCGGAAGTCATTTCTTATGCAATGATTTTTTAATAATGCATACAGTGTGTTGGCTGTAATCTATTTCTCCGGAAGATTCTGCACAAGGATACCTGAAATTCATGCATTGCCGTCCGGGTTGTTCCCATCTCCGTGCGTCCCGCGTTCCGACGTTTCTTTTTCTTTGTTCTTCTGACACCCGCTCACCTCCGAACAGCCCGTACATCCGCCGCAGCCGGCACACTTTCCGCGCTTCTTTTGTCTCACGATATACCAGACGGCAGCAAAAAGCCATATGGCGACGCCTGCCAGAATGACGTAATCCCAAATTTCCAAGAGGTCCTCCTGATTTCCCGCGTCAAAACGCAAAGCTGCCGCGGGAGGTATATTTTGGTTTCTATGCATCTCCGGAAGACTGACACAGCCTTTCAGGACACATAATCTAATATTTTCCGTCTGTATACAAAGATATTAAAGTTATCCGACGAAAAGACGTCCGATTTGATAGAGCAGGCACGCGGCCACCCATCCGACCGCGCACTGCGCCACGACCACGCCGAACGCCTGCAGACGGGATCCCAGTTCCCGTCTGACGGTCGCCACAGCGGCGACGCATGGCGTATACAGCAGTGTGAATACGAGAAAGCTTGCTGCAGTCAATGGTGTAAACAGCGCACCGAGACCCTCGCTGAGCTGTGCGACGCTGGTTCCGGTCAGCACGCTCATGGTGCTGACCACCGCCTCTTTTGCTGAAAAACCGGCGAGCAACGAGGTGGATATCCGCCAATCCGTAAAGCCAAGCGGCGCGAATACCGGCGCAACGGCCTTTCCGATTGCCGCAAGCAGGCTGTCCGCGCTGTTAGCAACGACATTCAGTCTGGCGTCGAAATTCTGCAAAAACCAGATTACAATTGTTGCGACAAAAATAACGGTAAATGCCTTCTGAAGGAAATCCTTTGCCTTTTCCCACATCAGCAGCAGGACGCTTCGCGCAGAGGGAAAACGATAATTGGGTAGCTCCATGACAAAGGGAACCGGCTTGCCTTTAAAGCGCGTATGATTCAGGAGCAGCGCAATAAAAATACCGACCAGCATACCTGATATATAGAGCGCTGTCATAACCAGCGCCTGATACTGCGGAAAGAAAGCCGCCGTGAATACGGCGTAAACCGGAATTTTCGCGGAACAGCTCATATACGGCGTCAGCAGAATGGTCATGCGCCGGTCTCGCTCGGAGGATAGCGTGCGCGTCGCCATGATCGCCGGCACCGAACAGCCAAAGCCGATCAGCATTGGAACAAAGCTCCGTCCCGAAAGACCGATCTTGCGCAGCAGCTTATCCATGACAAACGCTACGCGCGCCATATAGCCCGAATCCTCCAAAATGGAGAGAAAAAAGAACAGCGTGACAATGATGGGCAGAAAGCTCAGGACACTTCCGACGCCGGCAAAAATGCCGTCGATCAGCAGGCTGTGAACCACCTCGTTGATGCCGTAGGACGTGAGCGCCTGATCCGCGGCTGCGGTCAGCCACTCGATTCCCCACCCCAGAAGATCGCTCAAAAATGCGCCGACAACGCCGAAAGTCAGCCAGAAAATCACAAGCATGATAGCCAAAAACACCGGCAGTGCGAGATATTTGTCGGTCAGTATTCTGTCGATGTGTACGCTGCGTCGGTGTTCCTTGCTCTCTTTGCATTTTACTACCGTTTCACCGCAGATTTTCTCTATAAAGGTATACCGCATATCCGCAAGCGCCGCATTGCGGTCCAACCCCGTCTCAGTTTCCATTTCCCTTATGCTGTGCTCCATCATATCGCGTTCATTCTCATTGAGCTGCAGCCTTTCAATGATGATCTCATCTCCCTCCACCAACTTTGTGGCTGCGAAACGGGCGGATATGCCAAGCGCGCGGGCATGATCCTCGATGAGATGGGAAACCGCATGAATGCAGCGGTGTACCGGTCCGTCGCCGCAAAAATCCGTTACCTTAGGAAGGACTTTGCCGCGGGCGGCGCCGACAGCAGCAGCAATCAGCTCATCAATGCCTTCGTTTTTTGCAGCGCTGATAGGAACAACCGGTACACCGAGCCGTTCTGAGAGTCCTGAAACGTCGACGGTTCCGCCGTTGCCTCTCACCTCGTCCATCATGTTGAGAGCGACCACCATAGGAATATGCAGCTCCAGGAGCTGCAGCGTCAGGTAAAGGTTTCTCTCGATGTTTGTCGCATCCACAATATTGATCAGACCGTCCGGTTTCTGCTCCAGAATAAAATCCCGTGTAACAATTTCCTCACTCGTATAAGGGCGTATCGAATAGATACCGGGCAAATCAACCACAGTGCAGTTTTTCTGCGTTCGTATCTCCCCTGTTTTCTGATCAACCGTCACTCCGGGAAAATTACCTACATGCTGATTTGAGCCTGTAAGCTGATTAAAAAGTGTTGTTTTGCCGCAGTTCTGATTGCCGGCAAGTGCAAATACCATAGAAATTAACGTCCTTTCGTTTCATAATATATCCCGGCGCTTCCGGCTTTATGCGCCCGATTTTCGCGTTGATAACTGCTGCATTTTCGCCTGCGACCGATGACTTTATCGCCTGCGCCGGCAAAAAATGGGCGCGGACATCGGCCGCATCATAATTCTATCCGTTTGTCTGCTCCCTTTCACCGCCGATTGCCATAGAAACATATCAGAAGCCGGAGTGTATTCACGCTGACGTTCATTGCATCAGCCGGCGGCTGGGTTTTGCGCTTAGAGACAAATTTTTTTACAAGTTAATTTACTATATCAGGCGGAGGCGTGTTTCGCGCCGGTTCGTCCTTTTTTCGTACCCTGCATTTTCCGATGAATTTCGGCGTCAGCCGTTTTACAAGCATAAACATGCAAAATCCCGCTGCCGTGCCGAGCGTATTCAGCCAAAGATCGTCGATATCCGAAACCCGCGGCTGCGGAAACTGACAGATCTCAATAAACAGGGAGGAGAAAAAACCGATTAGCAGGGTTCTGCGGAATCCCATGCCACTCCAAAGCAGCGGAGGAAAAAAGCCAATGGGCATAAACATTACGATATTTCCGAGAAAATTTATAACGAAAGGGCTTATATTATCTTTCAAAAAAAACGCATGCCAAGTCTCTCCGATCACTCTGAACGGCATCCAGTTTATCAGACGCGTTCCGTCGGCCGCTGCAGCGGCAGGATGACCAAACCACTCCTTCGGGATAACCGTCTGTGAAGCAAGCCCAGCCAGAAACACAGCGAATAATACCCAGCCGGTCTCATGATATATTGTAGTCAAAAGCCCACGCCGCTTCAGCCGTTTGCTCCGAAAGCAGCGGAAAAGGACAAGCGGAAGCAGCATACAGAGCATAAAGGGAAGCATGGCGGCTATATAACTGCATACTTTCTGCGGCATACAATCCTCCGGGATAAAAAGCGTTTGTCTTTCAAGTAGGGATAAATCAGTCATTCAGCAAATGATACGCTCCGCCGACAAAGGGTGGGAGGCATCTTGCTTTTCGTTACGGTATCACAACTCGGGCTAAAATACAGGAGAATCTGTTACCTATATACTTTTTGCTGCCGTATTTTCCGAAATCTCCGTCTCTCCGAAATACCAGCCGATGACGCCGTCCTTCTTCACATAATATCCCGTCGGTGTTTGCAGTATCAGGGACAGCTTGTCCCCTTTCTTCACCTTCAGCCGGTAATCGGTATAATCCCTGCAATGTGCGTCGCCGTCAATGTCGTATATAAAACAATCCGGTATGTTAAGCTTTCTGCCGCTCGTCCTGTGCAGGACAAGAGCGGAACCGTTTTGTCTTTCCAGAACCTCTATCTTATTGTCGGTCCATTTAATATAGACGCTGGTCTCCGATTCCTCCTGTGCCGTTTTCGCACAGACGGTATGCAAATCATCATAACTTTCAAAACGGATTTCATCCGGTGATGAGCTGTTAATCAGCAGCATGTTCAGTTGGCCCTCTTTTTTGATGCCGCAACCGCCATCCATTGAAACGATCCTATTTTCCGCACTGACAATCGGATTCACCTGCGGAATTCTATCGCTGTACAGCATCACAGGCCAGTGCCCGACAACGACATATTTATCAAAGCGCAGCCCCTTTTTCATGAACGCGTCGTTTTTTAGAAGCTCCTGCTCACTGCAACCGGAAAGGCTGTTCGTATCGGCTGCCGGCAGCCCGCCGTGTACAAAGATGAAATCCTGCGTCTCAATGAAGGTCGGCAGTGCGCGCAAAAAATCCAGCTCCCTTTTAAAATGACTCCTGACAGCAGCTCTTGCCGCGCTGACCTCCTGCACAGTGTTCAGCGGCAGCTCAAGCTCAGCGCACATTTCCGTAAAAAAGCAGCCTCCCCAGTGCCTCTTCATATGTAAAATGTAATCAAAAACGGTTCCGGCATCCCAGTCCTCCTCCAGCATTTTCAGCCTGTCAGAATCCACATTGCCGATGCTGGGATAGACAGTATAGTTTTCGCACAGCGCCATGATATAACGCAGTGTATTCAAGCTTTCCGGTCCTTTTTCAACGATGTCTCCCACAACAAACAGCACGTCGTCTGAGGTAAAGCGCACCTTTTTCAGCAATTTCTCCAGCCATGCGCGATGTCCGTGAATATCGCTGACAGCCAATATTCTTTTATTTGCCGGCAGCGTAATTTTTCTTTTCGTGATCTCTCTCATTTTTTCTCCGGTTCTCCTTATATGAATCTCAAGAATCTGAAAAGAGTTCAAAAAACTGCGGCTGCCGGAACTATGAGCAAATATGTATAGGCAGCGCTCCTTTTTGCCTTTCAGTTTTTCACTATTTCTCAGATATTTTGCCGCCCTGTTCTATGCGAACCTCAATATTCCGGGCATCCTCCAGACGGATGCTCAGCTCGTAGCCTCTCAGCCGGAGCTCTATCGGATCGCCCATCGGAGCGACCTTCTGAATCACAATACCGGTTCCCGGAATGATCCCCATATCCAGAAGCCGGCAGCGCAGCGCCCCCTCTCCGCCGACCTTGGTGACAACGGCCGGATTCCCTACCGGCAGCTTGTCAAGCGTCGTAAGCTTCATTAATACATCTATCTCCTTTCATCGGATAAGCTCCCGCTGTTATGTCATGCGCCTGTATATGCCCCAGACACACAGAAACGATTTATCTGAAAACCGCCGTCACTTTTCATTCCGGAGCAGAGCCAGCGCACGCCGCGCGTCCTCTTCTGCCAGCGCACGCATTTCATGTCCTTTTTCCATCAAATGTCCGGAAAGCTTCTCCCTGTTTTCCAGAACCTCCCCCGCAAGCGCGAATAGCTCCTGTTCTCTGATATTTTCAGCCTCTGTCACAAACGGCGTACCCATATACCGGAGAAATGCCTCAATTTTTGCATCGTAGCAGATTCCAATGGCCGGCACCGAGACGGCTGACGCATAAATCAGCGTATGCAGACGCATTGCCATGCAAAAACGCATTCCTCTGAGCAAGCCCATCATTTCCCGTCCCGTCACATTGCTGACAAGAAGGCAGGGGTACCTGCACAGAGACATAACCTCCTGCGTAACGCCCAAATCGAGCGGTGTATGCATGGGAAAAAACACCGGCGTCAGGCCGTATTGCTGAGAAATCCGGTCACAGATACCGGCAACAGCGCGGCAGTTTTTCCCGTGATTCTGGCGGAACGCGCGAAGAGCTACCGCAAAATACGCCCGGTCCTCCTCCATACCGAATTTTTTTCTCAGTCTGGCAGTCCATTCGGCGGGCGGCTCCTCAAGGCAAAAGGCCGGATCGGCTGTCAGAATAATATCGGGATTCGTAAGACCGAGTTTGGCGAGCTGTGAAATAGACTCCGGTTCACGGATGGTTATCACATCCGTCTCGGTCAGCCGTTTCTTTACGATCCTTTGGTTACGCGGATCGCTTAAGGGGCCGATTCCGTTCGCATATACCATCTGCCGCAGGCCATAGCGCTTCGCCAGCCACATGATAAAGGTATAATACAGCAGGGAACGTCCGCTGGAGCTGTCCTGCAGAAGATTGCCGCCACCGTTTATCAGTATTTTCCCGTGACGCATGGCTCGGCAGACCGCGACGGGGGAAAAGCGGTTGATGCTCTGCGTCCCGTATATTTTTTTTGTCTGCTCCGGTTTTTTAGACATCACCGTAATTTTTACATCCGGATCGCATTTTCTGAGATTTTCGACAATGACGGAAAGCAGCGAGTCGTCGCCGGTATTGTGAAAGCCGTAATAACCGCTGATTAAAATATCGCCCCATTTTGTGTAAGCATACGGCTTTACCCGACGATACATCTGTAGATAATCTTCAGCCATGCGCTCAACAGAATAATGCGTCCGTATGATCTCGCGGTTTGCTTCACCGAGCCGGCGGCGATCCGCGTCACTCATATCCAGCAGCGTTAAGAGATCTTCGTAAAGGGCATCGGCCTCGGTTTGCGCACACCCCCTGCAGCAGAAATTGCTGTCGTATGCCACGGCAAATTTTTCACGCTCAAAAATACCCAGATATCCCTCATTTCCGGCAAGGATAACAGGCTTCGCCATGGACATCGCCTCGAGCACAGCGCGGGAAACGCCGACAAAAATTTCTCCTGATGCAATACAGCAGTTGATATCCGTGCGCGCTCCGGCCAATCGGACCACCTGGGTTCCGCAGGCGGCGTTCGCGCGCTCTGCGGTCTGACGCACCCGGTCATAATCGTTGCCGCTGCCCACAAGAAGAAGCTCAATGTCCGGATATCGCTCATGAAGCCGCGGCGCAATTTCGGCCAGCCGCATTGCGGCCAGACTCCGGTCGGTGTCCATACGGCTCACCAGAACCACGCGCCTCTTTCCGCCTTCCAGCCCCATCTCTTCCTTCAGCGCCGTGAAATCCGTATTTTCCGCATAGGTATCCATATTGATGCCGTTAATCGTCACCGAAATATTATCTGCGCACATGCCGTATTCCTCAATCAGATATTCCTTGATGTCATCACTGACAGCTATGGATCTCTCGCCCCAGTCAGACAGCCGGCGCCATAGTGCATTGACGGCAAATGTCAGGTGAGCGGTGGTTACAAACCGTATATGATATTTTCTCGCCAGTATACCGCATAGGACTGCGGGAATTCTCGCGTGTGCATGAATGATGTCAAAGGTTTCCTCCCGCATTAGCTTTTTGAGCGCCAAATATGAGCGCAGTACCTTTAAAGGGTGCTTGGTATGCAGCGGAATGCGTATATGCCGGATACCGTGCCTCTCCAGCTCCTCTTCAAATACGCCGCCGTTTGAAGCCACGGTAATCTCCGTGCCGCGGACAGATAAGGCTTTCGCCACCTCCACAATATGGGTTTCAGCTCCGCCGATTCCCAGCTTCGTTGTCGTCATTAACACGCGTATTCTGTTCATTTTTTCATCCTTTCCTTTGGAAGCAGCAGCCGATCATTCGTTTCGGCCGTCCTTATTTGAGAAAACCATCGGATATCTTTTGGCTGTCCGAGCATCTTATTCAATAAGGTGCTTGAATTCCGTCATATAAGCGTACCGGCGGTGGATTGTTCGACCGCCGGGGAAGCGCATTTCATTTGCCTGCTGCGTGATTTCAGCGTTCTTTCCGGCATTGGCGCGTCTGAAAGCGCTTTTCCATATATTTTACAATCCATATACCAAAAAAGCCGCTCAAAATACCCAGAAGGATGCCGGCAATGACATCCGTAGGAAAGTGGACATAAAGATACAGCCGGGAAAAGGCTACGAGAACAGCTATGACAAGCGCCGGTATGCCGAATTTTTTCTCATTTGCCATCAGTACGGTCGCCGCCTCAAAGCAGACAAGCGTATGCCCTGACGGAAAGGAAAAATCACTGAGCTTTTCGATCAGAAGTTCAATGCCTGTATTGACATCATACGGACGGATTCTGCCGACCAGCGGTTTGATTGTCACGTTGACTACCAGTACGCCGAGCAGAAACGAAGCGCCCATCATCAGACCGACACGGCGGTACTTTTTAAAAAACAAAAGAATCACGGCTATGCAGATCCAGAAGATGCCGCCGTCGCCCAATTTCGTAATAAGGGGCATCACAGCATCCAGAAAAGCGCACCGCATATGCTCTGCAATAAAATCAAGCACGGCAAAATCAAAAGTTTCGATAACATTCTGCATGTTTGGAGTCTCCTCTTTTTAAATGGAACATCCTGAAAACAGCGTCAGTGGTTTTCCCTGTCGTAGATCAGATAGGTATCGCCGACTTTCCGGAGGTATAGCGTCGTATCTACAAAATCCACATAATCCTCAAAACCGGGCTTATACAGGATATGCCGGAATGATACCCGGCAGGAGAACGTGTTTTCGTCATATGCATAGAATTCACCGGCCTGAACATCCTCAAAGTCGTATCCCGAATGCGGCATCACAAAATAGGTTTCCGAGGTTCTGGTGCTTTCATAGAGCGGCGTGCCCTTTTCCAGATACTTCTCCACCGCGCCGAAATAGCTGTCCATCTGCATATATGCGGCAATGGCTTTTGCTGCCTCCGTTACATAATCTCCGTAAGTCTGACGAAGCGTTTCGCTGTAGATAAGGCCGGCTGTGCAGGTTTTCGAAGATTCATCATAAGTAAGCGGGTGCGTCTGTCCCATTTGATTTTTAACCGTAACCTCTGGTACATTCAGCAGTCCGTCAACCTTGTAGGTCCGGTACGTAACGCCCGAAACCCCTTCCGGCATATGCGCACAGGAAGCTGTTTCGATGCCGGATTCCGTACAGGAGCGGTCATCAAGAGCAATCCCGTTAATATAGACGGTACTTCCCTCCGGCGCCTTGACAACGACGCTTTCCTGTGCTTCCTCATAGAGAGAAATTTCTCCGAGCTGATACAGAGGCGATCCGTATTTGCTGACCTTACCGCTCTTTTCAAGAGTGAACACGGAAAGCCTGATGTCCCCTGCCTTGACCGCGTAAGCTTCCGTATCGCCAAGCCCTGTGGATATCCTATAATATTGCAGCTCTTTTCCCTCCGTCAGCGCATCATAGTACCGCTGGATAACCGCCGCATCCTCATAAGGCGGCAGCTCACGTCCGGCGGCCTGATAAAGCATGGAGACGTTCAGCGGCTGATAAATTTCCTCAAAGATCCGTTCCGCCTCATATTGAGGCAGCGACGCCTCATAGTCGGCAAGACGCGCCTCGATATGGCGCAGGAAAAAGAACAGCGCTATAAGAAACACCAGGACAAACGCACTTAAAATGATATAAAAATAAGGGATTTTCCGTTTCATCTTTTCCATTATTTGAAAGTCTTCTCCTTGCTTCGTATTGCAGTGTATACGGCTGAACCGCCGCCGACTCTCTGGCTGCTTCAGAGTTTCCCGAAAGGGATAAAAATTTATCACACAAAAAACTGCGTGCACCCCGACGGAGCGTCGTCTACGGCTGTACCATGAAATAGGTCGGTATCCGGCGCGGATTGGTAAACGCCTTGTATTTGTTGACCATACCCTGCTTCTGATAATCGTCCAGCACAGACTCGTCAATTCCGTATTTTTCCGCATAGTCCCTGTAATACATCATCGTCGAGGAGCCGCCGTCCAGCTTTGCAGCCGTCACCGCGCCGTAAGCCGCCATAATCTCAATCAGATCGTTATGCGTTGCTCCTAGACTGCTTGCGCTTCTTCCGTCCGTCACCAAAAGCAGAACCGCACCGTCGGCGCGCTGCCCGATAGCGGTGCGCTGTGCGACACCGTTGTCATAATTGTAATGCAGGCGCACGCTGTCGCCCTCCCGGTCAATCAGAATATTGCCCCTCTGGAAGCATACGGCATCCCGGATCCCCAGCTCGTTTGCCTGTTCCTCGGTCATGTTTTCGGAAACCACCATGCGGTTATCCTTGTCGAAGCCTACGAAGGTGCGCACTGCGTTATCGTTCCATACCATTTCACCTTTTGAGAAGGTCAGGCCGATCGGCGTCGCTCCGGTACCCTGGCCATAGGAATCGTCAAATTCGCCTCCGTTTATCGCCGCGACCGCCTGCTCCCGTTCAACAGCGTCAAACAACCGTATTCCGGCCGTCGCGTTCTGAAAATCACTCGCCGTCGCCACATAAACGCGTTCCGGATCCTTCACAATCAGCAGATATGCCTTATAGGTTGAGCCGCTCAGTGTAATAAACTGCATGCCGTCAACGGCGTCCGCCCACTCGTCCGCCGGCTCTTTATCGGGATCGTCGGACGGCGGTTGTGTGACATAGTCATCGATGTTGATTTCATCCATCCGCACCACGCTGCCGGCGTCCAGAATCTCTTTTACCTCATCGTCGGACAGAAAAAGCCCCGGCACCCATTTTGCCGCACTTGTCTGCATCGCCGATGAAACCAAAAGATTTCTGACAGTCGGACTCGGCCCATGCGCGACAGTATAGCAAAGGCCGAATACGGCTGCGACAAAAAGCAGAAGAAGAACCAGAAGAACCAGAAGCGTCCGCCGAACAGTCTTCCAAAGCATACTTTTTTTCTTTCTTTTCTTCTTTTCGGATGGCAGGGATTCGGAGTTCTGCTCTGCCGGCGGCCGTTTCTCGGCCAAACGGCGGTTCAGCGTTTCAAAATAATCGCTGTTATAACTGATTTCCTTAACAGGTCTTTTTTTATCTGAATGTTCCGATGCAATTGCCGACTTTGGGCACCGGACAGCAGGCTTCCTATCTTTTGCCGGACAGCCGCCGCTTTTCTTCTCGGAATCATATGCGTTTCTGTCGTTTATAGTTCTGCGTTCTTCATTCATTGCCGTTGGTTGACTCCTTCCTTCGTAAGTACGATATCTGCGGGTAATTATTCCATACAAACCGCGGCTGCCGGAACACTTACACCAAAACCGCTCAAACCGCCGGTGCCGACAGCGGACAAGCATCCTTCATAAAGGACGCAGCGCCGCGCAATCGGTTCCCGGATTTTCGACACGGCTGCGAATTCTTCCCCGCAGTCAGCCCTGCTTTTTCTTTTTTCGGAATAGAAACCTGAAAATCAGGCGGTATATCTGAAAGGAATCCCTCACGGCATGGAAGTGGGAGGAAGCATTTCCCTCAATATAAACCGTCTCTATCGGTACTTGACGTAAGGGAATATTCAGACGCTTCATTTCCAGCAGCATATTGGTCTCGTATTCAAACCGCTCCCCCTCAACGGCGGCGAGCTGCGACAGATATGCACGCGGGATCGCCCGCAGCCCGGTCTGCGTATCCGAAATGCGCAGACCGCAGAAAACCCGGAACACAAACGAGGTCAGACGGTTACCCGCGCGGCTTTTCAGAGGCGTCCCAGGGCGGGAAAAATCACGGACACCGAGAATTACAGAGTCGGGATACTTTAACATCTCTTCGGCGCACCTGCGGACGTCCTCCGCTTTGTGCTGATGATCTCCGTCTACAGTCACCACACCGGCAGACGTTCGCCCACTGCTCAAAAAGCAGGCAAATGCCGTTTTCAGTGCAGCGCCTTTGCCTCGGTTTACCTCATGCGTCAGCAGTTCGCAGCATTCGTCATCGTCAGGTGGAAAATAAGTCAGGCGGGAGCTTTCGCTTCCGTCGTTTACCAAAATGATATCATCGAATCCGATTTCCTTCAGTTCATACAGAACCGCGGTAAGCTTTTCATCCGGATTCAGTGACGGCAGTACAACCGTCACAGGAATTCTCTGCGGAGTTCTCATACAGCAGCCAGCCTTCCGTATAATTTTTTGGGTTTCACAAATTGCGGCCTCAAATTCATTTTTCAGCCCGCATCCGGAACGTAGTTTATTTATTGTATCATATCTTTGCTCATTTGTGTTTAATATTCCAAAAAAATATATTTTTTTCCATTATTTTTAAAAGACTGCTTCGTCCGTCCTGCTCCGATTTTATTTTATATGAATAGCTGTCATTTTATGCAGCAAGAAGCCTATGTGAAAGCCGATCAGGAAAAGGCACCGAATTTCGATGTATCCGGTGCCTTGCTTCGTATGTGTGCCAACGGTTTTTTCTATGCCGCTTCTTCCCGTATGGCTCTGTCTGCAGTATTTTATTTATATTCGTTTCTGTGGATTCTCCTTTTGTTCGTTTTCCAAATTTTCATGCATCTTCAACAAAAGCTTACGGACAAATTCACTTTCCTCATCCGTTATATACCTGTTCATAACCTCTGTCATATGATTTTCTGTTTTTTCAAGAATGTGATTGATTTCTCTGCCCCGTTCTGTCAGAGTAACACGTGTCATCCGCATGTCCAGATCATCTGTCCTTCTGTTTACCAGCCCGTCCCGCTCCATTTTCTGCAGAATCAGGCTGATTGTCGGCGCTTTCAGACCTGTTGCGCGGACCAGGCTCAGTTGTGTAACGCCTTCCTCTAAAGATAAATGGTACATAACCCGTCTGGCTCCCGCTCCCAGCTTTAAAGCCGTACATTGGCGTTCCATCTCATCCTGATATTTTTGAGCTATGCTGAGTACAAGCATAACCGGCGTCATATCCGCCGCGGCAATTCCCCGCTCTCTTTCCATGTCATCATTTACATCTTCGTATTTCATAATATTTTCATCCCTCCTTTGTTAAATGATTGAAAACAGTAAATGCCATTTATCCTTTAAACAATTTTTATTGTAACATATTTTGATAAATTGTCAAGCATACGGTTGTTAATTTCAGCTAATCATCACATAAGCACCCCAAAGCCGTTCTTTCTCGGCTGCGGGGATAGACAAATACATATAAATGTGGTATAATATCCGCAGAAATCCTTGCTTCGCAAGAAATTAGAGGCTTCGAGCAGATACGCGGCGTATTCATTTATCAACCGCATTTGTCTCCCACAAACACAATGCTGAAAGGAAACCGTATTCATGAAAACCGTATTTCGCATCGTATTTTCCGTTATCGTGCTGCTTGCAATTCTTTTAACAGGTTTGTGCGCATGCGCGGATACCTCCTATCCGGATCGTTCAGCGGAATATCCGGATTTTTTCACCGAGGAGGATTCGGAAGCTGAAAAAGAAGTCAAAAACATGATCATCGGCATGATGATCGATTTCAACGCAGGAAAATATGATAAATATATGGAGGCATTTGAGCTCTCCTCCGCAGATCGAAAGGCATCTCTGAGCACGTATCAGCAGCTTGACGCCCTTTATGAACAGAAATTCGAAATTATGTCCATGGATGCAACCGCGCTGACCGATACAGACGCGCAGATTTATTTCGCTCAGGAAACCAAAAATACCCTCCGTCAGACAGGCGAACTGGAGCTTCACTATGTCAGTTATCTTCTTTACACCCTGAAAAAAGAAAACGGAGCTTGGAAAATTGTCGATCAGGAGCAGGACCACATTGTACAGTTTACGGAGTAATCAGACAGCAAATGTAAAAATTTCATTCCTTTTGAGCTGCGCTGCCCTGAAATGTTGAAACGCAGTTGACAGAAGCGTCCCTTCCATGCTATACTTTACCTGATAAACCAATAAACCTGCGTTCCGGCAGGTTTCCCGGGCGTGCTGTCGGCCGGTGTTAGGCAAAACTTATCAGAAAGGATATTCGTGACGCAGCTCATGAATAGGCGGACCGATTTTATGCGTGAACAAAAAAATTATGGCTATGACCCCGTTGTTCGGTTTGAAAATTTTAAGGAAATGCTTTCTCTGGCAGCGGAGGCATGCGGAGACAAACCCGCTTTCAAGTATAAAGAACACCAGGAAGTGCGGGAAGTTACGTATGCGCAGTTTCAGTTGGACACACAAAGGCTGGGAAGCGCGCTGTGTGCGCTTGGCGCGGCGGACGGTCATATCGGCATGGTCGGCGCAAACAGCTATTATTGGATCAACGTATATCTGACTGTTCTCAACAGCACGGGCGTATATGTGCCAATCGATAAGGAGCTGCCGCCGGAGGATTTGATTCACGTCGTCAATCACAGCGACTGTACGGTTCTGTTCTACTCTAAAAGTTTTGATGCTCTCATGCATGAAAACGCGGATAGAATGCCGAATGTCCGTTATTTTATCGGCATAGGCTGCGAAAAGGGCATTTGTCCGGAGGACAGCCGTTTTCTCCACTACGAGGAGCTCATGGAGCAGGGCGAAGCGCTGCTGAAGGAAGGCTACCGAGAATATCTCGACATGACACCGGAACAGAACGGCATGAAAATGCTGGTCTATACCTCCGGCACAACCGGAAACGCAAAGGGCGTCATGCTTTCGCTGAAAAATCTCGTGTCCTGTGTGTACTACGGTCTTATGGTATCGACGGTGTATACGGTATGTCTCTCTGTGCTTCCCTATCACCATACCTATGAAGCGGTATGCGGTATTCTTGTTTCGCTGCATAAGCATGCAACCATCTGCATCAACGAAAGCCTGCGCGCCGTATCGGAAAATCTTCAGCTTTATAAGCCGGATTATATCTTTCTTGTGCCGTTGTTTGTAGAAACCATGTACAAAAAGATATGGGCGTCCGCTGAAAAGTCAGGCAAAGCCGGTGCGCTCCGGAAGCTGATCAAAGCTTCAAACAGTATGCGGAAGGTCGGCATCGACGCCAGAAAAAAGCTTTTTGACAGCGTACGGAAGCAGGCGTTCGGCGGCAATCTGATCAAGCTGGTGTGCGGCGGCGCGCCGATCCGCCAGGAACTCAGTTATTTTTTTGACGCCATCGGCATATCGCTCATCAACGGCTACGGTATCACAGAATGCTCTCCTCTTGTCTCCGTCAACCGCGACTTTTTCAACGATTATCGTACCGTAGGCGTCAAGCTCCCGTGTATCGATATCCGCATTGACAGCCCGAACGAGGATGGTGAGGGAGAAATCTGCGTCCGCGGGGATACCGTCATGCTGGGTTATTATAAAGCTCCGGCTGACACGGCCGAGGTGCTTGTCGACGGATGGTTCCACACCGGCGATTACGGCTTTATCAATGACAAGGAGCAGCTCACCATAACCGGAAGAAAGAAAAATCTAATCGTTTTGAGCAACGGCAAAAATATTTACCCCGAAGAGCTGGAGGCAAAAATTTCCACCTCCGCCTTTATCAGTGAAGTCGTCGTATACGGCGTGAAGAACGACAGCGGAGAAGAAATTTCTCTCTGCGCCGAAATTTATCCCTGTGAGGAGGCGCTTGCAGAACAGGGCGTCGAAAATCCCGCAGAAATTATCAAAAGAGATGTAAAAGAGGCGTGCAAATCTCTGCCGTCGTATAAACAGATTACTAAAATCGTCCTCAGAGATACCGAATTTGAAAAAACCACATCGAAGAAAATCAAAAGACAGAATCTCCACCAGGCGGGCGAAGAATCCGTGTAACAAGCGTTCCGCTCGGCCGGCTTTTGGTGCCGTGAAAAACAATATTGTATCAACTCAACCGGTCTGCTGCGCTATCGCGCAGCAGACCGGTCTTTAGTCTTTGCCTTTTTAGTGACAAGCGTATTTTTCAGAAACAGTTTTTTTATGAAGCATAGCTGCCGATCGCCCGAACGGAAGCCGAATTTTTCCGCCATATCAGGCGTCAGATTTCACCCTGCCGAAGACGTCTTTTCGCCTTTGCTTAAGACATAATATGTTAATTTTTACAAATTTGTTATTTTGTGATTGAAATGTAGGCGGAAGTGGTGTAAAATAAATAGTAATAAAAACCGCGAACAACCGGCAAAAACGGTTTTCTATCCCGAGAGAGCCTGTCTCCTCTCAGGATGGAACAAAAAGGCGGCCTTGCCAAAGGCGGCATCTGCGGAAAGGGGATTTTCAATGTCTGTAATCAGAGAAGAGATCGGCCCGGGCATTCATGCAAATTTTGTACCGGCAGATTCGTTTAAATCAAGAGAGCTGACCGTAAATTTTATAGTACCCCTGTCAAGGGAAACGGCTGCGCTGGACGCGCTGCTGCCCTCCGTCCTCCTGAGAGGAACGCGGTCCTATCCGAATCTGACCGCCCTTCAGCGGAAGCTTGCGTCTTTGTATGATGCGCATATCGGCGGACACACGGGAAAGCGGGGGGAGGCTCAGATTCTCACATTTTCCGCGGGGATGCTGAACGACGACTGTATTCCGGATCAAACAGACGTGTTCGGCGAAACGCTGAAGGTGTTCGGAGAGGTGCTTTTTGAACCGCTGACCGAAAACGGGGTGTTTTCGGCCACATATGTCGAAAGTGAAAAGCGCAACCTTGCGGATGCCATCCGCGCAAAAATCAATAACAAAAACGCATACGCCGTTTCCAGATGTTTTGAAGAAATGTGTGCCAAAGAAATATACGGAATTCCCGATACAGGAACCATTGAGGAGGCAGAGCGCATCACGCCGGACGCGCTTTATCAGAGGTATCTGACGGTGCTGAGAGACGCAGCGGTAGAAATTTTTTATGTCGGAGACGGTGAGGCGGGGCAGGTGATGCCGGAGCTGCGCCAGATGTTCCGCGGGTTGACACGGAGCGCGGCGGATACCGCCCCGACCGCTGTTATCAGAAAAGCCGCCGGAGATGTAAGGGAAGTAACAGAGGAGCAGCCTGTCCGTCAGGGCAAGCTGACGCTTGGCTTCCGGACAGGAAGCGTGCTGTCGGACGGCGATTATTACATCTACTCGCTGTTCTGCGAGCTGTACGGCGGTTCACCTACCAGCAAGCTGTTTATGAATGTACGGGAAAAACTGAGCCTATGCTACTATTGCCGCTGCATCTCCGAGGCGCAGAAGGGATTAATGCTTGTGGCAAGCGGCATTGAGGTGGACAAAAAAGACGAAACAGTGCGCGAAATACTGAAGCAGCTGGAGGCAATCCGCAGCGGTGATATCACGGATGAAGAGATGGACGCAGCAAAAAAATCACTGATCAACGGATACCGGGAGCTGACAGACAGTGCGCACGCGCTGAGCAATTGGTACCTAAACAGGACGCTGTCCGGCATTTTCACGACGCCGGAGGAGACGGCGGAGCAGGTAATGAGTGTTACCAAAGCCCAAGTGGCTGCGGCGGCGCGGCGGCTGACGCTGGATACGGTGTATTTTCTGAAGGGTACGCTGACGGACGCGGAATCCGGCGCGGCGGAGGCGTGAGATAGATGACGGACCAGCCGAAGCGGCATCACGGAACGGATCACCGTGTCAGCGCAGATAGTTCTGAATTATAATGAATGTACCAAGCAAATAACCCCCTTTGTATAATCTGACAATTTCAACGCACAACTTATATTTCGCTGAAAGGAAGCTTTCGATTTGCGGAAGCTACGGTCATGTTTATGGAAAACATCCGGCAGAAAGACCTGACAGGACAAATAATTCTGAAAGAAAGCAGTCTGATTCATGAGCGCTGCTATTCAACGCGCCATAAAAGCGGACTTCCGATATATGTGATCCCAAAAAAGCTCTCCACAGCGTATGCACTGCTGGCAACCCGGTACGGTTCCATTGACAACCGCTTCCGGCTGGCCGGAGAGAGTACGTTTGCCGAAGTCCCCGACGGCATCGCACATTTTTTGGAGCACAAAATGTTTGAAAACGAAAACGGAGAGGATACGTTTGCGCGGTTTGCAAAAACGGGCGCCAACGCCAACGCGTACACTTCCTTTGATCTGACCGCGTATCTGTTTTCGTGTACCGAGAATTTTTCAGAATCTCTTGAGATTCTGCTGGATTTTGTTACGCATCCCTATTTTACGCCCGAAACCGTTCAGAAGGAACAGGGAATCATTGCGCAGGAGCTGCGCATGTATGAGGACAATCCGAGCCAGACGGTCTTCTATAACATGCTGAAGGCGATGTACGCTTCACATCCCGTTCGCATCAACATCGGAGGAACCGTCGAATCCATATCGGAAATCACAGCCGATATTCTTTACCGCTGCTACCGCACCTTCTATCATCTGTCGAACATGGCGCTGTTCGTCAGCGGCGATGTGTCGCCTGAGACGGTCATAGCAGCGGCAGACCGCATTCTGCCGGACCAAGCCGGGGTGCCTCTGGAAATTATCCGCGGTTACCCTGCGGAAGCCGCGGCCGTCAGCGAGGAATTCGTGACAGCTTCTGCTCAGGTAGCACGGCCGCTTGTCAGCATCGGCGTCAAGGATACAGAGATCTCCGCCAACCCGCGCGAGCGCATGAAAAAAGCGCTTACGGCATCCATTGTCAACGATATGCTGTTCGGCCGGACAAGCGCTCTGTACGAGCGGCTTTATGAAAGCGGTTTGATCAATCGGAAATTCGGCGGCTCATTCTCGCACAACAAGAGCTTTTCCTTCCTTTCACTGTCGGCCGAAACCGATCAGCCCACGGAAGTATACAAACGCGTGAAGGACTGTGCTCTGGAGGCTGCGGTCAGGCCCGTTTCCGAGGAAGATTTCGAGCGGTGCAAACGCGTGCTTTACGCAGGCATGGTCATGACGTTTGAGAGCACGGAGGACATTGCAAACAGCTATATGGAATACGCATTTGACGGCGGAGATCTTCTTGACGCTGTAGATACGGTTCCGACGCTGACCGCCGCAGACGCACAGCAAGTCATGCGTTCGCTTTTCAAACCTGAAAGCTTTGCCGTCAGTGTCGTAGAACCTCTTAAATAAGGATTGTCAGATACAAAAACGTGCTGCCGGTTTTATTCCGGCAGCACCGATACATATATTCGCAGGGATGCCCGCTCTATAACCTTTTGAATTTCTTCAATGGGGGCATGGAGAGCAACCTCATCATTCATCGTTTCTGCAGTAAATTTGCACTGCCACGGCAAAAGCGAGCGAAACCCGCCGCCTACGCGGCGGAGGACATCTTGCTTTTCGTTATAAAACTGTAAAATTCACCGATTGTCTGCATAAATTTTTCAGGATTCCGTAGCCGGAAAATAAGGATCTGACAGCGGAAAATTATTCCGCCGCAGCCGAAAAAAATATATATGATTCGGGAGGAAAGCGCATGCATTACATTTCTTTTCCAAAGCTGGGCATTGAAGCGTTTCGCATGACTAAGAATGCACTGGAATTCGGAAATTTCCGGATTGCCTGGTACGGTGTCATCATTACAGTGGGAATCATACTCGCTGTTCTGTGCGTGCTGTACAGAAGAAAACAGGAAAACATATCCACCGACGATATCCTTGATTATGCCATTTTCAGTATTTTCAGCGCTATCATCGGCGCACGCGCCTACTATGTACTGACAACGCTTGATACAGGCAGCTACAAATCCTTTTACGACGTCATCGCCGTGTGGGAGGGAGGACTGGCCATTTACGGAGGGCTTATAGGCGGTATTGTAGCCATCCTGATTGTCTCGTATGTCAAGAAAATTGATTGCAGAAAAATTTTAGACATGGCAGCGCCGGGCGTTCTTCTGGGACAGGCCATCGGCCGCTGGGGAAACTTTGTCAATGCCGAAGCCTACGGAACACTTGCGGAATTTGATTTTCTGGGACACGTTGTAAAGACGCCGAATGCCGCAAACCTGCCATGGGTTATGGGCATTCAGTCGACAGCCGTTTCAGAACCCTTTTATGTTCATCCTACCTTTTTGTACGAATCTCTTTGGACTCTGCTCGGCTTTGTGCTGCTAAGCCTGTATTATAAGCATAAAAAATTCAACGGCGAAATCGTTTTGATGTATGCTGTTTGGTATGGTTTTGGACGTATGTTCATAGAGGGGCTTCGGACAGACAGCCTTTATGTAGGAAATGTCCGCATCTCTCAGCTTCTCGCGCTTGCCTGCGTAGTGTTCGGTATCCTATTCCTTATTATCGGCCGCCGGCATGCAAAAAAGCATCCCTTGACAGAGACAGGTGACACGGCAAAAAATGACGGAAAGGTATCTCCTGCTGCAGAAGCAGCCTGCGGCGCAGTCTGCTGTCAGAAGGAGAGCGTCACTGAAAAGATTTCAGCTGATAAGGTATCCGAAAAGCCAGCAGAGAATTCCACGGACGAGCAGGCTGACGCATGCGTGCAGGAAGTGGAGGCTAGCACCGAAATCAGCGAAAAGGATGATGAGAAAGAGACGCCGGAAAACTAAGTTTCAATTTGTATTTTAAGTGGAAATCATCTAAGAAAGGAAATCATACTTATGGCCATCATTATAGACGGTAAAAAGATAGCCGCAGAGGTGCGAAAAGAAATTGCAGGTCAGGCAGCCCGCCTGAAGGAAAAGTGCGGCGTGATCCCGGGACTTGCTGTTATTATAGTAGGCGAAAACCCCGCGTCGCAGGTTTATGTGCGCAACAAGGCGAAAGCATGCACCGAGGCAGGGTTTTATTCAGAGGTCATCGCATTGCCCGAATCAACATCTCAGCAGGAGCTTATTGCACAGGTGCGCATGCTGAATGAAAGACCGGAAATACACGGTATTCTGGTTCAGCTTCCCCTGCCCTCCCATCTTAACGAGGACGAGGTGATAAATACCATCAGCCCGGACAAGGATGTGGACGCGTTTCACCCGGTCAATGTGGGAAAAATCATGATCGGCACATATGATTTTCTTCCATGTACGCCGGCCGGCGTTATGGTGCTGCTTGAAAAATCAGGAATCAGCGTGTGTGGCAAAGAATGCGTAGTAGTCGGGCGGAGTAATATCGTCGGCAAGCCGCAGGCCATGCTGCTGCTGCACCAAAACGGTACGGTCACCGTCTGTCATTCGCGGACGGAAAATCTTAAGGAGGTCTGCCGCCGGGCGGATATTCTTGTTGTAGCCGTCGGACGCGCGGATTTTATCACCGGAGATATGGTTAAGCCGGGGGCGGCGGTCATCGACGTGGGGATGAACAGAAAAGCGGACGGCAAGCTGACCGGCGATGTCGACGCGGCTTCCGTTGCGCCTGTAGCCGGCTGGCTTACGCCGGTGCCGGGCGGTGTAGGCCCGATGACTATAACGATGCTGTTGAAAAATACGCTGACCTCTGCCGAACGGCACGCCTCCAAACAGTGAGAGAATAAAAATTTTTAAATTAACATAAAATTCACATATAAAATGCGTCTGAAATCTTTTTGGATGGCATGAAACGGTTGACAGCAGGCAGAAAACATGGTATAATAATCTGCCGCTTAAAGTCAGGCACTAAAATGCGCTCCGTCCGGAGACGGCGCTGCCTGCGTTAGCGAGTCATAAATGAAAGTGAGGTGCTTTTCGTGTTTGCTGTAATTGAAACGGGCGGAAAGCAGTACAAGGTTCAGGAGGGCGACGTCCTCTTTGTGGAAAAGCTTGAGGCGGAAGCCGGAGAAAAGGTTACTTTTGACCGCGTCTTTGCCGTATCTGCAGACGATGGCTTCAAAGTCGGAAAACCGGTTATTGAGGGCGCGAGCGTTACGGCTGCAGTTGTAAAACAGGGCAAAGGTAAAAAGATATACGTCCTTAAATACAAGGCAAAGAAAAATGAAAAGAAAAAAATCGGTCACCGTCAGCCCTATACAAAGGTTCAGATCGAAAAAATCAGCGTCTAAAAAACGGTGAAAGTTCCCGGCTGACCGGGCCGGAACGGAAAGACGGATGTTCTGAAATGGTAAAAATTGTTTTCTTTAAAGCCGAAGGTGTACTTTACGGTTTCGAGGAACAGGGGCACAGCGGGTATGGAGATGCCGGAAACGATGTTCTCTGCGCGGCACTGTCCGCTATGACCATGCTGCTGATCAATACCATCGAGGTGGCATATGCCAGTTCGGTTCTGTATGAGATCGACGAAAAAACCACAGACATTAAGGTTACGGCAAAATCTGCACTGCCGTCCGAGGAAAAGGACGAAAAAAAGCAATATGCCGTGTCCGGACTGATTTACAGTTATTATCTTCAGCTCAACGACATGCTGGAGGATTATTATGATTTTCTCGATGTGGATATCGAGGAACGCGAACCGTGAACGTACCGTAACGGTGAATACACGGAAATTTGGAGGTGGAGAGTCATGTTGAAATTAAACCTGCAGTTTTTTGCACATAAAAAAGGTGTTGGTTCTACAAAGAACGGCCGTGACAGTAACGCGCAGCGTCTGGGCGTCAAAAAATCTGACGGACAGGCCGTGGTAGCCGGCAACATCATCGTAAGACAGCGCGGCACAAACGTGCGCCCCGGCAACAACGTCGGAATCGGCTCCGACGACACGCTGTTTGCTCTGATTGACGGCACCGTGAAGTTCGAGCGGATCGCCGGCAACAGAAAGCGCGTCAGCGTTTATGCGGCCGAAGCTGAATGATTTTCAGAATTTTAGTGCCTGTTCTGCTGTCCCTTAGGCTTGATAGCCTCGGTGATGAGACAGCAAGCGACAACAGAAATGCGAAAAACATTTTTCCTGTTTTTCGCATTTTATATTTTGTATCTATAACAAGTGCATATAACCTTCAACAGGATGCTGCCTTTCAAAATGTCCGCTCGGCGCGCTGTAAACGCGTACAACAATGCTAATTCAAGCTCGAAGCAAATATCTTTAGGCGCCTTCCGGCAACTAAACCTCTGTACGAAATTTCATGCTGTAATAAAACGTATTTTTTGAGGTAGTAAATGAAAACGGACCAAATAATTGTCGTAGATTATGATTTTAAGTGGGCTGAAAATTTCATTAAGATTCAAGAAGAATTGCATGCCGCTCTGGGTGACGCTGCGCTTTCTATTGAACATGTTGGAAGTACTTCAGTGGTTGGATTAGCCGCAAAGCCTATTATTGATATAGATGTTGTAATACCTGCAGCATCAGATTTGAATGAGTCAATAAAGCGATTGAACAGTATCGGATATATGCATGAGGGAAATCTGGGGATTCAGGATAGAGATGCTTTCAAATATGAGGAAAAAAATCATTTGCAGAAACATCATCTATATGTATGTCCTGCATATTCAAAAGAGCTCTATCGTCACATTACATTTCGGGATTACCTAAGAAATCATCCTGACGCTATAGCCGTTTATAGTCAAGTTAAAAAAGAAGGCGCAAGATTATTCCCAGATGACATGGAGCAATATATATCATATAAGTCTGCATGTATATCCGAACTATATAAAAAATGCGGAATCGAATAAACACAGTACAAATGTGGCAGCAGATTTATCGGAAACAGCGCAGGCGGCCGGCACGGGAAGATGTCGCGGGCCCGCCTCTATACAACTTGCAGTGCGATGTTTGCCCTTGCTTCGCTATCTATTTTTAATTATCCCAAAGATGCCGGTACAGAGCGACATCTTCAGGAAACCGCAGATCCTCTATAAAAGCTTCCTTTCTGCTGTCGTTCAGATGAAGGAGCGTGTATGTGCTCAAGTTACAGTCAAATTTCCGTTCACTGATTTCCGCCGGCAAACCGCGGAACAAGAAAGCCTGGGACTTATTTTGCCTTGGTTTCGATCTCCTCTGTTACGCGCCTGAGGAAGGCTTCCGGCTCCATCACGCCCTCGTCTCCGTTTTTACGCGAACGCACGGAAACCGTTCCGGCTGCAGCCTCCTTCTCCCCTATGACGAGCATATACGGAATTTTCTGGAGCTGCGCTTCGCGTATTTTATACCCGATTTTTTCGTTGCGGCTGTCTACCTCAACGCGGATGCCGAGAGCGTTGCAGCGATCGGAGAGCGTTTGTGCAGCGTCAAGCTGTCCGTCTCCAATCGGCAGAATCCGGATCTGCGTCGGCGCCATCCACAACGGGAGTGCGCCTGCATATTTTTCAAGCAGGAGCGCGAGCGTTCGCTCATAGCAGCCGAGCGACGATCTGTGAATGATATACGGCGTCGCGGACGTACCGTCGCGATCCGTATATTCCATACCGAATTTTTTCGCCAGCAGCATGTCGATCTGTATGGTGATGAGCGTATCCTCTTTGCCGTGGACGTTTTTTATCTGAATATCAAGCTTGGGGCCGTAGAATGCGGCCTCGTCAATACCGATTTTATAGGAAATACCGAGTTTGTCCAGCAGATTGCCCATAATGGTCTGCGCCTCGTTCCACTGCTCCGGCGTTCCCTCGTATTTATCTGTCCGTGCGGGATCCCACTGTGAGAAGCGGTAGGAGCAGTCCTCCTCCAGTCCGAGCGTTTCCAGCATATATTTTGCCAGCTCCAGACAGCCTTTAAATTCTTCCTCAAGCTGATCCGGGCGGATAATCAGATGTCCCTCCGCAAGCGTGAATTGTCTGACGCGGATCAGGCCGTGCATTTCACCTGAATCCTCGTTGCGGAACAGGGTGGATGTCTCGCCGAGGCGCATAGGCAGCTCGCGGTAGGAACGCTTCTTATTCAGGAACACCTGATATTGAAACGGGCAGGTCATCGGCCGCAGCGCAAATACCTCGGCGTTTTCATCATCTGGATCTCCCAGAATAAACATACCGTCCCGATAATGATCCCAGTGACCGGAAATTTTGTACAGTTCCCTCTTAGCCATAAACGGAGTTTTTGTCAGCAGATAGCCCCTGCGCTGTTCTTCGTCCTCCACAAACCGCTGCAGAAGCTGAACTACGCGCGCGCCTTTAGGCAGAAGAATGGGGAGCCCCTGCCCGATAACGTCGACCGTGGTGAAATACTCAAGCTCACGGCCGATCTTGTTGTGATCGCGCTTTTTCGCCTCTTCAACGGCTGTCAGATAAGCCTCCAGCTGCTCCTTCTGCGGGTAGGCGGCGCCGTATATCCGCTGCAGCATTTTGTTTTTCTGATCGCCCTTCCAGTATGCGCCCGTACATGCCGTCAGCTTAAAGGCTTTTACCGCTCCCGTGGAGAACAGATGCGGGCCGGCGCACAAATCCGTATATTCACCCTGACGGTAAAAGGAGATCGTCTCGCTCTCCGGCAACTCTTCGATCAATTGCACCTTGTACGGCTCTTCCCGCTCACTCATCAGCGCTATCGCTTCGCTGCGCGGCAGCTCAAATCGCTCCAGCCTGAGATTTTCTTTGACAATTTTTTTCATTTCTGCTTCCAGCTTCAGCAGTGTTTCAGGTGTAAACGGCGTTTCACAGTCAAAATCGTAATAAAAGCCGTTGTCAATAGCCGGACCGATGCCAAGCCTTGCCTTCGGAAACAGACGTTTTACAGCCTGTGCAAGAATATGAGAGGCGGTATGACGGAAAACCTTTTTTCCTGCCTCATCCTCGAATGTTAGCAGACGGATCTCCGAATCGCAGTCTATCACCTGCGTCAGCTCAGCCACCGCGCCGCCGCATTCCGCACAGATAATGTCACGTGTCATCAAACCTGCCGTCCGCGCGGCGTCATAAATGGTCAGCGGCGCCTCGCACACGAGCGGTTCCGCTCCCTGAAATGAAATTTTAAACATTGCCTTTCCCTCTTTTCATAAATTTTATCAATTCTAAGTAAGCAAAATAGAACTCAAACAATTTCTCCCGTCTTCAGCCCATGTGTTGTTTCGGACCGAAAGTGTTATTGGAGTGAAATCTCATAGATGTTTATCTTATCTTTTCTGCCAACGGTCTGAAACCCAAGGCCTCATGAAGCTTTTGTGATGGAATGTTGTAAACATACACCTCTGAGCCGTAAAGTTTCGAGATCCCAATTCCCCTGCCCTTTTAAGGTCACATAACCAATCAGTATAAACTCCCCGTCCCCTAATATTTCGATAAAGTAACATTTCTCTGCAATTAAAAGACATTCGTACATGCCTTTTAATAGTTTTCATCCGGTATTTTGCCGATATCTGCGATTCCCTCCGAAATATAATCTTCCTTATCCTGATATCATTTTACAGACACTTGGTAACTGCCGGCATATTTTCTGAGTCTGAGTGTTCCTCTATCTCAAGGATATCCGGCCGTATATTATTCTTCCGTTCCATTATCTCCTCTCCAAACCGGCCTTATTCCGTTTCCTGCCCCCATGAAAAGAAAACATCAATAAAAAAACCGGGGCATAGCGCCCCGGGGTGTATGTTCGGCATACACGGTTCCACCCGTAAGATTTACTCATGTCCCTTCATGGCGGACCGCCATCATTCGAGCCGTCACACGGGCGGTACTGCACAGCTCTTCGCGCAAAATGCTTTCAGCCTTCGGCATTTCTCTCTGTTCCGCAGGACTTCTCCGCAGCATATCCCATGCATTTCCAACTATAATAATATAAAATTATAATACCTTTTCTATGTTTTGTCAATACTTTCTTTTCAACTGTCTCTTTTTTCTGTTATACTCCGATTTTGGATTCACGACCTCGCGCCAGTCGAGATCCCCCCTGTCCAGAGCTGAGATAACAGCTTCAGCCGTTGCGATATTGGTTGCAACCGGCACGTTATGCAGATCACACATTCTGATCAGGTTAATTTCCAGATCATTCGCGGCTGTATTTCTCAGAGATTCCTCACCGGTATCTCTGAAATACAGCACAATGTCAATCTCGTCATAGGCAACTCTGGAGGTAATCTGCTGAACACCGCCCTGCGCCCCGGGCAAAAGCCGTTCAATCTGCAGACCGCTGGCTTCTGTTATATATTTCCCTGTCGTTGAGGTTGCACAGATATTATGCTTGCTCAAAATACCACAGTAAGCGATACTGAATTGCGTCAGCAGCTCCTTTTTCGAGTCATGTGCGATCATAGCAATTTCCATCAGATAAACTCCTCTCTCATCAATGTATAATACAATAACGCGCTGTGGATTTTGCGGCTCAGCCTTTGAACGTCAGCGCCGGGAACGTTCCATCACAGCAACATGCCTGCCGGCTACGCGCGCGGCAATATTGCGGAAAGCATTTGCAAAGGCTGTATTTTTAAGCGGCTTCAAATCGAAAAGCTGTTCTCCCGTTTTGCTTGACCAAACGCCTGCTTCAAAGGGAACAACACCAATCAGCGGCACGGAAATCGTGTCAATTATCTGCAGCAAACGCATCATACGCATCTCGTTTTTTTTCAGCCCGCCGGTAAAGCAGTTTACAATCAGCCTCTGATTAAGAACCCCCAGCGTATGAAGAAATCTTCCGGTACGCTCAGCGGAGCGGATGGAGGCTGCCTGCTCGGTAGAAACAATCAGCGCGGCATCGGCGGCCACGGCCGCACATTCCATCGCTGCGTCCGTACCGCCGGGCGTATCAATCAATATAAAATCATAGCCGTCGGCCGCAAGAGAGCGATTCATCGAATAAAAGGCCTCCGGCGTAAGCGAAGAAACAGGCTGCGGCGGAGCAGCTATAAAGCTGAGATACTCACATCGCGGATGCCTGACTATCGCATTTTCGCGGGGAACCGCGCCCTTTAAAATATCAGAAATATCATACAGCGTTTGGTTTTCCAGTCCCAGCGTCAAATCCAGACAGCGATTGCCCATATCCAAATCGACAGCTAAAACCTTTTTTCCCATTAGAGCAAGCGCCATAGCCAGATTGGCAACTGCCGTCGTTTTCCCGACGCCGCCCTTGCTGGATGTAATCATAATAACTTTTGTCAGAGTCCGAAGAGACGGATTGTCCATGCTGACCATACCTTTCTGACTATAACCGGCATCCTGCAGCAATCAGCATGCCAGCCGAAAAACATTTGAATTTTACTGCTTTTCATCAGGGATAGTATATAAAAAGCAAGATAATTGTCGAAAAAAACAAAATGTTCGTGGAAATTATGCACAAACGAACAAGGAAAAAGGTCTTGAATACTTGTATATTATAACATTTTATACTGCTGCTTGTCAATGGTGTGGTGATACTTTTTTGTAAATTTTCCTATACTTTTGCATTTGAAGTTTCAGGGGATACAGCCCGGTCATAGAGGCGTCCCGCGAGGGATTGTACCCCCACCGGAAAACGGAAGCGAAATCCGCCGTCTATAGAAGCGGAGCACATCTTTCGTTTCGTTAGATTTCACAATATCATGACCAAAGTACCCGCTGTGATAAGAATGCCGCCGACAACGGACTTTGCATTCAGGGTTTCGTGCAAAACAAAATAGGAGAGAATCATGGCGATGACCACGCTGAACTTATCGATAGGCACCACAACGGAGGCATTGCCCTCTGCAAGAGCGCGGTAATAGAAAAGCCACGAAAAACCGGTTGCCGCTCCTGAAAGGATAAGGAACAGCCAGCCTCTCGAGGAGATGGAACGAATGCCGCCGAGCGATCCGCTCAGCAGGACAATTCCCCAGGACATAATCAGCACAACCACAGTGCGTATCGCTGTAGCAAGATTCGAATTGATACCGGCAAGCCCCAGCTTGGCAAGAACCGAGGTCAGCGCCGCGAAAAACGCAGAGGCAAGGGCGTACAGAATCCACATATGAATACCTCCATTTCATTTTTGCATTAGCAGGATACAAACTTCAACGGGAAGTAACTTCTCTCCTGCTTCGTTTTCTATACGATGCTGTTTAGGCTATTTTTCCATTCTTTTTCGACCGGCGTGCATGATTATCAATGATCAAAGACTCCGGTTCAAACGATTAAATCACATGCAAATTTTTTATACGTTTTCTGTCGGAGTGTAATGAGCTTCTCCGTTTTGTCATTATAAATGCCACCGGTTTTATCACCGTTTAACCACATCTTTTTGATTATATTCCTAAATATTGCTCTAATTATTACCAGAAAGTAATAATATTTCTTTTTAAAAGGTTAAAATTAGGCAAAAACATAGAAAAAATAAAAAAGACTTGCAAAATATCAAAATTTGTAATACAATAAATTCGTTTGCGATTATGATTTTTGATGATTTGACACTTGAATTTATAACGTAAACAAGATGTCTCCCGCTTCTATAGGCTGCGAGCGTTCTATCTGCGTTCAGCAGTACTGCAAGGCAGCGTTCAATTGAACAAAATCGAGCCTTTTAAAAGCGCTTATTACATATTTGCGCCCACCTGCGGCGGTATGAGGATGAAAATGAAACCAATGCGTTCCAAAAACGAAACAGATATGATAAACGGGCCTCTTTTGCCCGGAATTCTCAGCTTCAGTATTATCGTTCTGCTGACCAACCTGATGCAGCTTCTGTTCAATACCGCCGATCTGGTAGTGGTCGGAAAATTTGCCGGCAATGATGCTTTGGGAGCTGTGGGCGCTACCGGTGCATTAACAGCGTTGTTTATCAATCTGTTTATCGGATTTTCCGTCGGTATCGGCGTTGTATGCACCCATTGTTACGGAGCTGGGGATGCCAAAGGATTCCGCGAAATTATAGATACCTCAATGACGCTGTCCGCTGTTTGCGGAACGGTGCTGGGAATTGCCGGATTTTTTTTATCCGGAGCGGTATTGAAGCTTATGGGTACGCCCGAATCTCTCATGTCCATGGCCGCGATATATCTGAAAATTTATTTTTTGGGAATGCCCGCGCTGATGTTTTTTAATTATATGGCTGCGGTTCTCCGCGCGGTGGGAAATACAAAAACACCCATGTTGATTCTCGGTATCAGCGGGGGCGCCAATATTATACTCAATCTTATATTTGTGATTGTATTCCATATGGACGTAGCCGGAGTCGCGCTGGCTACGACAGTATCACAGTACTTATCCGCGGCAATGCTTCTGCATCATATGCTGACGGCAGATGCACCTTACAGAATGGAAAAGGTATCGTTCCGCATCTATGGGGATAAATTGAAAAGAATCATGTATATAGGAATTCCGAACTCGATATACGGCACCATAATATCCCTTTCAAACGTTTTCATTCAATCCTCTTTGAATACTTTTGACAAAGCTGCCATAACAGGCAGCTCGGCCGCGGGCAATGTTGAGGGCTATGTTTATCAGTTCGTCGCCTGTTTTCATCATTCGGCACTGAATTTTGTGGGACAGAATTACGGCGCAGGAAATTTTGACCGTATCAAGCGCATCCAGCGAATCTGCTATACCTGCGTAATCGTATGCGGCATTGTTTTAGGCTGCGTTACCTATCTCAACGGCGACAGTCTCATGAGGATATTCCTCAGAGATACGACGGATACGGAGACGGTTATCGCATTTGGTCTGGAGCGCATGAAGCTTATATGCATTCCCTATTTTCTATGCGGCTTGATGGAAGTGATTACCGGCGTTTTAAACGGCCTTGGGAAATCCGTCTCACCGACTGTAGTTTCGGTTCTCGGTTTCTGCGGGGTGCGAGTCGTATGGCTGCTCACCGTGTTCCGACATCATCATACGCTGACAGCTCTCTATCTCTCCTATCCGGTATCGTGGACACTTTCTTTTATTGCTTTGTTTGTCGTTTATATGGCAGTGCGAAGAAAGATATTTCCAAAGAGCCAGAAGATACCGGTAACTGCGGAGAGCCAGTAGACGGACTGTCGGCAGGCACTCCCCGGCGCCTATGCCCTTTCCCTTCGGCTTGCCACTCTTAATAAAAATAAAAACAGGGAGGAAAAAGAATGCTGCTTTGTATTGCAGAAGCTCCATGCAGGATCCGGTAAGGACGAGCCAGCATGGAGATTTGATATTCGTCCTCAAGGTCCTTGCATTTTCATTTTAATATATAATGAAGGAGCAAGGTCTATGAAAAATTTAAAGAAACTTGTAAATGAGCTTCGCAGCTTTTTGATTTTATGGTCAACACAAGCCTTATCCGCTCTGGGCAGCTCCATGACGGGCTTTGCCTTGATTATATGGTCCTATCAGCAAAAGGAATCCGCACTGACAACAGCGCTGCTGTCCGTATGTTCCTACGCGCCATATGTGATGATGAGCATTTTTGCGGGCGCGCTGAGCGATACCTGGAATAAAAAAACAACCCTGCTTATTTGCGACAGCTTTGCCGCGCTGTGTACGGTTATGGTTTTGATTCTGCTTCGAGTGGGAAATCTGGAGATTTGGCATCTGTATGCATTAAACGCTTTGAACGGACTGATGAACACCGTTCAGCAGCCTGCCTCTGACGTCACGATCAGTATTCTGACACCGAAGAAGCATTATCAGAGGATCAGCGGAATGCGCTCGTTCTCGAATTCGCTTGTGAGTATTCTGACGCCCTCCGCTGCCGCGGCAATTCTTGCTGTATCCGGCGTGCAAGCGGTACTCCTCTTCGATTTGGCGACATTTGCCGCCGCATTTCTCTCTCTCCTGTTTTTTGTTAAAATACCGGAAACCTATGAGAAAGAAAAAAGCAGTGATCAAGAGCAAGAAGGAACCGTATGGCAGTCGGCTGGAGCGGGCCTTCGGTACCTTAGGGACAACAGGGGTATTTTAGACCTGATATTGTTTTTATCAGCCATCAACCTGACGGCTTCGGTATACAACGCAGCCCTGCCCGCTATGCTGCTTTCGAGAGAGGGCGGTGGTGAGGCAGCGCTGGGTATTGTCAATACGGCTACGGGGATCGCGCTGCTCGCCGGAAGTATAATCACCTCCGTGCTGCCGGCTCCCGGAAGCCGGGTAAAGGTCATTTGCAACACGCTGCTGGTCTCCATGGGCACGGAAAACTTTTTTCTGGCTTTCGGGCGTTCGGTTCCCGCTTGGTGCACAGGCGCAGTTCTGGGCTGGATTTGTATTCCGATAATGAACGCGAATATGGACGTGCTGTTTCGGGATTCTATTCCGATAACGATGCAGGGCCGCGTTTTCTCGGCAAGGAATACACTGCAGTTTTTTACGATACCAATAGGTTATTTTCTCGGAGGCATTCTGGTCGACAAGGTGTTTGAACCCTTTATGGCTTCACAGAATGCGGGGCATATCACGGTTCTGCTGTTTGGAGAAGGAAAAGGCTCGGGAGCGGCACTGCTCTTTTTTGCTCTCGCGTTAACAGGTATTATAACCTGCTTGGTTTTCAGAAGGGATCCTCATATATGGGCGTTGGAGAAAAAACGAAAATCTGATGATTTGACCGGCGCTGCGCCGTCTCCGTCAGCCCCATCAGACAGCAAAGATTGACAAAGCGACGGTAAAGGAAATGAAACGGTCTCGACCAACGATGTAAAAAATAAAATAGCGTCCCCCGTTAAAAAACAGGGGACGCTTTATTTTCTGCGGTGATGGAAAGAAAAGCCGTGTCTTAAAGGTCTGAAGAAGTCCTGAGCGGGCATTCGGCTGTCCTGCGGGGTGACATAGGTCTTTATTTATAGATCGTCAGCGTCCTGAACCGGCCGCTCAGCAGAACGCATCTCTTTTTTATTTGCTTCGAGATGGGGAGCGACAGGGGGCTGCGGGCGATAAAACTTCTTGCCGTTAGCGACTGCCTGATCCGCCCGGGCTACGGCTTGTATATGCTGCTGCGGCGTATCTGCCGTCACACCGGTATACATGCCGAGCGGATCGGTTTCCCGCCCTGTGTCTCTGTATGCGCTGACAGCATCCATTGCCCTGTTATTCTCCGGCGCTTTGTTTTTGTTATCAAGATCCTTCATGGGCATCATCCTCTCTCTGCATGGTGATCTCGCTTTTATTTTTAACGAAAGAATCAAAATTATGCAACAAACATGGAAAATATTTTTAGAAAACCATACAGGAAAAGCCCCTGCCGTATACAGACAGAAGGCCGGACCAAACAAAGCTTTAGGAAAACGGAGCTTTACAGGAGTGAAGGAGCAGCTACTAAAAGAGAATACGGCAGAGAAGCACAGAAAAAAAGATGCTGAAAACCATAACAATACCGGCACAAAGCAGTGTGTGACGGGTGCGGCGGATGCCGACGGCTCCGTAATAAACCGACGTTACATATATCATGGTTTCAGAGGAACCGAGCATGACGGAAGCCATAAGACCGCTTAGACTGTCCGGGCCGCAGTCGGTAAAAATACCATTCAGAACAGCCGTTGAAGCGCTGCCGGATACCGGCCTGACCAGTATCAGAGGAACAAGATCCGCCGGCAGCCCGATGCGTTCGCACAGCGGCGTCAGCGCGTCGGCAAGAAGCTCAAGAGCGCCGGACGCACGCAGCATGGCTACGCCGACGATGAGTGCTAAAAGGGTTGGGAGAAGCTGAACAGCGGTTTTCAGACCATCGCGCGCGCCGCAAAGAAAGGCTTCAAAATATTGCGCTTTTGAGAACAAAAGAAGGGCGCCGAAGCCGAGAAACAGAAGCGGCAGCACATAGGAAACCGCAGAATCAAGAGACAATATCAACAACTCCTTTACGAATAACCGTTAAAGGGAAATAAACGCCTATTGTACAAAGAAAAGTACGCGCCCGCCGGAATCGCAAGGGACAAGCGCTGCAGCCCGGAGCAGCGAAGCGGCGTGCTTTTTTATGAAACTCACAAGGAAATCGAAACCGATGAACGAACACTCATGAGGCAGAAAGAAATGGTATAAAAACGCAGAACAGAGAAAAAATAACGGTGAAAAAATGTCCGTTTTACGCATTGTTCCTCTTTCCGGAGCGAGATGCAGGCACCGCTGCCTTTGCGGCAGTACGGCTGACGGGATAAAACAAGCGCAGTGTCCGTGCCAAAAGCACGGCGAGAATCGCGCCGCAGAGAGAGCACAGCCAGACAGCCGGCATTATGGCAAAAGGGTTGACAGAACCGGCGGTGCGGCGCATGGTCAGCAGCGTTGTCGGAAGGATGCTGAAAGACGCGGTATTGAGAACAACAAAAGTAGTCATATCGTCCGTGGCGGTCCCCGGAACGGGGTTTCCCCGGTCCAGCTCCTCCATGGCGCGGATGCCGAGCGGTGTGGCCGCATTGCCGATGCCGAGCAGGTTGGCGCTGATGCTGGCTGATATTTCACGGATCCCCTTTTGTTTTTTATAAGCATCCGGAAACATAATCCGCATGAGCGGCGACAGCAGCTTCGCCAGCTTTTCCGTGACGCCTGCTTCTTCCAGAACGCGCAGAATGCCGCACCACAGGCACATCATTCCGACAAGAGAAAAAATCAGTTTAACCGCACTGTCCGCGCCCGAAAACACAGCATCACCGAGAGCAGCGGTGTTTCCTGTAAATATGGAAGTCAGACACGCAATGACGCAAAAGGCGCCGAATATTTTTCCAAGCATACATTCCTCCGGGGCAAACGTTAATTTGTTCGTTGATAAAAATCCTGATAGGGGAGTCTTTCAGACATGTTTGATGAAATTTATAACAGTCAGTGATTTATCACAGAAAAATCATTTCACTGCAAAAGCTATAAAACTGTTGATAGCGGTACCAAAAGGCGGTGAACGGTAACAAAAGAAAGCACTACTTGGATATAACTGTTGAAATTTTGACAAAATGATGATAATAAAAATAAATTCCATCAATATTTCATCAAAACCGCCAAAAAGCATGCAATATATGTGAAATTTTTATGAATATGCCTGTATTCAGTTGACAAAATTGTCAAAATATGGCATACTACGAAGGAATAAGTTGAAAGACACCGGAAAATCAGTGAATGATTTGACTAAAAAGTAAAACGGAATCTTATCGGAAAGCCGGAGCTTGCATTCGAAAGTTTATCAAAAATTTAAACAGAAATGAAAGGTCGTAAAACATGAAATCCACAGGAATGGTGAAAAGAATCGATGAGCTGGGAAGAATTGTACTGCCGATCGAAATCCGCAAGGTCATGGATATCGGCCCAAGGGACTCCGTTGAAATTTTTACAGACGAGGATCGAATAGTGCTAAAAAAATATGTGCCGTCCTGCATTTTCTGCGGGAATGCCGATGATGTTGTGATGTTTCACGGCAAGCTGGTATGCAAGAAATGCTGTGATAAGCTCGGCAGAAGCTGAGGGGCATCAGGGTGGAGCGGCTCTGTTTACATTGCCGGCAGAGCTTTGGTGTTTTATGTATATGCGCACGGTTGTCTCCGTATGACGGCCTCCACAAACAGGAGTCGGCGCACGTCATGCGGCAAAGACATTCACCTGACAGTGATCTTGAGAGGGGTTCAATTAAATGGAGCAGTATAAAATTGATTTTATTCATGGAATCATACGGGCGGAGGTGCTGCGTTTCGGCGAGTTTACGACGAAAAGCGGCAGACAAAGTCCGTATTTTATCAATACCGGAAATTTCCGAACCGGCAGGCAGATAAGCGAACTGGGCGAGGCGTACGCAGCGTGTCTGAAAGAGACAGTAGACGGCGATTATGACGTTCTGTTCGGACCGGCTTACAAGGGAATTCCGCTGGTGACAGCAGCAGCCGGCGCTCTTCACCGCCTGTACGGCATCGACAAGCCTTTCTGCTTTAACCGCAAGGAAGAGAAAGATCACGGCGAGGGCGGTAATTTTGTGGGGGCGAAGCTGAAGGACGGAGACCGTGTAATTTTAATAGAGGATGTGGTTACGTCGGGAGCGGCTGTCCGGGAAGTGATGCCGCAGTTAAAGGCGGCGGCGGATCTGCAGGTAACAGATATGGTTATCTCCGTTGATCGGATGGAGGTTGGGCCGGGAGGCAGAACGGCGAGAGTTGAGCTGTTTGAAACCTATGGAATCAAGGTACATGCGATCGTAACAGTCCGTGAAATTATTGAATATCTGTACGGACGTGAAATAGACGGAACGGTCTGGCTGAATGACGAACGGCGCGGGCGTATGGAGGAATATATCTCCAAATACTGTGAAAAATAAGCATGCCGAGCCAATGCAGATCTTTCTTTCGTATGCCTCTTTAGAAACGAGAGGGAATTCATCACAGTATCTGAATTTATACTCCACTTATATGAACTGAGCGAAAGCAAAGAGCTGTATGAAGAATTGGATTCCTCCACAGTAAGCGATTGAAACAGACCAAGTACCAATATGCAGGACACAGAACTCATTTTTGAAATCTGTAATGAAATGTAAAAATAAACAAAGTGCGGCTGTTTGTGCAGCAGCACTTTGCTCTTTTACGTATGTTAAATCATTCTCCGTCTTTTTTACAAAAATCCCGGCGCATAGCGATTTCCAATAGAAATGCGCCGCCAAAGGTCAAGGCAAGAGAAAGCATCAGAAGCTCCATCGTCTCGGAAAACACAGGGAACGCCACGGCGAGCAGCTCCTTTGGCGCCTCGTAAATTTTAATAAATTCTGCAAGCATCATGCAGGCAATGACCGGCAGAAGAACTGCTAATATGGCAGCAGTAAATTTATGTATTCCATTTGCCGCAAAGCAAAGCTTTTTGCGAATGGTGCGCATGTTGCCTCATCCTTTCTAACAAATTTGTTTTCTGAGCATCGATTCCGTATCAGCAGTACCGGAATACGCGGCGTCTCTCATGCTGTTAAGTCTGAACTCGGTTCTGATTATCATATAAGGATGTTTCTTGGTAAGCGTTGAAGTCTCTTAGACTGATGACCAAGCTATGTTAACTGAGCAAAACTCAGTCAGACGAAATCCGCGGAACATTACACATGGCCCTGCAGGGATACGAGCTTATGCCATACACATTTTACCATGAATCAAAAATGCTTGCTTGCAAGGGCATTTTTGTAAAGCCGTCAATACTGCAGATGCGCATAGCGCAGGGAGGCGAAGCCTCTAATGACTTGCGAAGCAAGGCTTTCTACGGTTATTATACCATATCAAGTGGGGAATTGCATGCTGAAATTTATGTAAGATATGGAAAATATTTCATCGCCCAATCCATCAAATGCTGTGGAATTTCGACGGCACCTGTGGGATATCGCATATAAAAACCGTAAATTTTGTCGCACCGGTAAAGTTCCGCGGGGATTTGGGCTGACAGTTTTTCTTTTCTTTTACGAAAATCTGTGATAAAATGAGTATCGCAGACAGGCAACCGGCAGCCGGTGGAATCTGTGCGGCTTTTTGTTGGGAATTTTTCTGCAAACTCTATCAAGGAGCGTGGGAAATTTGTATTTAAGCGCGGAAAAACACACGTTTTGTCAAATGGGTGGCTGCAGGATGATACGGAGACATGTTCCGATTTATCTTCCGGAAACTGTTTCTCAAACAGCGCCGGCTGCCGCGTCATTTGTACTGTGTTACCGTCTGATCGAGACTACGGAGTGGCTGACAGCTAAGGAAAATCGATCATTGGATACCGTATATTCACTTATGATTTCAAAAATAGAGTGCGCCGTCATTACGGAGGAGAGTTATATTTACGATGTATCACGAAACGAGGATGATGCCGTTGCGCTGTTTGAGAAGCTGGTAAGCGGAGTCGTAACGCCGTGCGCGCTGCTCGATGTTGTCGCAGAAAATCTCGAATCGGCTGACCCGCGTTGTGTTCTGAAGGATGCGGAACAAAGTGTTTCTGCAGGTTACCTTAAGCTTGAGAAAGGTGTTTCTGCACTGTGAAAATCATACCGGTACTTATTTCCTTTATTCTTCTCAATTTCATTTCCTTCTGTATCACCGCATACGATAAATACAAGGCTAAACGCAGTCTGTGGCGCACAAGGGAACGCGTTTTTCTGATTCTCTCATTTTTAGGCGGCGGAACCGGTGTCCTCTGTGCGTTTTATTGGTGCCGGCATAAAACGAGAAAACGCAGCCTGCTGGCCGGCGTATGGATACTTACAATCGTCTCTTTCTGCATTTTATTTCTGATATGGAAATTTGGGGTAAAATAGTTTCCTCAGCGGAATATCTGCATTGGCACGCAAACGTGCGGCATTCAGTGCCCAATGACGAAAAATCGGCAAAAAAAAAAACGATAAACCTCTTGACAAACATCGCACTTTGTGGTATGCTATAAAAGCTGTATATCACGCTGGTGTGGCTCAATGGCAGAGCAGCTGATTTGTAATCAGCAGGTTGTTGGTTCGACTCCGATCACCAGCTCCAGCCCGTTGATTTAGGGCAATCATGTGTGGGGGAATTCCCGAGCGGCCAAAGGGGGCAGACTGTAAATCTGTTGCGTCATGCTTCGGTGGTTCGAATCCACCTTCCCCCACCATTATCAAAACCTGTCGAAATTGATTTTTCGGCAGTTTTTTTCTATATAGAGCATTTATATGCCCACGAAAATCGGACAAAAACCGTTATTAAGGTATTTCATTTTGCTATGGAGGAATAGAAATGTCAAAACCGGCCAAATTTACGCTGTCTTTCAATTTGAGTCTTACGAACGATGAAAGAATTGCTATGTTTACATTATATCAACGAGCCTTTAACGCCATTAAAACTTATGAGGGAACACCTCCTGACGGCGATGATATCCACATCATGATAGATATTTATGGACTTGAGATCCTGATTGGACCAGGAGCAGCTATCGGTAAAGGGTTAAAAGATCCAATATGTTGTGAAATTCGTTTTACCGATGAAAATGAATTTAGTAGAGCGTATAGCGTTTTAATAGAAGAAAGCAAAAGCTATTCACTTGAAGGGCCGTTTCCTTGGGCAACAAAGCTAGGACTTGTTGAAGATAAATTCGGTATCGGCTGGGCACTTTACTATAATAAATAGTATTGTTATCAAATGCATAAAAATTTATATTGGTTTCGCTGCATCACAGCTCTACAGAGGAGTTTCCGCTGTGCGTCGGCAAAGCCGACATTTCACCCGTTTTCCCGTTTCTTCGTTGACTTTCCGGCAATCTTTTGATATAATCGTCACAAAGGCGCTCTTTCGACTGCATACATCAAACGCTCTTTTGTTTGTTTTGAGATTAAACGCATGCTTAGCTCCTCCGTCAATGTTATGTAAAGCAATAGGGGGTAATAACCTGTGAAAAATAAAATTATTTTAGTCGGCGGATATTGTGCAACAGGAAAGTCTACGTTTTCAAATAGATTATCAAAAGAATTGAATGTCCCCTGTTTTCACAAAGACACTATAAAAGAAACCCTCGGAGACAGTTTCGGATCAGCAAGCAGTGAAGTTTTCCAAAAAGGCAGTTCTGCAGCTTTTTTGCTTATGTACCATATAACTGAATGTATTTTACAGTCCGGAAATGCGTGTATTCTGGAAAGCAATTTTAAATTATTTGAAATTGAAAAAATAAAAATTCTCGCCGAAAAATATAATGCCGAATGTCTTTTATTCAGGTTTACGGGAAACCTTGATGTCTTGTTTGACAGATATTCAAAAAGGCATAACGAACGTCATTGGATACACAAATCAGCAGGAAACAGAGAAGGATTTAAAACGGTAATGCACGATAAGTTCAGCCTTGAGGGAGCGGATATCGAACAAATCATTACAGTAGATACAACATCGTTTGAACGTGTGAATTATGAATATTTATTTGATATAGCAAAAAAGTTTACCAACCGCTAAATACGGTTACAGCGCTGCTCGTTTTTTATATCTGTTCAGACGCGCATTCCCTGAAAATTGTTAAATGCTAAAAGCTGTATAATAGAAATTTTATTCGTAAACAGACACAGCGATACCTGTTATATTTATTTTATTTCGGGAGGCTTCATTTATGCAAACAGTATTCCAACAAAAAATGGATCAATTTCTTTCTGAGTATTGCGAAAAAGCTTATTTTTCCGGCTCACTCCGTGTTACGAAAAACGACGAAATCCTTTATCAGCGCTTCATCGGACAGGCGGACCGCGAGAAAAACCTTCCATTAAACGGATCCTCTGTGTTTACGCTCTATTCTCTGTCAAAGCCCTTCTGCGCGTTGGGCCTGTTGAAGCTGAAGGATAAAAATGAAGTGGACCTCGATAAGCACCCCGGCGAATACGTACCGGAGGCTAGCGGTTTTGACAGCGGCGTTACCATTCGGCAGATGCTGCATCACACAAGCGGATTGCCGGATTTTGAGCAAACTAAGGAGTTTTGCGAAAAGTATGCTCCGGGGCTGCCTGAAAAAATACGGGAGCATGTAAAGTATCTGACAGCGTATCCCCTGCTTTTCAAGCCGGGAACCGGCTCTATGTATGCGAATATCAATTTTAATCTTTGTGCTTTGATCATTGAAAATGTGTCGGGCATGCCGTATGCCGCATATATGAAAAAGGAAATTTTCGATCCGCTCGGCATGAATACAGCACAGATTGACGGTGAAAATCCTGCTGTACAGAACCGTGTGAAGGGTTATGCGCTGTATGAAGGGAAAATCTTTCATATAGAGAGGGGATCGGACTGGATGTTCGGCGCCGGAGACATTCTGGGCACGGTTGATGATGTGTATTGTCTCAACAAGGCAATCAAAAACAGATTGCTGCTGAAGGAAGATACGTGGAGGGAGGCGCTGACACCGTCTCCGATAAGCGGAATGGGAATGGGATGCACGGTAAGCGACTGGCATGGCAAAACGCGCATAACCCATAACGGCGGACATTTAGGCTTCAGAACGCTGCATGTACAGCTTCCCGGAGACGATTTTGACATCATTCTGCTGTCAAACTGCGGATGGGGCGATGCAAGAAATGAAATTTCCGAAGCAATTCATGAGGCGTACTACGGCAGTGACTGTACGGAAAGCAAAGAAATTCAAATGGACTCAGGCTATATTTGATAAACCGGCGGACTTCCCTGTCTGATAGGAAGCATCCGGTGCATCAACAGCAAATGGTTGGCTGCAAAACACATAGAAAGGCGGTGGGATGATGGTAACCCTGCAAATGGATGACCATATTTTTTCTGTTGACGCGGAGAAAACCAGAGATTATTATCTGAAGCATTCGTGCTGCGATTGTCCTGCCTGCCGCAATTATTATGCAGCGGTAAAAAGCCGGCTGAAGAAGCTCGACGCTTTCCTTTGCGAATTCGGTGTTGACATCACCAGACCTGACGAGCTTGGCTGGGGCGATGCCGATGATTCGATGAATTATCTTTTCGCGGCATATACGGTTTGCGGGGCCATGGTATCCTCGGGGAAATATCAGCTTGATATCAACGACGGCCTGCCTCTGCATCCTGGAAATAGAGAAGGGATGCGTCCCGGGCGAGGAGAAATCTCAAAACTATTTTGTGATATCTGTATTCAACATCAGACTGCCGTGGGTTATAGACGAGTCGCTTCCGACAGCGGAGAAGAAAAAGAATTTTAATAAAATCAGGCGATTTTTCAGGAAATCGTGCGCATTTACCAAACGCGGAAATTGAGTTTGCTCAGTCTTCCGCCTAAAAGCTTCCAGCGCTTGCACGTTGAAACTCCATTTGTACACAATTCAATCCGGGTTCAAATTTCGGCGCTTTAGTGGCAAAATCTTGACTGACGGAACGCAAATGTTCCGTCAGTTAGGGTATTTCCTGCGGCAGTGAAGGCAGAATGCTTGCATTCCTGTCATAAAACTTCGAAAATGCCTCTGTTTGCCGTTGCATTTCTGTGCGTTTGCATTTATAATATAGATTTGTTAACTGTCTGTATTGATGTATATATCATGCAGGTTTGGGTTATCAAGAGGCCGAACAGCGCGGCAAATCTGCATTTATCGGAGAGTTGAAGTTCCGATGGGGTAATGGACTATGAAAATGCCAACGGAGAATATAGATACCATAATGATTGCCCCTTGTGGAATGAATTGCAAAGTTTGCTATAGACATTGTTACCATAAAAAACCATGTGCCGGGTGTTTGAACAGTGATAAAGGGAAGCCCGAACATTGTCGTAAATGTCACATAAAAGAATGTATGAAAGATAAAGGACTATCCTATTGCTTTGCGTGTTCAGACTATCCATGTGAGCTGATAAAAAATCTTGAAAAAGCTACAACAAGAGGTATTAAGCAAGCCTCATGGAAAATAGTGAGTTTATTCGCCAGCATGGATTGAACGTATTTATAGAGAAGCAGAAAGAAATGTATACATGTGCAAAATGCGGCGGTGTTATTTCTATACACGACAGAGAATGCAGTGAGTGTCAGGAAAAGATTGAACAAGTAACCTTCCGATTTATCGATATTAACACACAGTGCTAACAGATCCATAATAAAAGAAACGGTTTTAAAAAACGGAGGTCTGGCATATAAAAAGGCTTCAAACTTACGGGAAAGGATGCCCTGTTTTGCCGGGCGCGGGCAGAAGCATGCTGGTTAAGGCAGACGAAATAATAAAATTTTTGAAACTGGCTACACCCCTTCTGCGTGACGACCGGCTGCGCGTGATGTCACGCTTTATACAGCATGGCAGCACAACCTGTCTGACGCACTGTCTGGCGGTGGCGTATTACAGCTTTTTGCTTACTGAATATTTGCAGATACCGTGCGATCAGTCCAGTCTTGTGAGGGGAGCCCTGCTCCATGATTATTTTCTGTATGACTGGCACGAAAACGGCAGCGGCCACAGATTCCACGGCTTCAGCCATCCGTCTGCAGCGCTGAATAACGCGGCGCGGGATTTTGAGCTGAACAGAGTGGAACGGAATATCATAGCTCGGCACATGTTTCCTCTTGTTCCGGTTCCGCCGAGATACAGAGAAAGCGCTATTGTCTGTATCATGGACAAGTGCTGTTCACTGTATGAAACTTTCAGCCGGGATGCTTACGCATCTTCCTCTGTCATACAGCGCGGAGGTCTCCGTGCTGCGGCGGGACAAAGAAATGGGGGCCGTTATGGCATGGTTTGACGGGATTTTGTTGTTTGCCGCATACAGTGCGGTCGGCTGGATATATGAAACGATTATCTGCTCAATCAATCAGCGAAAGCTTGTCAAACGGGGATTTCTCTGCGGACCGTACTGCCCGATATACGGCTTTGGCGCCCTGCTTGATATCCTGCTCCTCGGCCGTATTGAAAATTCCCTTCTTTTGTTCGCCGCAGGTGCTGCCGCGGCCTGCGTACTGGAGTATATCACCTCATGGCTCTTGGAGGCGCTCTTTCATGCTCGCTGGTGGGATTACAGCCATATGAGGTTTAATCTCCACGGCCGCATATGTCTGCTGGGCGCAGGGGTATTTGGACTGTTCGCCGTAGTCCTGGTCAAATTTCTGCATCCGGTCTGCCGAGAAGCAACGGTCGGAATCGACGCGTCTGTCAGAATATGGATTTCGGTTCTGTATGCCGCCGTATTCCTCGCCGATTTGATTTTTTCCGTCGCAAAGCTTTCGACTTTCAATAAAAAGCTGAGGGATATCCAGCGCTTTTTGGCCAATATCCAGCCTGAAAAAACGACGGGCTATAAAAAGCTGAACGGCGCGTGTCAGGCAGTGATCGAACGTCTTTCCCGGTTTGAGAAGCATTTGTTTACCGATTTTCCGCGCTTTACCTCCACCAAATACAAGGAGGCATCCGGTAAAATCAGAGAACACCTGAGGCTGCTTTTGAATAAGGATAAGGACTGACAAATATTTTTAGCTACTATAATTTTATGCGGAAGTAAGTAATTTCATATCATAATGGGCATAATGAGAGAAAGCTTTAAGGGGAGTTCAGAAAGTAAAAAACACTGAATATAGGGGCAGGCTTAAACAAATGCCGTGCTGAAATTCGGCAGCTTGCGTCCCTTATGAAGCGCAGTCAAAAAATAAAGCATCAAGTATATAGAGTGTTTTCAACACAGTAAAATGCAGAAATATAGGAGGAAAAAATGGCTGTTATAACACTGAATCAAAACAATTTTCAGAAAACCGTGACGGAGTCAGAAAACACCGTTCTGGTAGATTTTTGGGCGGAATGGTGCGGCCCCTGCAGAATGCTGTCTCCTGTTGTGGAGCAGTTAGCGGAGGAGCATCCCGAAATTACGGTGGGTAAGGTAAATATCGACGAATGCACAGAACTGGCAGAGCAGTTCGGCATCATGAGTGTTCCTACGCTCCTGGTTTTCAAGGCAGGCGAGCTGGTGACAAAATCGGTCGGCTTTCAGCCTAAGAAAGCATTGGAAAGCCTTTTGGACGCGTGAACTGAACATTGCACATGTGCAAGAAACATACCGGGCATCCTGCCGAAGCTTTTGGGTTTTCGGCAGGATTTTCTATAAGATTAAACCTATAGAAAAAAGATAAAGGCACTGCCGACAGTCAGAGCTTGAATGAAAACGCTCAAGGAGCGAACTGTACATGCGCGGCGTTGTTTCGGCTAATGGAACGCAGGAACCATTTCCCCGGTTAAATTGTCAATAGGCAGTTATTCTCACCGGACACAGCAACGGTCATTTTTAGATAACAGACGTCTGCCGTCGCTGCGGTATCTCTGAAAAGGCATAAATTTAAACAGATACCGGAAACCGAAAAAAGTTGCCGTGATATTTAAAAATATACTTGCATTTTCCGGAACTTGATGATATACTGTACACGCATTTTCCCGTCGGCATGGCCGATGGAATAATAAAAGAAATGAGGCGAATGTATGACAGCACAAACACCACCTATGGGCTTTAACACATGGAATACCTTTGGGGCCAACATCAACGACAAAATGGTTCGCGAAACGGCGGACGCTATGGTCGAGCAGGGCCTGCTTGACGCGGGATATGAGTATCTCGTCATTGACGACTGCTGGTCCGAGCACGACCGCGATCCTATTACCGATAAAATTGTGGCAGATCACAACAAATTTCCGGACGGCATGAAGGCCGTTGCGGATTATGTTCACAGCAAGGGATTGAAGTTCGGTATGTATTCCTGCGCCGGCGTGCGTACCTGCGCAAACTATCCGGGCAGCTATGATCACGAATTTCTCGATGCACAGACGTTTGCCGATATCGGCGTGGATTTTCTGAAATACGACTTCTGCTATAAAACGCCGCTTGCAAACGGCCCGATGCTGTACCGCAAAATGGGGAACGCGCTGCGCGCTACCGGCCGCGATATTCTCTACTCCGCCTGCAACTGGGGCAGCGACGAGGTGGGCAAATGGGCGCGGGCTTACGGCGCTCACATGTACCGCTCGACTGGTGATATTGCGGATAATTTCCAGTCTTTTGTCAATATCGCGCGAAGTCAGGAAAAGGAATTCTGCTATTCCGGCCCGTTCTGCTTCAACGATATGGACATGCTGACGGTCGGGATGTATGGCAAGGGCAACGTAGCCGCCGGCGGCTGCAACGATACGGAATATAAAACGGAATTCGCCCTTTGGTGTCTGTTCGGAACGCCTTTGATGCTGGGCGGCGATGTCCGCAGCATGACGGAGGCAACCAAAAAGCTCGTCACCAACAAGGAACTGATTAAAATCAATCAGGATCCGGAGTGCAGAGGCGTCATACCGCTGAATGTTTGGCATCTCAATGTTTATTTCCGCCATTTGTCCAACAATGAGGCGGTGCTCGGTATTTTCAACTTTGGAGACTCAGCGGGAAGAACGATGATTTCCCTCGCAGACGAGCTTGGTCTGGACGCCCGCTGCGGTTACGGCATCATTCTGAAGGATATCTTTACAGGAGAAGAATTCGGCCCGTACAAGGATTACTACGAGGGCAAAGAGATTGCACCGCACGACTGTGAAATGTATCGCGTGAAATTTGTGAAAATGTAAAACCGTTACAGGATGGACTCAGAAGGACCGGAAAATCTGCCTGGAACGCGTCAGGGGATACTTACCGCCCCGTGGAAAACCGGTAAGCGGGGCGTCCGCTGTCCGGATGATCTCTGAGCAGGAGGTTCCTTCAGAAACGGAAATCCGAAGAAAGGATTACATAATACAATGATAGCCAAAACACCGCCTATGGGCTTTAATACATGGAATACTTTCGGTCCTGATATAAATGATCGGGTGATTCGCGAGACGGCGGATGCCATGGTCGAACAGGGCCTGCTCGACGCGGGATATGAATACCTCGTCATCGACGACTGCTGGTCGGAGAGAGAACGCGACCCGCAAACTAAAAAAATCGTCGCGGATCGCAAAAAATTTCCCGACGGTATGAAGGCCGTTGCGGATTATGTCCACAGCAAGGGCCTGAAATTCGGCATGTATACCTGTGCAGGGATGCGCACCTGTGCCGGATATCCGGGAAGCTATAAGCATGAATTTCTGGATGCGGAAACATTTGCAGAAATCGGCGTGGATTTTCTGAAATATGATTTCTGCTGTAGGTCCTATTATTCAAACGGTCCAATGCTGTACCGCAAGATGGGCATAGCGCTCAAGGCGACCGGCAGAGAAATCCTGTTTTCCATGTGTAACTGGGGAAGTGATGATGTCTGGAAGTGGGCGCGCGCCTACGGCGCCCATATGTACCGTTCTACCGGCGACATCTGCGACAATTTCAAATCGTTTACAGATATCGCCATGAGCCAGAAGGATCTGTTCTGCCACTCCGGTCCGTACTGCTTCAATGACATGGACATGCTGACGGTCGGCATGTATGGCAAAGGAAATGTTGCTGCGGGCGGCTGCTCCTCTGTGGAATACAAATCACAGTTTGCGTTATGGTGTCTTTTTGGCACGCCTCTGATGCTGGGTTGCGATATCCGCAGCATGAATGATGAAACATTAGAGCTTGTAACCAACAAAGAGCTCATCCGCATCAATCAGGATCCGGAGGCTAGAGGAATTATTACTCTCAATGCCAACCCGTGGAACAGCGATTACAAAGCTTTCATGCGTCACCTCTCCAACAACGAGTCAATTATCGGCCTGTTTAACTTCGGGGACAGCGGGACGCGCAAGCCGGTTTTTTTGATGGATGATTTCGGAATCGATCCGAACTGCGGCTACGGCCTCAAGTTAACCAATTTGTTTACAGGAGAGGAAATCGGGCCGATCTCGGATTATTTCGAGATGCCGGAGGATACGCAGCCGCATGACTGCGTGCTGTACCGCGCAAGGTTCGTGAAGATCTGAAAAAATTCAGACTCCAACACACCGCGAAACGGCGGGCAACCAAAGCTTTGTGATTTGCGGACAACACTTCATGCCTGTATACAAATAAGACGTTCCCCGTCCGGTCAGAAATAGACGGCGGGGGACGTTTTCTGTATTTGTTTTCATAATGATACTGAAAACACAAAAACGGATTTTTTAACGGCAATAATAGTATCTATCCCAAAGGAGGGCACGCAGATGTCCGAAGAGTTCTGTACCCGATGCGGCGCAGGCTTGTCGCGCGACGAGATCGGTTTGCATAAAAAGCTGGTGAACCGCGGCGCAACAGCTTTTATGTGCAAGGAATGCATTGCGAAAGAATTTAAAATCAGCATCGAGCAGTGTGATGAGATTATTGAACACTACCGTCAGATGGGATGCCTGCTCTTTGCATGATTATTCTGGCAAAAATGCAGTCCTCTTGACAATGACTTGCATTTTTGGTTTATATATGTATATATTGTTAAATAATTGAAATTTCGTTTCAAACCACTTGCAAAAATGATTCTGAAGCGGTATAATAGAGGTTAGATATATATAAATATCAGTACCGGATGTAATGAAAATGAAATCATGATGCGGTAAAGGAGAGCCGGATTGGAAAAATGTTTTTTCATATTGAGCCTTGACTTTCTATGCAGCGCCAAAACCCAGCATGTAAGAAAAAGGCTTCCGGACTTCTGGAAAGGATGGAATTGCTATGACAAATAACAAGCAAGTACTAAGCTGGATTGACGAAATGGCAAAAATGACGCAGCCGGACCGTATCGTCTGGATCGACGGCAGCGAAGCTCAGCTGGAGGCGCTCAGAGCAGAAGCCTGCACCACCGGAGAAATAGAAAAACTGAACCAGGAGCTGCTTCCCGGCTGCTATCTTCACAGAACAGCGGTAAATGACGTTGCACGTGTGGAGGATCGAACATTTATCTGTACAACAAAGAAAGAGGATGCGGGAAATATCAATCACTGGATGGCGCCCTCGGAATGCTATGAAAAGCTTTCCAAGCTGTTCACCGGCTCCATGAAGGGGAGAACCATGTATGTCATTCCCTATTCCATGGGTGTTGTGGGATCGGAGTTCGCCAAAATCGGCATTGAGCTGACAGACTCGATCTATGTTGTTCTGAACATGGCTATTATGACTCGTGTAGGCAAAGACGTTATCGACGCACTCGGCGACAATGCGGATTTTGTAAAAGGCCTGCACTCTAAGGCACAGATTGACGAAAACAACCGCTATATCTGCCACTTTCCGGAGGACAACACAATCTGGTCCGTCAATTCCGGCTACGGCGGAAACGTTCTGCTGGGCAAGAAGTGCTTCGCGCTCCGCATTGCCTCCTATCTCGGCAAAAAAGAGGGCTGGATGGCTGAGCACATGCTGATTCTCGGCATTGAGGATCCCGACGGAAACATCCAGTACATTTCCGCAGCTTTTCCGTCCGCGTGCGGCAAGACGAATCTTGCTATGCTGATTCCGCCGGAGCTGTACAAGAAAAAGGGATACAAAGTCTGGTGCGTTGGCGACGATATCGCATGGATCCGTATCGGCGAGGACGGAAGACTGTGGGCGGCCAATCCGGAGAACGGCTTCTTCGGCGTTGCGCCCGGTACAAACGAGAGCTCAAACCCGAACGCGCTTGCAACTACGCGAAAGAACACAATTTTTACAAATGTTGTGCATGATCTCGACAACAACACCGTTTGGTGGGAAGGTCTGGACAACAATCCGCCGAAGAATGCAATTGACTGGAAAGGAAATCCGTGGGACGCTTCCAAGTTTGACAAAAAGGACAAGAGCACATACGGCGCGCATCCAAACTCCCGCTTTACCGCAATGGCGGCCAATTGTCCCTGCATATCGCCGGAATTCAATAATCCCAAGGGCGTGCCGCTTTCCGCAATCATTTTCGGAGGCAGACGCGCCAAAACCGCGCCGCTGGTATACGAATCCTTCGGCTGGCAGCACGGAACCTTTGTCGGTTCCATAATGGCGTCCGAAACGACGGCCGCCGCCGCAGGCGCTGTGGGTGTTGTCCGCCGTGATCCGATGGCAATGCGGCCGTTTGTCGGCTACAACATGGGCGATTACTTCACACACTGGCTGGAAATGGGTAAAAAGATCCCGAACCCTCCGAAAATTTTCCACGTCAACTGGTTCCGCACAGACGACGAGGGCCACTTTATCTGGCCCGGCTTCGGTGACAATATGCGTGTCCTGATGTGGATTCTCAACCGCTGCAACGGTAAAGTAGACGCTGTGGAAACACCGATCGGTTATGTGCCCAAGGCGGAGGATATTGAACTGGACGGCCTTGATATTACGTTGGATACGGTTCGCGATCTGTTGTCTATCGACAAAGAGGCGTGGAAGGCTGACGCGGCGAACATCAGGGAATTCTATGCTCTGGTTGGTGAACGCGTCCCGGATACGCTGTATAAGGAGCTGGAAGCGCTGGAAAAGCGGCTGGATCAGTAATAAAAAATTCTGCCGCATAAAGAAAAGGCTTGTAACCGGCTGAGTTCTATTGATGTCGGCAGCAGAAGGCTTTTGCCTGTCTGCTGCCGGCATGTTTTATGATGAAAAGCTGATTACAGACATGCAGATGACTTTCGATCGTCTGCCGGATTGCGGACGGCTGAAATTGATTTTCGCCGATAATACGGAGCATTGAGCAAAAAAACAGGATAAAGGAGCTTTTTCATGTTCAAAAAGTATGTATTCTATCTGATACGCTGGCAGCTCAGTACACCTATTCTCGCTGTTGTTCTCATATGGCTGGACGAATTGCCGACACTGGCAGCTACCGTTGTCGCCAACTTGATCGGAGGACTCATCTTCTTTTGGGTTGATAAATTCATTTTCAAAACAAATGTCACAGAGCCTCTGTGGGAAATCCGAGACGACGCTGTGTGCGTGGACTGCGGCCATCGGGGGCGGGGGTACCGAATTGCCGAATGGTTTCATTATCACCGCATCAATGAAAAAACGCCGGAATTTCGCTGTGAGCGCTGCAAGGATATAAAAATGCAGGAAGTACGTACAAAAATCCGAAAAAGGATCTGACCAAAGCCGGCGGCAAAGACTGCTGTCCGCGGCAGGCAAAAAGCGCTTGCGGCCAAAGCAGATAAATAAGCTCCGTCAGGGAAACCATACGGTTACTCTGACGGAGCTTATCGTTTCGCATTGTATTGGGTATCAGCCTACGGCTTCAACCGAATATTTTTCGTAGAATTCGGAAAGCTCGACTTTCTCGATCAAATGCTCCCACCATACGTCGGTGGTGTCATCAATACAGACGAAGCTCTCTCTGATTACAGCACAGAGATACTGCGCTTTGGTCATCAGCTTCTCGCTCTCAAACATACTCGACAGTGAATTTTTTGAGATGAACAGACTCTCAAAGATTCGCGCCCTGTCCTCTGTCGGATAAGTTTTGGAATAACCGTCCACGAAATAAATATTATTTTTATCACCTGCGCTGTTCGGGTCGGAGCTTGTGTATTCCGGACTGTTGAAGGTATCTATGGTATTGCCGCTTTCGTCGCGGTACTGGTAGGTATAATCAAACCCTTCCGGCAGCATGTCGTACCATAATTCAAAGCCGCCGCTCTTCTCCTGCTGTACAAGCGTACTGATTTTATTATCAATCGCATGCATGAGTTCGTGCGACAGATGTCTCTCCAAAATGCTGGAATAGGCAAGGTCTACAGCAATCATCTGACGGCCTTCGTAAACCACCGTAAAGGCGGCGGCTGTATCAATTCCGACTTCGCTTGTGTGGGGCCGAAGGCTGCCGCACAGATAGATATCCAATCCGTTCGCCTCTACGCCGTCAAAAAGCTCTGCAAGGAAGCCGGCAGGAAATTTTCCGAGGATTTCTTCCAGCTTTTTTAAAGCTTCCAGAATGATCTCGCTGTCGTTTTCAGGCACTACTACGTATTCGGGAAAATAGCGGACCACGTCGTCGCCGTAAAACACTCCCACCTGATAGGCGGCCTCGATTTTTGAGGCCAGCTTATATATTTCTTCAGACTGCCTGATTTCCGAAGTTAATACGTCGCTGACAATGGAATAAGGATTTTCGCTGCCGTCGCCTGACGCGCTGTCCCTGCTCCATAAATAATACAGAGTATTTTCGTTGCTGTTGACAGCAAGAACAACTTGACCGTTCGGTACAAGCGCAATATCGCGTATGTAAAATTGTTGTTCGCTGTTTGTTCCCTGCAAAAGAACGGTGTCTGTAATGGTTCCCATTTCCTGGTCATAAAGCCGCAGGCGGTATGAATTTTCATTGTCAGCGCCGGTAATATATTCCATAGTTGCAATCAGACCGGCCTCAACCCGAACCAGATACTCCCGCTCCGATTCTTTGGGGATCGAGCGGTAAGCTTTGGGGGTATCCGGAGAAAAAATACAGATTTCCTCTCCTCGATCGACGAGGATATTCTTCCCTTCTGTCCAGATATCCCTATTAATTTCTCCGATTTCCGACAGCTTCTGCGTTTGGGCATTCCATGCATATACAGAGGCGTCATAATTTTCACCTGTATACAGTGTAATGATATAATCAATCCCGTGATTGGTTGAGAGGGTGCCGTTGAGCTTAGCGCCGGTGATATGGCTCTCATGAAATGATTTAACGGCCAGCGGTTCGGTAAAAACTTTATTTTCATCATCATAGCTTACATCATATAAAGTGCCGGATTCGGTGTCGAGGTAGTAACAGCCGGAACCGTCGGCCTTCAGCATAACGTCAGAGGCGGTGTCCGCTTCAACCGAAAACGACGCAATTTTCTGAAATGACAGATCATACAGCGCCGCGTCACCCGTATCCCGGTCATAGCTGAATATGGTCGAGGCATCTCGGAGAACAGCGGTTATATCATATGCGTGATCTGACGGGATTGACTTTTGCGCAATCAGCTTACCATCCGTTAAATCCAACAGCATAAGCCGCAGGCTGCTGTCATATTGCTCCGTCAGCAAGACAAGCTCACCACAGACAGAAACCTCGGAGTTCATGCAAATTTGATCGCTTTCTGCCTTAAGATCATCGATTTGATACAGATCCGTATAACCTTCAAGCAACTCAAGCTTATACGGTGCGGCGGCAGTCTGCGTTGAATTGATGTCTCCGGACAGCCTCACAGCACAGGAAGCAAGCGCTGATATTGCCGCCGCGCAAAGTAAGGCCGCGGTTAACCATTTTATTTTACATATAATATTTTTATGTAGCTTCATAACGTTGCCTTTCAGGTGTATATTCGAAGCAGAATGTATCGCAAATTGCCTGTTTCAATATTTATGAAAGTTCGGCTAAAACCTGCAGATTCATTCAAAGCAGCTTCTTCCAAGCATCCATACCGGTAGAAAGCAGCAGAATAAAAATTAAGTTACCGATTTTATGTTAAGCAAATTATTTGTTCATTTGCACAGACTAAGCCATGCGGGAGTTTCGCCATATGCGAAATCTCTTGGACGGAACCTTCGCGTTCCGTCATTCACCCTACACATTATACCATGCACAGCGGGATTTGTATAGCATTTTTTGCGATTTTTTATGAACAATACACAAAATATTATTTCCATTTCGGTAATTTTTATCAGTTGTTTTTTATTGCTCCTCGTGATATAATGACAATGCCGTAATATTTCAGAAGAAAGATGATATCCGCAAGGATGCGGAAACACGCAGAGGAATCACATATGTGAGGAAAGGAAGATGATTATGAAGAAATCAAAACAGTTATTATCCGTGTTCATGGCGTTGGTTCTGATTTTTGGCACTGTATTCACTATGACAGCGTATGCAGACGATACGACGGGAAATACAGACGATTCCAGCGCTGTATCAACAGATGATACCTCAGAACCGACTTCAGAGGAGATTAAGGACTTTGTTGTGCAGATTTTTGGCATATCAGATGTACATTATAGCGGAATTGCCGAGGCCAAGATCCCTGACGACGGGAAATGGACGGTTTCCGGTGTTCTCGCTGCGCTTGACGAACAGGAGGAGAGTCTGACCATCACGTTTACAGAGTCCGATTACGGCGCATATGTATCGGATGTAAACGGTGACACAGAAAACACTTTCGGCAAGTATGACGGCTGGATGTATCTGGTGGACGGTGAAATGCCTGTGGTTGGCATTTCGGCTTGCGAACTGGAAGGCGGAGAAACCATTACGCTTTATTACGGAAACGCTTCCATGCAGTTCCCGCAGGTTGACGACTCGAAGCTGGAGTCGGACGGCATTTTATCTTTCTTCAGCATGGATACAACCTATGATGATGAAGGAAATGCGGTTGTAACAAAAAATCCTGTTGTAGGCGCGACAGTTTTTTGGTCGTATGATGATGAAACCGACGAAGAATACATAACCGACGAAAACGGCGCGATTCAGCTCGATAAGGAAAAACTGAATACTGCTCAAATTTATTTCTTCGACATGGAGAAATATGATACGGAGAATGAGGTGGACGGAAAGTATCTGCCGCTTGTCTTCCCGCTGTCCTTTGAAAATTCGTATGTTTCCGTCTCTGCTTTCACAGATATTGCGGAACACTGGGGCCGTCCGTATATCAAACTGATAGAGATCATCGGCTTGGTTGACGGCGTGACAGAAACAACGTTTGAACCGGAAAGCGAAGCAACCCGCAGAGATTTGGCGGAAGCCGTCGGCAGACTCGCCCAGATTGTAAACAAGGAAGAGATGATTGACGGCGTTCAGTGGTCCATTGATCATGAACTGTTCATAGGAAATGAGAACGGCGACCTGATGCTGGACGATCCGGTCAATCGCGAACAGATCTTCGTGATTTTTGCTCGTTATCTGGAAGCTTTCGGCTTTGAACTGCCGGAAGCAGAGCCCACTTTCCTTGACAGCGATGAGATCAGCGATTGGGCAAAAGCAGATATCGGATCTCTTCAGGCGATGGGAATGGTTATCGGAGACGGAACGGAGCATATCAATCCTTCAATGGTTTTGAACCGCGCTTCTCTGGTAACTCTGCTGTCCAGACTGGTAGAGGCCATTGACTTTGATTTTGTAGGATAAAGAATCCCGCAGGAGGGTAAAGAAATATTTTAACGGCAAAATATAAAGAAAAGCCCGATGATTCATAATCATCGGGCTTTTCTTCTTTCCGTCCGTTTTCAGCGTAACAGATGATAGTTTCCAGACGCCTGACTCGGCAAAAATTGAAAATCAGACTTCGGTCTCGCCGTCTTTTCCGTTCCAGCAATAAGTACACAATTTACATTTATCAATGCCTACGGCACGAAGCATGCCGTCCAGCGAAAGATACTCAAGAGTAGAAAAATTCAGCCTTTTCCGTATGTCCTCGATCATATTGCAATATCGTTTTGAACCGAATTCGGCATACTCACAGACTCTGCCGTTATCGACGGACTCACTGCCCTCGAGCTTTAAAATAGCTTTCCGTGCAATGTTTTCATTTTCCTTTGACGAACGGGTGAAATTTAAATATTTACAGTTGAATAACACAGGAGGAGAGCCGATACGCCCGTGAAGCTCCTTTGCCCCATAGGAAAACAAAGCATCCATCACGCCGCGCAGCTGCGTGCCGCGTACGATAGAATCGTCCATAAGCAGCAGTTTTTTATCCCGTATCAGCGCGTCTGCAGGAGTAAGCTTCATCCGAGCGATAAGATTCCGTATGCGCTGATCCTTCGGTGTAAAGCTGCGCGGCCACGTAGGTGTATATTTGATAAGCGGTCTGGCGAAAGGCGTTTGCGAGCGGTTGGCATATCCGATGGCGTGCGGAGTACCCGAATCGGGAATACCGGCAATATAATCCACATCAACATCCGTTCCGCCGGCAATATCCTGCTCTGCCATGTGCCGACCGCATTTGTACCGCATTTCTTCCACATTTGTTCCTTCATAGTCAGAGGAGGTAAAACCGTAATACAGCCACAAAAACGTACACATTTTCATTTTGGAAAGCGGCTTGGATATGACTTTCATAGTATCCGGCGTGATGAAAACTATCTCTCCGGGGCCGAGCTCATGGCAGGTTTTGTATCCGAGATTGATATAGGCAAAGGATTCAAGGCTGGCACAGTAGCCGCTTTCTCCATTGCATTTTTCACCGATGAACAGCGGCGTCCGCCCGTATTTGTCTCTTACTGCGTATAGGCCGCCGTCTGCGGACACGAGCATAGTCATAGAGCCTTCAATTTTGCTCTGCGCGTATTGAATACCATCGGGCACGTTATCCCGGCGGCAGATTAAGGAGGCAACAAGCTCTGTATCGTTGATGCGCCCGTCGCTCATAGCAGTAAAATAAATATTGTCATCGGAAATCAACTGTTTTGCAAGCTCATCTTTATTGTTGATCCGTCCGACCGTGGCTACGGCGATCGTTCCGATTTTTGAATTTATAATGATCGGCTGCGGGTGGTCGTCGCTGATGCACCCGATGCCTACATGCCCCTGCATTTCGGATAGGTCTGTTTCAAATTTTGTCCGAAAAGGTGAATTTTCGAGGTTGTGTATTGCCCGTGTATACTGTTTTCCGTCAAAAACGGCCATACCTCCCCGTCTGGTTCCGAGATGAGAATGATAATCTGTTCCGAAAAAAAGATCCATTACACACTCATTGCCGGAACACAATCCAAATAATCCGCCCATTTGCTGCTCCCCCTTTAATAGAGATTGTTTACTAGAATAGATAACAGTTCTGTGAATAAAAGAGCTTCAAAAACAACAAAGTCCTCCGAAAAATTTTTCCGGAGGGGCTTTGTTCATTTTCTATGGTGACCCGTGGGGGAATCGAACCCCCGTTACCGCCGTGAAAGGGCGGTGTCTTAGCCGCTTGACCAACGGGCCTTTGAAAAAATTCCCAAAAATCGGGATGGTAGCGGAAGTTGGATTTGAACCCACGACCTATCGGGTATGAACCGATTGCTCTAGCCAACTGAGCTATTCCGCCGTATGAAAACAAAATTCCTGCAATCGCTTGATTATTATATCATAGATTTCATGGAAAGTCAAGCACTTTTTCTATATTTTTAGAGCCTTTTGAAACAAAAAAACTGCCGGCGCCTATGCGTCCGGCAGGATAGCAGGGAATCCGTTCTAAACGATTTGACAGATAAAAAAGAGGGAACAGACAGGCTGTCAGCACAGACATCCGCGGCAGTCAGTTTTTTTACAGCTTAACTATCGAACTGCAGATACGCATGATCCACAATTTCCAGCTCCATTCCGAATTCCCTGACGGCATAATATTTGCAGCCGTCATACAGGAGAGCAACGGCGTTGAGATACGGATGGTAACCCGAGTTGTAATTCGGCAGAATAACTGAGCGCGTAAAAAGATTCTGGTCAAGCAGAGGCGCCGAATTGCAGCTTATTGTAAGAATACTCATATGCGGATTCCACGGATTCTCTAAAATTTGCAGAATACAGTACGGTTGTCTGTAATAAGTATCAAGATAGCGGAAGCCGCCGGCATCTGAGCGGATCACACTGTTCTCTCTTATCTTTTGGAGAATGTCGGATTGACAGGCAGAATCACTGAAAACAATCAGACCGTTGTTCGGCAGAATTTCATCGGCTCGTTTGTCCAGATATTCAGGGGTATAAATCGGATATTGAATCTGCGTTTCACTGTAAAATCCCATATTTTTGGGACTTGAAAATCTTTTTGCAGCCTTTGAATACGCTGGATTTTCGGGAAGATAATTGATAATTCTGACGGGATTCAGGAACACATCTAAGCAGCCGTTCCCCTTGAAAATCGGCGTGCGCGGCGCGTTTTGCTTTGACAGAGCGAAGCCGTGTGTGCCGCTTACAAACCGGCAGCAGCCGTCTGCGGTGTCAACAATAAACACCTTTCGGTTTACAATAATTTTCACCTTCTGCTGCTGTATAAAAGGAGGGATCTGTACGGTAAGACCGGTCATGTTTTTTGCTGTGATATGAATTTCATTGTTTTGTATGAGAGCATGAATTTCCGCATAGGATTTTCCGTATGCAATGGAATGAATGGTAATCCAACCGGACTTCAAGTAACGGTTTTTGTCCGTCCGAAAGTAAATTTCTCGCGGATACGAACGTTTCCTTGCATGCATGAGCGATCGGATTGCATCTTTGCAGTAGAAAATATCATGATAATCCAGATGGACGGCATCTCCGACCACGTTGATATGCAGATTCGAGATATATCGCCGCAGCTTTTGTACCCTTGCCTTTTGCAGCTGCATATGACTCTGTCCGCACAAATAATGAAAAGCGATATTGCTCAGATTTTTATCCATTGTTTCGACAGGCATATAAATACAGGCGTACACGCCCGCGTACAAATCCGGAGTATACTGCACCTGACTCCATGCGGCAGCAGCGCCGCTGCAGTAACCCATAGCATATATTCTTGCGGAGTCGACGGAATAACGGGTAAAAAGATCCTGCAGTATTTCTTTAATAGAAGCGTCGCCGATATAACTGCCCATGGTAATGCCTCTGCCGTGAATGTCCGCAACGATGACATCCTCCAAATCCCGAACCCCTGCAAAAATTTTGGATGTATCATCCATTTGCAGAATAGAGAAGCTGATAAGGAGAGGATACCTTTTATCCGGCCTATAACCGTCCGGCAAACAAACATGATAATAAATGACGGAATCATCAAGCTTGGAATGCATATATAACGTATGAAAACCGGCCTCGTTCAGAGACTTTAGATAGCTGCCTTCCTCCATTTTATCAAGATATTCATGAAAAGGCTCCCATTGCACGAAGGTCTCCGGTGTGGATTCACGCTCACGGGTGACGGTGTTGAGCTGATACTGTATACACCGTATTTCCTCTTCGGAAAGTCCGCCCCTTTCAAGGAGTGCCGTTGCCCGCTCGGCCAGAGGGCGGATATAATTCTCGTGAGGAATGACGTGAAAAAAAGTTGTATGCTCACGGATATTCCCGTCCAGAAGTGGATAACGGAATACAAGCTCAAGGCAATGCATGGGATCCTTTTGAAAGGAACGGAGAGATGCGGTCTCAATGGCGCACGGCTCCATCATTCGGCAGGAAGCGGTTGCCAGAACCTCTCCTGTTTTGCGCACACGTACCTGAATTTCGACCGGTGCAGCAGGTGAAATCCAGACATAGTCCATAGGATAAATGATGAAACGAAATGGCTTTCCGCTCCGGTATTCAGTTGCATCATTGATTTCCCAAATATAGATGCCGCCCATTCTGTAGTTTAACAAATTGCCGACAATGGAATTGGCGGGCAGCTTTATCTCCTCTGAAAGAGGGTTTATCCGCAGATGCGTACGCATAAACGGCTGCGCGTCATATTGCTCCAGACAAATGATATTTCTGCCTTTATGCAGGGTATAAGTCAGCGGCGATCTGTTTTCTCTGCCCCATATAGTCACCAGTCTTCCATCTATCCAAAACCGTTGGAAGCCTGTAGATTCCAGCGTCATGACAACATCCGTATCCTTAGCGCAGACGACACAGAAAAAGCAATAAACCTTCTGACCCGGCCGAAATTCCAAATCGCCGAAAGACAAGAATGCGTCAGCGATTTGAAAGAGCCTATAATCATATGCCGCGGATTTGCCTGTATTGTCGTATATGTCTTGTATGGCTTTGACGACCTTTGGAGTAATATCGATTGCGCTTGGACTATAATCAGGTTCCGTATCCTCGCAGATATAGCCGATACAGCGCGGACTGATTACCTCTCTGTGCAGCGTATAGAACGTGTCCTGGAAATTCATCGTATCCTCCATACCTAAAAATAAATTTTTGTTTTGAAACTATCATATCATGCAGACAAACGAGATACAATGTGTAAAAGGTGGAATACATTTGCCCTTTTATGATACAGAAAATTTTTAACACAATGTATATTTACAACATAGGTGACAATACTATGGAATACGGGCATATCCTGACATTACGGCACCTGTATATATTATCCGGCGGCAAATGAGCACAGCCCGGAAGATATAGAAGCGACCGGTTATTAAAAATACGGAAAGGAAAGAGTAAAAATGAACGACGATTTATCCTTGCTGAACGACATTCCCATGGGATTCGGTATGGCGCTCGCAAAAAACATGAATGCAATGAAATATTTTGCCGGCTTGCCGCGGGAGCGTCAGGCGGAGATTGTCCGGCAGACACACGGGATCTCCTCAAAACAGGAAATGCAGATTTTCGTGGAACAAATGATGCAGGAAAACGGTTCCTCCGGCGGTGCCATCGGATAATTCCGACCGATTCAGATTCAATGCACACATCGGCGCGCATGCGGAAATTTTGTACACATACGCGCCGATGTTCTTTGCATCCACCGTTATAGCAGCAACTGCTGATTTTCATTCAGATGTGGCAGTAAAAAAGAGCGGTATGGGATTCATCCCATCCGCTCAACTTTTTGCGCTGCAGTTATTTCAACGAAAGTATGTAAATTTTATATGCTGCGTCTGCATTTTCACCGTTTCAATGGCTTGCCTGTTATACTATGAAAGTTCCGAATCTTGGCCCTGTCCCGGGATGAACCGATACGCGGCTAAAGTATAGCACAGCCATATGACAGCGCACCGCCGAACGTTTGCGCTGTGCATACCCTCATAAATTCAGGTATTGTAGTAATTGATAAGGCAGCCGCTCAGTATAATGCGCCGCTCCTCGTCGGTAAGCGCGGACAGCGTAAGCATAAGCGGCGTAATGCTCCCGTCGCTGTGAACAACAGAGGCCTCAATGTCCGCAGATTTTTTTTCGATCGCCCGGCGGATTCCGCTGATGAATACATAATCTCCAACCTTGACCGGCATTACACCGCCGTCCTCTTTCTCCTTCAAAAGCAGCGGCAGCATTCCCCAGTTGATCAGGTTGCTTCTGTAACGCTTTGTCGCATATTCCTCCGCAATATTCGCCCAGCCGCCGAGTACCTTCTGACAGGAGGCGGCCTGCTCCCGCGCAGATCCGTCGCCCGGCTTTCTTGCAAACACAAGGCTGCCGATCCCCGTCGCCGCCGGATTCACTGCCATTCCCGCAGTCCGGAGACTTTCATATACGCTGGCGATTTCTCCGAATTTCTCCGGGTTTTCTCCCGCCCGACGCGCATCCTCGAAAGCCTTTACCGCCTTTGCGCGCCGCACATAATCCGGATCCTTGCGCGAAAGTGTGAATTCTGCAAGCTTCAGTGGATTGGAACGGTACGACGAGGTTTCTCCGGAGGGAATCAGCTCGTCGGTCGTTGTAACCGGATCGCTGATAACGGACGCGGCCTGCAGCAGCAGATCCTCCGTCAGCGGCGCCATTTCGGGCCAGTCGGCAATATTCGGGCCGAAGCGAAGCGCCACGGAGTCATCTGCCTTTCCGTAGCCATAGTAGCACCGGTTACGGTACACCGTACCGTCAAAACGATACGCCGGTATTTCGATCTCCTGCTCAAGCGTATCGGCAGCAGTCAGAATACCGCCGTTTGCCGCTGTCGCTGCAATTGAGCGCGCGTCCATGAGCGCGACGGAAGCTATCTGTCCGTCTTTGGGTTTCGATCCTTCACGGTTCGGGAAATTTCTCGTGGAATGGCGGATGCTGAGGCCACCGTTCGGCGGAACATCGCCCGCGCCGAAGCAGGGACCGCAGAAGGCCGTCCGCATAGTCACGCCCGCCTCCATCAGCGCAGCAGCCGCACCATGACGCATCAGCTCCAGGTAAACCGGCTGGCTGGCGGGATACGCAGAAAGCGAGAAGGCTCCCGCGCCTATGGAGGCGTTTTTCAGGATAGAAGCAGCGGCGCACAGATTGTCAAAGGTTCCCCCTGCGCATCCTGCAATAACACCCTGATCCACATAAACCTTGCCGTCAACAATTTTATCCGTAAGCTTCAGTGCCCCGTCCGGCAGCTCCATCTGCTCCGCCGCCTGCTTTTCGACGGCGCGGAGAATATCGCCCGGATTTTCACAGACCTCTCTCACAGTATACACATTGCTCGGATGGAACGGCATGGCAATCATACTCTCCACCTTGGAAAGATCCACAATCACCGCGCCGTCATAGTAGGATACCGGCGCAGGTGCGAGAGGCGCATATGCTTCCTGTCTGCCGTGTACTTCAAAATATGATTTTGTCGCTTCATCCGTCACCCAAACAGAGGACAGGCAGGTGGTTTCCGTGGTCATAACGTCGATGCCGTTCCGAAATTCCATAGGAAGACTGGCAACGCCGTCGCCGACGAATTCCAGCACCTTGTTTTTCACAAAGCCCGAAGCAAAAACCGAACCGATAATGGCGAGCGCGACGTCCTGAGGCCCGACGCCGCTGCGCGGCTTTCCGGTCAGATATACCGCGATGACCTCCGGCCGTGCAATATCATAGGTTCTGCCCAGAAGCTGTTTGACAAGCTCCGGTCCGCCCTCGCCGATTGCCATTGTGCCGAGCGCGCCGTAACGTGTGTGGCTGTCGGAGCCGAGCAGCATTTTTCCGCATCCGCTCATCATTTCCCGCATGTAGGAATGAATTACCGCCAAATGCGCGGGAACGAAAATACCGCCGTATTTCTGTGCGGCGGACAGACCGAACATATGGTCGTCCTCATTGATGGTTCCGCCGACCGCGCAAAGGCTGTTGTGACAGTTTGTCAGCACATAGGGAATCGGAAATTCCTTAAGGCCGCTCGCCCTCGCAGTCTGAATGATACCGACATAGGTAATATCGTGAGACGCCATGGCGTCAAACTTGATTTTCATAAGATCCTGGTTTTCAGGCGCTGTGTTGTGGGCCTCGAGAATTGAATACGCCATCGTCCCCTTTTTCGCTTCCTCCGGGGCAGTTTTTATGGCCGCCGCCCCCGCCTCTGCCTCCGGAACAAGCTGTGTGCCGTTCAGAAGATAAACGCCCTGCCTTAACAGTCTGACCGTATCTGATACCATTGTCATATCATTCCTTTCCGTTTTCTGTCAGTATAGTGGATTTCGCCGGTTGTCTCCGCCGCGGCGGTATCCTTATCCTTTTATCTTTTATTGTACCTTACCGGTTCGGCAATTTCAAGCGGCAATTTATGAATTTTATCCGACAACGCCTCCCGTTTATCACAGAACAAGGATAAAGCGGCAGAAATCCGAAAATCTGCCGCTGTGAACCATATATAGTGCATGAACCTGAACACAAGCTTTATAAAAATCTCAGCCGAGCCGGTAGCCCAGTCCCCGGACGGTTCGAATGATGGCGGGATTCTGCGGATCGTCCTCAATTTTATCGCGCAGGCGCTTAATGTATACCGTCAGCGTATTGTCGTTGACAAAATCACCGGCTGCATCCCAGATCTCCTCTAAAAGCCTGGCTCGTGTGAGAATTTCCCCCTTGTGTTGAAAAAAGGCCAGCAGCAGCCGGTATTCCAGCGCCGACAGAAAGAGCTCCCGTCCGTCCTTTTTCACACCGCCTCTGACCATGTCAAGCTGCAGTCCCTCATATTCCAAAAGCTTTCCGGCTTTTCCGCATCTCCTCAGCACGCTCCGTATTCTCGCAAGAAGCTCCATCGGCCGGAACGGCTTGCTTATGTAGTCATCCGCACCCATATCCAGCCCCATCGCCACGCTGTACTCGTCGTCCGCCGCAGTCAGAAAAATGACGGCGGGAGCGCCGTGCGCCTTTGCCGCCGCCAGCACGGCAAAGCCGTTTCCGTCGGCAAGCGATATATCGAGCAGCAGCAAATCAAACGCCTCGCGCCCGAGCAGCTCCACGGCCGCCGCCTGTCCGGCGGCCGAAGCCACGGAGAATCCTTCTCCCTGCAGAAATTCCGTCAGGCTGCTTATGATACCCCTGTCATCCTCCACCAAGAGAATTTTTACCGTCCCCACCGCGTCTCACCCCTTATCACATCCTACATCACATTACATACAGCAGAATACAAAAAAAGTGCAGAAAACTGCCCAGGCAGACAAACAGATGAAACACGGAGTGAATGTATGCTTTGCGGCGCCCGAACGCATAAAAAACAGCCCCTACCGTATAGGCAACCCCGCCGCTCAGCAGCAAAGCGGTGCCGCCTCCGCCAAGCTCCCGCATCATCGTCCCCGCGGCGGCTACAATACACCAGCCCATCCCCAGATAGCTGCACATGGAAAAAATTTTGAAGGCCTCCAGATCTATGGAGTTGAGCACAATGCCGAGTACCGCCATGCCCCATACGATACCGAAAATAGACCAGCCGATCACCGGCGAAACCGGGCGGAGCGTACACAGGGAAAACGGCGTATACGTCCCGGCGATCAGCAGATAAATAGAACAGTGATCGATCACCTGAAACACCTTTTTTCCGGGCAGCTTCGGCGACAATCCGTGATAAATGCTCGACATGGTGTACAGAACGATCATGGTCGCGCCGAAAATCGCTCCGCTGACAACCCCGTACACATTCCGGTGCATCACAGCAAACGCCACGCACAAAACCGTCGCAACAATTCCCAGCACGCCGCCCGCAATATGGGAGACCATGTTGAAAATCTCTTCCCCTTTTGTATAAACCGGCAGCACACGCTCCCTCAGCGGCGTTCGCTTCATTTATCAGATTCCCTCTTTCTCCGTGCATTTGCCGCACGGCTTGTTTCGAATATTTTCAGTGAGCAGGGACGGCCCGGCGCCTAAATACTCGCACGCCGCCAGATATTCCGCCTCGCGCGCCTCTCTCTCCCCTGCCGGAACCGACGGACGCCGAACCGCACGTATCATCACATTTTTCGGCGTCTCCTCCGGATCTATAAGCTCCACCGTCTCCACACGGTATCCCTTGCTTTCCAGCCACAGACAGCGCAGAGCGTCCGTCGCGGCGTCGCACAGCTTATTTTTCAGCAGGGGATACGCCGTAAGAAAGGAAAGCGGCTCGCAGTCTATTTTTCCGAGCAGCTCGTGGTGACAGCACGGCGTCGAAAGAATGACGCGCGTTTTCCACCGCTGCGCGTTCAGCAGCACCATGTCCGTCGCCGTATCGCAGGCGTGCAGGGATACCACCAGATCCGGCGGCTGTTCCGGCTCGTAAGCCCCGATATCACCCGAAACAAACTGCAAGCCGGTAAAATGCAGCTCCTCCGCGATCCGCCCGCAGAAGGAAATCACATCGGCCTTTCGATCCACGCCCCTCACATGGGCTTCTCTTTTTTTCACGCAAACCAGATAATAATAGACGGCAAAGGTCAGATAGCTTTTGCCGCAGCACAAATCGGTGACATATAAAGGGCCGTCATGGGGCAGTGAAGGATAAATATCCTCCACAATTTCAAGGAAGCGGTTGATTTGCCGGAATTTCGAGCGCTTTTTGTCATAGATCCGCCCTGTTTCGTCGCACAGCTCCAAACGGTGCAGCATGGGCAAAGCAGGCCCCTGTCCCTCTGTCAGAATGTGACGGCGCTCTCTGTCGTGAGAAGCGGGCGCAACGGTATTGTCCGACGGTTTCACATGGCTTTGCAGCATGCATTTTCCCTTTTTTGACCATTGGATTTCAAAATTGCCGCCTGCTGTCATGCCGTTGATCTGCCGGTAGGGACCGCCGGCCATAGCGCTAAGCGCCTCTGGCGCCTCGGACAAGGGGATATTGCGGTGAAACGCTTTGCCGTCCCGCATCAGCGTTTCGATTTGAATATAAACGCCGTCCTTTTTCTGAAAGGGCGCAGCGCAGGCGCGGACAACGTCGGGATTTCCGGGCCGGCTGAAGGTCACCTTCCGCAGAATCAGCGGCGAACAGATCTGTTCCATCAGTTCTCTGATTTTTTCTGAGTAATCCATAGCTCCCCCAAGCGGATAAGCGGCAGATAGCCACTCTATACATATATATTCCAATCCTGCGGGCTTTATGCAGGATTTTGGGTAAAAGTTCGGCGGCTATATCTTAGTTCCTGAATCCCTTAACGTGAAAACGCCGTCGAAGTCGCATTCCAATGCACTGGCTATCTCTTCTAATTCCTCTATCGTGAATACACCCTTATAAAACTTGTTATAAAAATACCGTTCATTTTTACCTAATTTTTTTGCCAAATCTTTTATTGTCATATTCCTAAGAGATAAAATATATTTTATTTTGTTTGTCATGATATTCATATACAATCCCCCGCACTATCTATTCTACAATATTTTCAGAAAAAAATCAAATTTTTAGAAAATGTTCTTGACAAATCACATAAACTGATGTACAATATCTTATGTAAGAAGTGAATAACCCTTATATTATAAGATTAATTACTTGTAATATAAGAAATACGCATCATTTGGAACTATGCAGTTTTTAGTTAAAAGCCCAACGAACTATACCTTAGTTCCCGAATCTCTTAATGTGAAAATGCCGTCAAAGTCACAATCTAATGCCTCTGCAATGGCCTGTATTTCCTTTTCTCTGAGGTTATCCCGCGCCAATTTGCTCCCTAAATTATTACCTGTTGTCCCCAACTTTTCTGCTAACGCTTTGGCTGTCATTTTTCTCTCACGCATAATTGTGCGTATTTTTGTAGCCATTCCCATACGATCAATCCTCTTTTATTTGTTATTATACATTATAATTCGTAAAATTTAAATAAATTTTGGATTATACATTCATTTATGAAATTTATCTCTCTGATAAAGCACAAATTAAAGCGTATGATTACATTATAATTTGGTTTTTCATCTATAATGTAGTTTAAAAATCATTTCAATTATCGAAAGGAGACATAATTTTATGTTTTGCCGTCAAATGAAAAAATCCCATCTCTGCGCATTCCAACAGTATATCCAGATGCATGCAAAATCCAATCCCCTATGCCCTATTTACGAACTCGATATCACCGTCGACAGGGTACGCTATTCCCTCTTTATCCAGTTCGACAGGCATCACAGAGCCTATGCCTTATACGCTCTGCAATACCAATGCGGCTCCTCGCCGGACGAAGCGACATGCTCAATCGTCACAGACACTCTGTTTCTCTCTGCTCTGACTGAAATTATTATTCATTACAGTCTGCGCGATTTCCCGCCGGAAACCAACGCGGCCTGAGTCGGTTTCACAACAGCAGACAAAACAGCGCAGTCCTACCCAATTGAATCAAATCGGCGCTTTACAATCTGCGGCTCTTCTTCCATGCAATGCCGTCCAGACTGAAAGCGCCGGTTTCGGTTTTCTTTGTTCAATTTGCGTTCCGCTGTAAACAGCTTCGTCAATTAATAGGCTTTTCCCCAATAGACCAGGTGCTTCGCAGGCTTGCCGCAGCACACGCAGGTATCTCCGAACGGTTCCTCACCGAACGGCATACAGCGGGAAGTGACGTCGGCCTTTTCCTTCAGCGCGACCTCGCAGGCTTCGTCTCCGCACCACATCGCACGGATAAAGCCCGGCTTCGTCTTTGCCGTTTGGATGAGCGTTTCCAAATCCCCTACGGTTTCCGTCATGCTTTCGCGGCGGGCAAGCGCCGCGTCGTACAGCGCCTGGCGCAGCTCACAAAGCAGGCGCGGCACCGCTGTTTCTATCTCGTCGAGTGACACCACAATTTTTTCACGTGTATCGCGGCGCACCAGCACGCACTGGTTCTGCTCCATATCCCGCGGGCCGATTTCCAGCCGCAGCGGGACGCCCTTCATCTCATATTCCGCAAACTTCCAGCCGGGGCTGTTGTCCGAGGCATCCATTTTCACCCGCACAATTTTGGACAGGCGTTCGGTAATCTCCGCGGCCTTTTCGCTTACGCCCGGCTTATGCTGTGCCACCGGCACGACGACAACCTGCACGGGCGCGACAGCCGGAGGCAGGACCAATCCGCTGTCATCCCCGTGGGCCATGATAATCGCGCCGATTACCCGCGTAGATACGCCCCACGAGGTCTGGTGGCAATACTGGAGCTGATTGTTCTTATCAAGGTACTGAATCTCAAACGCGCGGGCAAAGCCGTCTCCGAAATTATGCGACGTACCGCCCTGCAGCGCTTTGCCGTCGTGCATCATCGCTTCTATGGTATAGGTTGCCAGCGCGCCGGCGAATTTTTCTTTGTCTGTCTTGCGTCCGCGGATAACGGGTATTGCAAGCTCGTTCTCGTAGAAGCGCGCGTATACCTCCAACATCCGCTGCGTTTCGGCTTCCGCCTCCTCCGCTGTGGCATGCATGGTATGTCCCTCCTGCCACAGAAACTCCCTGCTGCGCAGAAACGGTCTTGTCGTCTTTTCCCAGCGCACAACGCTGCACCACTGATTGTACAGCTTCGGCAGGTCGCGCCAGGAACGGATGATATGCGCGTAATGCTCGCAGAACAGCGTTTCCGAGGTAGGGCGCACGCACAGGCGTTCGGTCAGCGGCTCGCTGCCGCCGTGTGTTACCCACGCCACCTCCGGCGCAAAGCCTTCCACGTGTTCCTTTTCCTTATTGAGCAAGGATTCCGGAATGAACATCGGCATATATACATTCTCATGTCCGAGCGCCTTGAACTCTTTATCCAGTATTCCCTGTATATTCTCCCAGATCGCATATCCGTACGGCCGGATGATCATGCATCCCTTAACGCTGGAATAATCGATAAGATCGGCCTTTTTTACGATATCCGTATACCATTTTGCAAAATCCTCCTCCATGGAGGTAATCTGTTCCACCAGTTTTTTATCTGAAGCCATTTTCTCAACCTTCTCCCCAGACGGCCGCCGCCTCTCCGCGCGAAATCCGGCGAGGTACCCGCCGGATGCGTCCGTCAGTATTGTTTGAGGCGCTTTCCCCTCTGAATCCGCCGCTTCCGGCGTTCTTATTTTTTTCCGTTTTCGTCCGACTCACCGTCGCCCTCGTAGATTCCGCATATCTCCGCTATGTTTTCAGGCAGCGGCTCCTCCATATAGTCGTCGGTGTATTCCTCGTCGCCGAAATAGCTGGCCACGCTCTTTTCCTTGACCGGCTTGCGCACCGGACGCATATAATAGGGCTTTGCCGAGGATACCGGCTGTTCGTTCTTTTCTTTCTCCCGGGAACTGCTCTCCGGCTGTCTGCTCTTCGCGCTGCGCGGACGTTCTGTCCGCTGCTCGCTTCTCTCCGGCTTCGCTTTTTCCTGTCTTTCCGGCTTTGCAGGCGCTTCCGCCTTTTCTTCCTTCGTCCCTGATGCGGTCAGATAAATTACAATCTTTCTGTTGTTTTCCGTTCCAATGGAGTTGGTGGAAACGCCCTCTATGTTCTGAATCTCCGAGTGAATGATCCTGCGCTCATAGGGTGTCATCGGCTCCAACGTGATGTTCTTTCTGTATTTCAGCGCTTTGGAAGCCATACGTCTGGCGAGCTGGCGCAGCGTTTCCTCTCTTTTTGCGCGGTAGTTTTCTACATCAAGTGTAAAGCGCGTATACGTCCTGTCGTCCTCGTCCTTGCGGTTTGCAGCGAGGTTGACCAGGTATTGCAGCGCGTCCAGCGTATCGCCGTGGTGACCGATAAACACGCCGGCCTTTTCGCCCGAAACGGACAGAAGCTTTTCACCGTTGCTCTCTTCTCTGAGCGTTACGGTGGCTTCAACTTCCATTTCCTTTATCAGATTCTGTAAAAATTCCATCGCCGCTTCCTCAGGCTTCAGAACATATTCTACCTTCACCTTTGCGGGTGCGGCTCCCACGCCGAGGAATCCCTTCTTTGGCTGCTCCACGATTTCATAGGAGACGGCCTCCTGTGAAACGCCCAACGCCTCCGCACCTGCCGCCACCGCGGCCTCCACTGTCTTTCCCGTTGCAACTGTCTGTTTTTTCACTTTTTTCACCTCATTTAATATATTAGCGGCCGGCAGCTTGTGTTCTGCCGGAAACCTATTTATTTTCATACCGCGCATTTCCGAAAAACCGACAGAATCGGTGACGGCATGTAATTTTCTCTTTCAAAATCGGCAAAATGTCCTTCTTTTCGCGGTCATCCGCTGTCAGGGCCGTGTCCGGAAATCAAACTGAAAATTTAAAAAACGTCAATTTCTTCCGGGCGGATACTTTTCAAACTCTGTTATGCCGGCAAGTCCGGCATACGCCTCTGCCTCCGCAAACTGATAGCACAGCGCATCCGCATTATGGCTGTCGCCGGCGAGTATAAAACGTCCGCCCAGCTCCTTCATACGTCTCAGCAGCGGCAGCGAGGGATACGGCTGACTCCTGTGCCCGCGGAATATCGCCCCGGTATTGATCTCAAAGACCGCATTTTTAGCCGCGAGCGCTTCAACGGCATCCATAGCGGGCGCAAGGTATTTCGGATCGCATTCATCAAACATCTGTCCGCCCTCATTGAACTTGGTCACCAGATCAAAGTGCCCGATGACAGCCGGTCCCCGATCGGCCAGATGCGAAACCTCGCTGTAGTAATCCCGGGTATACGCAAAAATATCGCCGCCGTAATATTTGTCAACAATTTCCCGTGTCCGTTCTCCGGACCAGTCGACCGGCAGCAGCTCGTCGCCATGCTTGAGATAATGCGCTGACGATACGATATAATCAAGCCCGTCTGTCGGCATCTCCGAAAACAAGTCCAGCTCAACGCCGGCATATATCTGTATTTTTCCCTCGTACAGCTTCCGGATTCGTACAATTTCAGCCTTGTATGCCTCAATACGTGCTTCGTTCAATCCGAAATCCCTTTCCGCATGATCGGAAAATCCGAGCGCGTACATCCCCTTTTCATATGCGGTCTCCGCCATCTTCTCCATGCTGTCTCTGCCGTCGGAAAACTTTGTATGAACATGAAAATCAGCATATGTTCGCATATTATTGAAACTCCATTTCACATGTGATCTTTGCTGTTAGCATTTTGAGCCTATACATTTTCTTTTGTCATTCAAAATATTTTTACCGCTGAGATTCCTGTCTGCACTCCGCCACCCACATAGGTAGAGACGCGCAAGGCTGTATTTTGTTCCCAATTCAAATCTATGTTTTGAATTTTTTCCGTCCCGTTTTTTAACAAAGTACACCGTCCCGCGCAGCAACAGCTTACAAACAGGCCCGTCCGTTTCCGGGCAGGCCTCGTCTGTTATGCGTTGCGGTCGTCGTCCTTCAGCTCAGCATGTTCAATACCGGCCGTTCTCTCAGGCAGAGCTTTTTTCTGCGGCTGCGGCTCCAGCTCTTTCCGTTCATCCGATGTCTTTGATTCTTCAAAATCATCATCGTCAATATGATGCAACGAACGCACCTTTGCCTGCTTTTTCTTTTCTTTTTTAGAAGCTACTCCAAATTCCCGTTCCGCCGCCTTGAAATCCTCCTCCGTAAACTGCGGAATCGGGTACATTTTTGACAGAATCACCTGCTGTACAAGGCCGAGTATGTTCTGGTACATCCAGTATACACCGATAGCAGCAGAAATAGTGCAGGAGATAAACACGCTGATAAGCGGCATGGAAAGGTTCATAATCTTCATAGACGCGCCCGCATCCTGTCCTTCCGGCTGCGGAGGCGTATAGGTAAATTTTCTTGTCAGCTTCATGGTAAAATAGGAAACCACAAACGTCAGTATCGGAATGAGCACAAGCCAGCTTGCCAGATGCTCCATGGGGATCGCAGAAAGATCGATCGCGCCGTTAAAAACGGTGAAATTCGGTATATCGGCGGTTGTGAAGCCCTCGATAAGACCGTCAAAATTCTGGAGGCCAAGCTCCTTCATTTTTGTTATCATCTGTATCTGGTTTACAAACTTTTCTACAGCAGATCCGCCGCCGGCCGTCAACAGTTCGTTGATTTTTGTCTGCAGCAAAGTGACGCTTTCGGTCGACAGCTTACAGATATAGCTCAGAGGATTGGTGATGATGCTGTACAGAGACCAGATAATCGGAAGCTGCAGAAGCAGAGGCAGACATCCGCTCGCAGGGTTGAAATGCTCGCGTGTATAGAGATTCATGATCTCTTCCTGCATCTTCTGCTGTGTCACCTTATCGTTGCGTCCCGCGTACTTCTTGCGGATTGCCTGTTCCTTTGGACGCAGGGATGCCTGCTTTACCATATTTTTCTGCTGCTTGATTCCCAAAGGAAACAGCACGAGCTTCATGACGATTGCAAAGAACAGCAACGCCAGCACGTAGCTGTTTGTCAGATGGTAACTCCACGAAATGACGTACCCAAAGGGTACGTTAATAATATCCAAAATACTGTTCAAATCGGCCAACCATACCTTTCCGATATTTTATGTATTATATGCTGCTGTTTCCGCCGTTTATTTCCGGCGGCGCCTGGGAACCGGATCATATCCGCCGCGGCAAAACGGATTGCAGCGGAGCACTCTGTATACCGACAGGCCGAGACCTCTGATAAATCCCCATTCGCGGAACGCCTCGATTGCGTAGGCAGAGCAGGTCGGCCGAAATCGGCAGCTCGGCACGCTCTTCAGAGGAGACAGAAATCTGCGGTAAAGTGAAATCAAATAAATACATATGCGGCTCATGGATTTTTTTCTCCCGAAACCTTTCCGACAGCCGCAGCGTTATCGGCGGCAAGGCCAAGCTTCCGCACTGCATAAGAGAGATCGCGGGCCACCAGTGTGGATTTTGCGGTAACTGCGGCGTCACGCGCCACAATGACGATCAAAAATCCTGTCTTCAGCGGCGTGTGTTTTTCCACCTCCTGCAGACCTGCACGCAGAATCCGTTTAACGCGGCTTCTTGTGACGGCTCCCCCGATTTTTTTGGTGACGGTAAGGCCGATTCGGTTCACCCGCAGCTTCAGCGGATGCGCCTTCTGCAAACGGGCGGCGTGATAGTCCTTCAGACAATACACAACCACAGTGCGCGCGACAGCTTTTTTCCCCCTCGCGTACACTTTGCCGAACAAATGATTTTCTCCGATCGCTCTGTACTTCATAATCCCGCCGTTTTTAGCTGCGCTGCGCATGTTCCGGAGCAGGCCCCATTCTCCAATATTGCGCTTACACAGCCCTTGAAATCAATGAAATCGGCGATCTTCGCCGTCTGACCGCCCTGCTTTTTGCGGATTCCGCTTTTGTCTCCGGAGACTGTCCGTATGAACAGACAAGGATTGGCCCGTCTCTTTTTTCGTCTGAATTTCTTTATCTGCCGGCTTTAGACGGTTCCGGCAAAAAACACTTTTTCCGCCCGGCAAAAGCCAAACAAACCTTTTTTTCCGCCCCCGCAGCGTTTCGGAAACACCGTCTGCCGAAAAACGACGGAGTTTCCGTCAATCTTCCGTATGTATGCCGCAAAAGCCGACAAACTGCTTTCTTTCGTATGAAAACGCACGCATAAACGGACAGCAAATGACATGGAATACAAAAAGGCCTATGGACAAATGCCACAGGCTTCTTTTTTGCAACATCAGTAAGTGAGTCTTACTCTGCCTTTGGCACGCCTTCTTTTCAACACATTTCTGCCGTCAGCAGTTCTCATTCTTTTCCGAAAACCATGCTCTTTTTTTCTCTGACGTTTCTTTGGCTGGTATGTTCTAAGCATCGGCTACACCCCCTTGATGATCAGCTTGGATGAACGATTCTCTATCGTTTTGGAAAAACTCATAAATCTGATACGCGTCCATACAGTATTCTCTATTATACATGATTTCCGTACATGCTGTCAAGTATTTTTTGAAATTTTTAAACTTTTGCAGGCTTTTTTATTCCTTCACACGCGGCCGTATGTTTTTTCTGCAATGCCGGGCCGGCTTTTTATGCCGGCAGGTACGGATCATCGCAAAATTGCCGGAATCTCGAACTGTTATTTTATTTTCAGCACAAGCTTGATTTTATCGGTATATCTGTCGACAAACAGCTTTCTCTCCATCTTTTTCTTGAGCTTCCTTATTTCGTTTTCCACACCGCATTCATCGGCTTCCGCCCGAGCAGCCAATGCCTTCAGCGTTTCACGCACCTGCGGAAACTGTGTCAGATAGATCATATCCACCCAGACGTTTTTATCACTTGCCTTTTTGAAATCCTTGGCAGCAGAGCCCCAGTATCTGTCGTACTGCTCCTTGATGGAGCTGTACATCATGGAGTCCAGCTCTTCCTGCGTGTGTATTCCCTGATCAAGCGCCATCTGGACAATATCTGTTCCCGGCAGGAAATTCAGACCGTGAATATTCAGCCGGAACGGCGGTTCAAGCGCCATGCAGAGGTCAAAGGTTTCCTTTAGCTGTTCAAGATTTTCAAAGGGATGACAAATCATCAAATCGTAATAGACCACAGGTACGCGGCACCTGGACAGGATGCGGCTTGCCTCTATAATCTGCTCCTGCGTCTCCGGCCGGTGAAAGGTATCCTGTCTCACGGACGGCGATCCGCTCTGAATGCCGACTACCGCCTGATGCAGACCAGCGTCTACCAGCTTGGTAATCAGCTTTTCATTCACCGCCAGCGGGTGACTCCAAATACGGAACGGTATCCCGACTTCCTTTTTATACCTGCTGGAAAACTCGTCCACCCACTCGTCTCTCGTCGAAAACACCTCGTCCCAAAAGTGAACGACGCGCAGCTTCGGAATTCTCTGCTTCGCTTTTTTCAGCTCCTCCATAACACTGTCAACGCTCCGGAACCGCAGATATTTTCCCTTTCCGTCATACATACGCCTCAGATTCGGCGCAGAGCAGTACGTGCAGCGGAATGGACATCCCCGCGACGCGGTAAGCTCATAGGTAAAAGCCGTGGTCTGCGGATCCCCCTCGCGGATTTTATCGTTATCGATGACGTACATGTTTCCCCCGTCTACCTCCGGGTATCCGCACCGATCGATGTCCTCGACCAAAGGACGCAGCGGGTTTTCACAATATTTTCCCTCATCGTCTATCCACGCCAGATTGGGGATCTTTTTGACGTCTCCGCCGCAGGTCAGCGCCTCGGCCACATCGACAATCGTCTCCTCGCCCTCTCCGCGCATCACATAATCACAGGAATGCGCCGCTCTTTCGGATTCCAGCGATGCGAAAACGCCGCCCCAGAACAGCGGCAGGCCGCGCTCCCGCGCAACGCGGTTCGCGTCGTATGTAGTTTCCAGATAAAGCGAGCTCATCACGCTCATGCCGATAAACAGCGGGGAAATCCGGTCGATAAGCCCGCCGAGCAGCCGCATCTCCTCTGCTGTGGCGCGCGACGGCGTCGCGCTGTTAAAGCCTTTCAGAAAAATAATGTGCGGCACATACCCGGACGCCTTCAGCGCATTTGCCAGATATCGTACACCGAGCGCCTTTGTATTATAAAATGCAATCAGAGCAACGTCTTTCTTTGACATAATCCCCTCACAAACTCCCCGCCGCCCAAAAGACGCTCCCGCATCTTTTACAAACGGAAACGGCGGATTCCAAATGAAAATTGTAATACAGCGTCATTACTGCCGGCAGTAGTATTATGCCCGGCGTTCCAAAAACAGACAACGTCCCGTGCCTCCCGCCGGTGCCGAAGAAGTTACCGAACGCTTCGCCGTGCCATGAGCGCTGCAAACCATACCTTATATTTCCATTATACACAAAAATTTCTTCGAGGTCAAGCCATTGCTCCGAAAAACCGAACCCCGGCTCAGATATAGAGTATCGAAAACAGTCTGCTTTTTTTCAGAATCCCGCGCATGCCGAAGAACAAGCCGCAGCAGATATGGAAATCAAATCACGCCCTTGAAAACCAGCAGCAGCAAAATGCAGGTTGCAAGAAGCAGCAGGGCAAAGAGCAGCATGCCGACATTCGGCCGCCACGGCTTTTTCATCTCCGCCGCAGAAGGCTTTCTTTCATCCGGCTCCCCAGAAAGCAGCAGACCGGCGCGGCGCAGCGCGACAGATGCAGGCTTATAAAGCAGCAGTGTTACAGCGAAGTTCAGCCCGCCCTTCAGCAAATTGAACGGCAGAAACACGGGAACCAGCAGCGCAGCCACCGCCTCACGGGGATATCCCATATAAATCGGCGTGACAAGATAGTTCCACAGCAGCATAACCACCGTCATGGCGGCGCATCCGGCGGCAAGACCGAAAACGGCGCCGCCCATGCTTCTCTTTTTCCGGTATATCAGCGACGCCGTACAGGCAAAAGCACAGGAGGAAATGATATTCATTACCAAACCGATCGGTCCGGTTGTGCTTACCGTCGCCATTTCCACAAGGGAAACAACAGCGGACACAACGAACGCCGCCACCGGCCCCATAAGAAATCCTCCGATACAGATAATGACATCCTTTGGATCATACGACAAAAACATCACAACAGGAATTCTTCCCACAGCCATCACCGCATACGCGATGGCGCACAGCATCGCTGTCAGCGTCAGCTTTTTCACTCTTACGTTTCTCATTAGAATACAGCACCCCCATATTTGTTTTCAACGCAAGGAAATGCAGAAGGAGGCGTTATGAAAAATACAGCCCCGCCGGATCTCAGGATCGGCGGGGCTGCCGGCAGACGGCCGCTGTGCGGCTCATCCAAAATTTTCAGTGCAAACGGCGGTTTTCAGAAAAGCTTTTTCGATTCCAAAGCTGCACAAAAGCATAGCTTCAAAATTCCGGCCGCCGTCATCTTCTCACATCCAGACTGTACTGTTGGTTCCGGAATCAAACCGGATCTGCGCCTCACAGCGCTCGCGGACTTTACCGCCAGTCGGGAATTTCACCCTGCCCCGAAGATTTCCATATACGTTTTCGTTAACTATTATAATCCAGTCCTGTTCCCTTGTCAATACCCTGCCGCTGTACCAATAGCATTATTTTCTGTGGAATATTTTTGTTGAGACTTCGCAGCGGAATTGATTTTACTATAATAAAAATAAGAACAGTTTGCAGCCACGCCTATAAAATTGGAATTCATTGTTGAATGAGATTTAGAAATTTATCCGCCTCATTTCGGTTTTTAAAAATATAAATATCTTTGTATGAGTATTTTTCTAACAGCTCCATCACTTTGGGTCTGCTTTGTGAATTATAATTTTTTATAAACTCGATAAATTCAGCATCTTCTTCCTTTTCAGTTTCTACCCATGGCATATCGCTTCGTACTTTTCCGCGTCTTTTCATAATACCATTAAGACAAATATCTAACGGATAATCTAAAAAAATTACCGTATCACATGCCTGTATTCTTAATTCTATAGTGGAACCATAGTTTCCGTCAATTATCCATTCGCTCTTCTGAATTGTATTTAACAGTCGCTCACGAAAAACAGATTTATCTACAGTCGTTCTGTCAGAATTCCAATTCATCATATCCAAATGAAAAAGCGGAATGCCTGTAATTTTGTGCAATGCTCTGGAAAATGTACTTTTGCCACTTCCAGGGCAACCAATTACCATAATTTTATCCATATCTTTCTTGCCTACATATTCCTGTTTATACATAAGTAATAAATCCTAATTCTTATATACAGCATAGTAATGTTTTCGCTTTCTGACAATGGGAATGCTGCATTTTCGGCATACTGCTCTGTTTTGGTTATTCCGTTCCGGGAGATACACCCGATTATAACATCACAAGTGCATTTCAATTTTGATACGAGATATCAACCAAAAGTCCAGTCCGCAGAAAATCAAGTTAGAGGCCGCCTCATTTTGCATATCGCATTGTATAGAATTTCTGATCCGGCATACGCCGCATCCTTCTCCTCACGAATTCACAGCACTCTTAAAAGTCTTCCATACGAAAATTAAGACAGCGCAGAGAACCGTTCCGAAAGCAGCCGCAGCAAACCAGACAGCAGCGGTCGCTCCCCATCCGGATCGCTCCGAAATAACAGCAATGCCGTAAGTCGAAACACAGCTCCCCACATACGTGCAGGCGTTCAAAAGTCCCGAGACAAGAGACGCTTTGCCGGTTCTGCTGAAATAGTTCGGCAGTACACAGACCAGTATCAGATTCACGCCGTACATACACCCTACCGCCAGCATGAGCATAAGGAGCGCCCAAATCCAATGAGTTTTTCCGAAGAGGCTCAGCAGCAGAAGTGATACGGCTCCCACAGCAAAGAAGACTGCCGCACACAGCATTTCATTTTTCAGGAATTTTCGGTTAACCGCTGAAACGACCTGCAGCATAAGGATGCCGAAAACAGGCAGAACAACACCGGAAAATATGGAAACCGTGCTTTCCATTCTGAACATTTCAGAAATATATGAGGGCATCCATGTCGTAATGCCGTCTCGGAGTATCCCGTGCATAACAATGGCAAGCATTGCCGCGCCGAGCATCGGCCAGGCATAGCCCGGCACGCTAAGGCGTTTCTTATCGGAATCAGCGGCGGCCGTACCTTCAGTCTTTGCGCAGACTGCTCCTTTTTCAATTTTTCGATAGCTGAACAGCCACAGAAAGGCCATTGCCGCTGCGGCTGCGGCGGAAAAGACAAAAACGTATTTCCAGCTTCCGTAGGCTATCAGAGCCGGCGCCGTAAAATAAACAAAGACCGTTCCCAGAGAACCGCCCCAGTTCACCCGTACCGCAGCTTTTTTGTACTCCTCTTCTTCTAAGAAAGCCGACATAATTTTAACAAGCGGAGGCCACATAAAGGCCTGTGCAAGACCGTTCACGCACCAAATGACGGTCATTGTCCCGGCTTCTCCGCTCATGGGGATCAGAAGATTCATCGCGGCGCTGACAAGCAGGCCCCAGAAGATCAGCAAATGCGGACGCAGCCGATCTCCCAAATAGCCGCTGATTATCTGTCCGATGCCATAAGAAAAAAACAGCCCTGTAAGCGCCGCAGCGGCCTCCGATTTTGCAAAGCCCTCTTTTGCAATCATTTCCACCATGACGGCCGAGTAATTGATTCTGGTCAGATAACTGCAAAAATAGACGGCTGCGCAAAGTCCCGTCAGTTTTTTTGCATTCATTTGTAAAGATTTCACCTTGAAGCCGTTCCTTTCTTAATATAATCCCCCGTTCCAAAGACGGCACAGGACGACAGAATTATTTTTCAGTACCCCAAATCGAAGGACCGAAATATTGCCCCTCCGGACTGTTTCAGCCGGTCAGGAAAAACATGTTATCACAAGACGCCCCGGAAGTCAATAGGAATCTGAATGAAAGGATCTGCACACAGCCCGAAAGCCGTGCGGAGGCCGGAAAAATTCCTTTGGTTCGGTATGCGTTTCACTCTTGATTTTTATAAGCAAAAGCGGTATAATAGGGAGAAAATATTTTTGCTTTAGCCGTTTGATTTTACTCTGCTTTATTGCCGCGGCGTTTCGCTTCTTATCTACTGTTTTTCTGTATCATTCATAAAAATATTCAGGAAGGTATCAAACCATGCTCGCATCAGAATATGAACTGCACAGCAGCGTATCCCGCGCGGCTGTCAACCGCTTTTATGAGGAATCCAAAAAATCCGGGAACGAAATTCAGACTCTTCAAATATACAAAAACGGCGAAAAAATGCTGCGCATCGCCCCTGCTCCATATTCCTGCGCGGATAAAAGAGAAAATTATTCACTGAGCAAAAGCTTCGCGTCAACCGGAATCGGATTTGCCGTAAAGGAGGGATTGCTGCATACGGACGACCTTATTGTTGATCTGTTCCCGGATAAGTTGCCGGAAACGGTAAGTGAAAATCTGGCCTCTATGCGTCTTTCACATGTGCTTTCCATGAACACCGGACACGCCGGCTGCATCATGCCGCACATGTACAATACAGACGATGTTGCCAAAGCTTTTCTCGCGCAGCCGGTACCGTTTGTGCCGGGTACGCATTTTGCCTACAATACCGGCGCTACCTGTCTGCTGTCCGCGCTGATTCAGCGTGTCACCGGAGAGACGCTTTTCGATTATGTAAACAGAAAGCTCTTCGTTCCGCTCGGTATCAGCGGAGTCTACTGGAACCAGTGCGGCGAGGGCGTCAATGAGGGCGGTATCGGTCTGCATCTTTCAAATGACGATATCATTAAATTCGGCCTCCTCGTCGCAAACGACGGCGTCTGGGAAGGAAAACGCATCATAAGCAGCGAATGGATAGCGGAAGCCACCCGCGCACATTCCGACAACAGCGGCAACGGGACTCCCGACTGGACGGCAGGCTACGGCTACCAGTTCTGGCGCAATGCAAGGGACGGTTTCCGCGGCGACGGCGCCTGCGGGCAGTTATGCGTGGTTCTGCCGAAGCTGAACATTGTTATCGCTGCTCAGGCGATGGTCAGCAACATGCAGAAGGAAATGGACGATCTGTTTGAGCTTGCCGAAAATCTGTGCGGCTGCGATCAGACGCCTGCTGTAATTCCCGCCTTTGAACCGCTGCCAGACAGACAGATCGCGCTGAGCAGCCGGTGCTATCGGCTGGAATCCAATCCGATCGGTTTTACCGCTCTGCGGCTTGAAATTTTGAAAGATTCCGTCAATCTTCACTTCAGTGACGGCAGAAAGGAAGAGGTGCTGTCAGCCGGTCGGGGTGTCTGGATCCGCAGCGCATATACAGCGCCCTACCGAAAGCCTAAGCTTCTCGGTCTGATGTCGCCGGAGAAACGGGAGGAGATCCGTGTTGCCTCCTGCTGCACCATGGATAACGGCAGTCTTTTCCTCCTCTGCCGCCATATCAACAGTCCTCAGACGGAAAGCATCCGTCTGACGCCGGAGGACGACGGCAATACGCTTGATATTCGCTTTGAAATGACAGGTTATTGGGACGCCTGTTCTCTTTCCCTGACCGGCAGACAGGTTAAATAAAGTCTCTGCGGCCGCCGTAAGAAGGAATTTCTGTGCGGAAATGCCTTCTTTATGTCTTTGTGTATTTCGGATATCAGGCCCGTTTCCAGCAGACAGCCGTCCTGCCTGTCTCTTCAGACGCTCCCTTCGGCGGCCGGCATTTCAAAAGCCGGTACCGCAGCACCTTTATTCAGTGCGGCATTCATAATTCTCTTGCAGCCGGAAAAGAACCCCTTATTTTATCCGGCCAAACCATCTGTCGTCGTCCGTTTTCAACCGAAACCAAGAAAGGTATGTTTGAAGCTTATGGTTTTCTCCAGCCTGGAATTTCTTTATTTTTATCTGGCGGCCTCCCTTCTTCTGTATTTTGTCACACCGTGGAAATTCCGCAACCTGGTTCTGTTTATCGTCAGCCTGGCCTTTTACGGCTGGGGTGAGCCAAGGCTCATCTGGCTGATGGTTTTTACCATCGCGGTAAACTATGTATGCGGCTATTTTGTAGGCAAGTACAGGGACGTCAATCCCCGCCGCGCGCGTTTTTTCCTTGTGCTTGACATTGTCATCAGTCTCCTGATTCTCGGCTTTTTCAAATACAGCGACTTTTTCCTTGTCAATCTCAGCCGGATTCCCTTTCTTTCTTTCCTCAAGCCTCTGGGCATCACGCTGCCCATCGGTATTTCCTTTTATACCTTTCAGACAATGTCCTACCCGATCGATGTTTACCGGGGAAATGCGCGGATGCAGAAAAATTTTGTGACCTTCGGCACCTATGTCACGCTGTTTCCTCAGCTCATCGCAGGCCCCATTGTCCGTTATCAGGACGTTGACGACCAGCTCCGGCAACGCACGGTTTCCGTCTCCTTGTTTGCAAGCGGCGCCCGAACCTTTGTCTGCGGTCTCGCAAAAAAAGTCTTTCTCGCCAATTCCGCATACGCAGTATGGGAAACGTTCCGTACAGCCGAAGCAGGCGGCCGCACCGTTATCGGCGCGTGGACAGGGCTGCTGTTCTACTGCTTTTACATTTATTTCGATTTTTCAGGCTATTCCGATATGGCCATAGGGCTCGGAAAGATGCTTGGCTTCCGCTTTTTGGAAAATTTCAACTATCCGTATATCTCCCAGAGCGTCACGGAGTTCTGGCGGAGGTGGCACATTTCACTCGGCACCTGGTTCAGAGAATACGTGTATATTCCCCTCGGCGGCAACCGGACCGGCCGTTTCCGCATGTACCGCAACCTTCTTATCGTATGGTTTCTGACCGGCTTCTGGCATGGCGCCAACTGGAACTATATTATATGGGGGTTCTATTACGGTATACTGCTGATTCTCGAAAAAGCATTCCTGCTCAAGCGTCTGGAAAAGGCTCCCTCCTTTTTCCGCCACGCATATGCACTGATTTTCATCTATTTCGGCTGGCTGATCTTCGCCTTTGAGGATATGAGCGCGGGCGCGGCGTATCTCGGCAGTCTTTTCGGAACCGGAGCCGCAGGCTTTGTCGCACTCGGCGACCTTTACACGATACTGCATCAGCTCATTTTTCTTGCCATTGCCGTCATCGGCTCCACTCCGCTGCCCAAGCGTCTTTTCTGGCAGATATACGACCGCTCCTCAGCCGGCAGATGTGCTGCGTGTGTGCTTGTCCCCGTCGGACTTCTTCTCATGACCGCATATCTTGTAAATTCCTCTTATAACCCTTTCCTGTATTTTGCCTTCTGAAATTCCAAATGAAGTACACACACAGAACGCTTTTTTCATCTTTTCATCCATTCCGCCCAAAGCGGACCTCCCTTCTTCTGCCGCCGAAACGGCCAAACCATGGCTTTACAAATACGAAAGTAGGATAATCCAAACATGGCTATGCACAAAAATCAGACCGCCCGCGCCCCGCTTACCCCTGAGCAAATTCAGGAAAAGCATGCATCTGACGCAAAAATAACGGAGCTTCTGACCACTGTCCTTTTTGTCGGCATTCTGTTTTTCTTTGCGTGCCTCATCTATCTTTTGCCTGCAAAGGAGTACTCCGAGCAGGAAAACCGATATCTGCAGCAATTCCCCAAGGCTTCCTCTCAAAGCGACGGAGCGATCTGGGAGCGTTTGCAGAACGGAACCTTTCTCGACCGCTTCTTTTCCGGCAAATTTACCGGCGAAATCAATACGTTTTATGCGGATCAGTTTCCCTTCCGCGATTTTTTCGTCGGCGTCCGCGGCGTTTCGGAAATTGCCCTGATGAAGGGAGAAAACAACGGCATTCTGCTCGGCAGAGACTCCTATCTCATTGAGCGCTTTGATTCGCCGGACACGGAAGCTCTCGCGGAAAAGCTTGAAACGCTGTCTCGGTTTTCATCCGCTCTGTCAGAGCAGGGCATTCCGCTGACGCTTGCCGCCGCCCCGCGTACCGTGGACGCAATGGAAAGCAAGCTACCTGCGCTTTTCGATATGTCCCCGGTACACGCCCCCTGGGAGACGCTGCAGTCCTATGAAAACGCAATCGACATCCTGAACCTGCGTGATCCGCTTCTCCAAGCGGCGAATAGCGGCGCTTATGTCATGTACCGCACGGATCACCACTGGACAACAGAGGGAGCTTATCTCGCCTACACGGCTCTGATGCAGCATCTTGGAAAAGAGCCGCTGCCGCTCGATTCCTTTGACATTCAGACGGCAAGCGATTCCTTTTACGGTACTTCTTGGTCCTCCGCCGGCATGAAATGGATCGGTCCGGACACCATCGAATTTTACAGATTTGAGGGTGACGATACCGACTTTGAAACACGGATTTTCGACTCGGGAGAAGTTTTCAGCGGCTTCTATGACACCTCGTATCTTGAGGGGAAGGACAAGTACAGCGTTTTTCTTTCAAACAACCACGCCTGCCTTGAAATCAGGCAGCTTTCGGCGGATCAGCCGAGAGAAAAACTCCTGCTTTTGAAGGACAGCTTTGCCAATTCCATCGCGCCGTTTCTTGCCCGGCATTACGATCTTGTTCTGATCGATCTGCGTTATTTTCGTCAATCTGTCCTGGAGTATATTGAAGAGAACAATATCGACCGTGTCGTATTCCTTTATAACATGGACAGTCTGCTCACCTCGCTCGATTTCCCGAAGCTGACCGTCGGACTTGAATAATTCGCCGCCGGTCCGAGAACACACCTTCGGCTGAAAAAAGGAGAAAGGCATCTATGAAAATACTTTTGGCATCCCGTTCGGCGCGCCGCCGGGATATTCTCGAAATGCTCGGCGTTCCGTTTCGCATCTCCGTCCCTGATGAAGAGGAAGCCTATACGGGAGATCCGGAGCCGGAAGAGCTGGTCACAGGTCTTGCCTGCCGCAAGGCGCGGGCTGCCCTTCCGCTTGCGCTCCCGGAGGAGTGTATTGTAGCAGCCGACACTGTTGTCGTCAGCGGCGGCCGGATTCTCGGTAAGCCGGCGGATCAAACGGACGCTTGCCGGATGCTCCGTCTGCTTTCCGGCTCCCGCCATCAGGTGTTCACCGGCCTTGCCGTTCTGTACCGCGGTACACTCCGTCTCGGGAGCCGCAAAACAGACGTCTGGTTTCGGAAACTGTCCGAGGCGGAAATCACGGCGTATGTCCAAACCGGAGAGCCGTTTGACAAGGCCGGCGGGTACGGCATTCAGGAGCGCGGCGCGGCGTTTGTCGACCGAATAGACGGAGACTATTTCAATGTGGTCGGCCTGCCCGTTTCCCTTCTCCATGAAATGCTGCTGAAGAATTTCGGTTTGAATCTGCTGACACCGGATAAATGGACAGATATGCAGTAGCAGGATGCGGCGCTTTTTATCTTTCATTATATAAGCTTCCTGTCTGTATAGGGATAGCCAGAACCCCATTTCGCCGTCTCGCTTGTTTTCGCCGTGTCAGGGAAAGGAAAAACGGCTCCAATGAATACGATATTATGCTCCACCGGCGCGTTGATAGGAAAACCCAACGGACGCAATTATAAGCTGCTCGAGCCGTGCGCACGAGAGCTTTCATGCGACGGGTTTGAATTCATGATGTACGAATCCTGGTATGGCACTGCCGGCGTCCTTATTGAGGATCTGCTCCGTATGCAGCTTTTTATTCCGGTCATGCACTGCGACAAGCATATTGGAGAGCTTCTCAGCTCAGGGGAAAAAGCCGAACTGCAAACGGCACTTGAGCTGTTTTCGGAAAACTGCCGAATTGCATCGGAGCTGGGCGCTTCCACTCTGGTTCTGCATCTCTGGAACGGCCTTCCGTCCGACCGGCATATAAAAAATCATCTGGCAGCCTTTCCCTTTTTCGCCGAAATTGCATCCTCATTCCGTCTCGATCTGACAGTTGAAAATGTGATATGCAACTGCGGTGATCCTATGACGCACTGGCGGGAGCTTGCGCAGATGTATCCGGATATTCATTTTACCTTTGACACAAAAATGGCTGCCTTTCACGGACAGACGGATATTTTCAGCGATGATTCGGCAGACTGGATGTTTCCGCACATCCGTCATCTGCATGTCAACGACTATGCGGGCGGCATAAAGGACTGGAAAAATCTGAAAACGCTCGCGCCCGGCGAGGGACACGTGGACTTCGGTTCCTTTTTTGACTGGCTGTGCCGCCGCCACGCCTACAGCGGAACCATGACCGTTGAGGCTACCGCCTTTGATAAGGATGGAAATCTGCATATAGATCGTCTGAACGCCGGTTTTGAAAAAATTCGGGGACTGCTTTCCCGCTGACAGCATATTCGAGGCTTCCTCTTTGCGGTTTCGAATATGCAAAGTCGGAATCCGACGCTAAAACGGTGGGGAGCATCGCTCATCCGTGATAGCAGACATGCCGCTTTTCTGCTCCGTTATGCATTCGGGATTGTATCAATCGATAAAACACAGAGCGGAATCCGACGCAAAAGCGGCGAAGCTTATCCTTAAAGGCGCCGCTTTCTGCGGCCGCCGTGTTTCTCTAACGGACAAATGCGGCACAGACCGCGGAAAGGATAAATCGTATGGCCAAGCATATCGGAATTGATTTGGGCACCTCCTTCACCAGAATTTTTTTGCCGGGGAGAGGCATTGTGATGCGTGAACCCTCGGCGGCGGCTGTTGATACAGAAAATTCAGAGCTGCTGACTGCCGGAAGCGAGGCAGCGGCGATGCTTGGCAGAACATCCGAAAGTCTTGAAATCTGCTACCCCGTCCGCGACGGCGTCATCGCACGCTGTGACGTCGCCTGCGCAATGCTGCAAAGCTTCTGGGAAAACGCCGTCGGCAAGCCTATCCGGCGTCCGGACGTCTCTGTCGCTGTACCATGGGGCATCACAGAGGTGGAACGGCGTGCGGTAGAGGAGGTTCTGTACGATGCTGGCGCAAAAAACGTTACGGTTCTCGAAAAATCCCTCATGGCCGCTCTCGGCGCCGGTATCCGCGCAACACAGCCGAGGGGCTGTATGATAATTGATCTCGGCGGCGGTATGACGGAAACGGCAGTTATGAGCCTGGGCGGCGTTGTCCGTGCATCCTCTGTCCGCGTTGCCGGCGAGCAGCTCAACGAAGCCATCTCCGCCCATATCCGCCGCAAATACAACCTAATGATTAGCACCCGGACTGCGGAAGCCATTAAGCACAATATCGGCTCCGTATACCCCAGGCTGGATCGCGGAACCATGGAAATTCGAGGCCGCGATGTGGTAAGCGGGCTCCTGAAAACTGTTGCGGTTACAAGCCGGGATACCTTTGAGGCGATGAGCGATCCGCTCCTTCTGATGATGGAAAGCGTCCGGACAACGCTGGAGAACATACCGCCCGAAATTTCAGCAGATCTGCTGGAGGACGGCATCCTCCTGACCGGCGGCGGTTCCGCGCTCGGCGGCATAACAGAGTTGCTGTCAGAGGTAACGCATCTTGAAGTTCGACAGGCTGCGCACCCGCAGGACTGCGTCATCGCCGGCATCGGAAAGCTCCTTGATTTCAGGGGAGATCCGGAAAAGCTGCTTCGCTTTCATGCGGAATAGGCGGTGTATCCTCAATCGGGATGTCCGGCAGCGTTCTTCTTTGAAGGAACCCGTCCCCTATTGAAAGGAGAGAAATGCTGTGAAACAGAAACAGCGGCGCCCAAATAAAATGATAATAGCGGTCCTTGCGGCAGCGTTCGTCTGCGCGGCCGTCACACTTGCCCTGTCTCTTTCCGGGCATACCCCGCCCCTGCGCAATGCCGTCTCCTCGGTCATAACACCGATTCAGGGAGTCTTGACTTCGATCTCCGGTGCTGTCGACAGCTTTTTTTCGCGATTTCAGGATACCGATGAGCTACAGAAGAAAATCGATGAGCTGGAAAGCGCTGCCGTAGAAATGCAGAATGAGCTGCGGGAGGCTGAGCGGCTTCGCGAAGAAAATGAATTCCTCTCCGGCTTTCTGGAGCTGAAGCGCACACGAAAGGATTTTCAATTCGTTCAGGCTGATGTAGTCGGCCGCGAAACCAACAACTACCGCACGTATCTTACGCTGAACTGCGGCGGGGACGACGGTCTTGCTCTGAATATGCCTGTCATCACCGCGGAAGGAGTGCTGGGCTACATAAATGAAGTAGGGACGAACTGGTCGAGAGTTGTTCCGCTTACGGAAACGGCGGCGGCAGCCGGCGCATATGCGGAGCGAAGCGGCGCTGCCGGACTTATTGAGGGAGATTTTTCCCTCCGTCTTGAGGGCTTATGCCGGCTCTCCAATTTAGATCCGTCCGCAGACATCAAAGCAGGAGACCGCATTCTGACCTCCGGTATCGGAAGCGTGTACCCTTCCGGCTTATATATCGGTGAGGTTGCCGAAGTAAAAACCGATGCCGCCAACGCGGCGCTCTACGCCGTAATCCGGCCGGCTGTTCCCATAGGGCAGGTAAGCCGTGTTATGGTGATTACCGGATTTACCCGTTCAGAAGAAACCGGCTCTCCGGAAGAGCCCTCATCCGGAGAAGCTGAATGAATCATTCCTTAAAAGCTAATTTTATACAAATATTCGTCACCTCAGCGCCGGCAGCACGGCCCGAAAAATGAAAGCAACGAAAGGATGGATACTGCGCCATGAAAGAACAGGAACGAAACACAAAAGAAGCTATCCGCGAAAATGTCAGAGAGCTGTGCGCTGCCGCAAAGCAGGCTGCGCCCGCCGGGGCGCTCGCCTCTACCGCTCAGAAGCAGGAAGCTCTCCGAGCCATGAGACGTCGTCTGTTAGAGGAGGAGACCTCTATCCTTTCCGAAAACGAAAAGGATCTTGAGCGCGCTCAGGCGGAAGGCATGCGCGCCTCCATGCAGGATCGGCTGCGCCTTACGTCCGAAAGAATCCGCGCCATGGCGGAAGCGCTCGGCAATTTGGCGCGTTTTCCGGATCCCGTCGGTCAGGGAGAATGCTCCGTAAGGCCGAACGGACTTCTGATCCGCAGAATTCATGTACCTCTCGGTGTCGTTGCCATGATCTATGAGGCGCGGCCGAATGTAACGGTCGACGCCGCAGGACTGTGCCTGATGTCCGGCAACGCCGCTGTCCTGCGCGGTGGAAAGGAAGCGCTCCTCTCCAACCTTGCGCTGGTCCGGTGCCTGAAAAGCGGCCTTACAGAAGCGGGACTCCCCGACGGACTGCTTCAGTTTATCGACATCACCGACCGCGAAAGCGCCTCGGCACTCATGGAGATGCGCGGTTTGGTAGATGTCCTCATTCCAAGGGGCAGCGCCGGTCTGATACGCAGTGTAACGGAGCAGGCAAAGGTTCCTGTCATTGAAACAGGTGCCGGAAACTGCCATCTGTATGTAGACGATAGCGCGGATAGGAACATGGCCTGCTCTGTTGCCATGAATGCGAAAGCGCAGCGCCCCTCTGTCTGCAATGCCATTGAAACTCTGCTCGTACACCGTGCTGCTGCTGCTGATTTTCTGCCCCTGCTGGCGGAGGAAGCCTCAAAAATACCTGTGGAGCTGCGCGGCTGCGCGCGAACGCAAGGCATCATCCGCTGCACCCCTGCTACGGAGGAGGATTTTGAGACAGAGTACAACGACTACATTCTGGCGGTCAAGGTTGTCGATTCTCTGACAGAGGCTGTTGCGCATATCAACCGGTATGGAACAAAGCACAGCGAGGCCATCATCACCGAAAGCATGGAGAACGCAAGGCTCTTTCAGAATCAGGTTGATGCTGCCGCCGTATATGTCAATGCGTCCACGCGCTTTACGGACGGCGAGGTTTTCGGCTACGGCGCGGAAATCGGCATCTCTACACAAAAGCTGCATGCAAGAGGACCGCTCGGCTTGTCGGATTTGACAACCGTAAAATTTCTTATCGATGGTAACGGCCAAATCCGCTGACTCTTCACAAATCTATGGGATTTGTCAAAAAGAGTATGATTTTTACCGCAGAAGTCCGGTCACGTCGCACTCTGTTTTTGCCGGAACAACGCTTCACTTTCAAAAAAAGTCAATCAAAAGGATATACCGTGAGCGCGGCATCACTCACAATTACCTCCGTGCGTTTTCCAATGAAAATACGGCAGATAAGCGTCGGAGCTTTCAGAGATACCTTTCCCCCTGCAAATATCTTTAATATCAACGCCATATTCTGTCTGGAATCGGCATCGAGTACCGCAAACGGCAAGGGAATGCTGCAAAGTATACAAGGAAATGACATGTTCTCCGGCCAGTGCCGACCGTGGCGCCGCAAAGCCGGAACTTTTTCAGAATACCGTAAAGAAATATCTGACGAAACTGTACCTGTATCCGCTATTCTCGCCTGAAATGTGCCGGAGCAGACAGGGAATCGGCAACGCGAAGCACTTGTCAGAAAGGGCAGTTTATCGGCGCCGCAGGAATTCTCTGCTTTAAGCATAGGGAATGCTGCGGCGCGGTGAACGTGCGCTGGATGAACCTGAAGAAATAATATGCCGCAAACGCTGCAAAAGCGGCTTTGCTGGGACGAGGAGTTTCTGTTTATTGCCGCAATCCCCTGCCACCGAAGCACCGTAGACCGGCAGGTATTCGTTTGCTCAGAAACCGCTCAGCATCATCATGTGATTTTCTGTTATCGTACATCTTTTGGCTTGTTTTCCGATTGATGAGTGCAGTATTTCAAGATTCAAACTTTTGTTATAAAATGTCTTGTATTTATATAAAAATATTTTGATTGTAAACTCAATTATTTTTGGCTGTACCCCTTGATAAATCTTGTAAAACGTGATATAATTCGCATACTCTTTACGTATATTGCCGAAAACTGTATATTTCACAAATTACCCGCTCTGAGTCCGAATGCATTCAGGAAGGAGTATCTCATGCTGCCGTATCTTTACGCCATCAAAACGCGGCTGCTTGTTGCCTTTGCCTATAGATTCGAAATTCTGACTTCCATCTGTCTGCAGCTTCTTATCATGTTCTCAAAATACTTTTTCTGGGTTTCCGCCTACGGAGATCAAGGCGTAATCGCGGATACCTCTCTCGGCCAGATGATTGACTATTCCGTTTTGTCCATGCTTCTCGCCATATTCTACAGCATTTCGGTTGAAGGCAACATAAAGCAAAGCATACGCGGCGGTAATGTTGCCGTCGAGTTCATCAAGCCGGTCAGCGTCATGGGTATGTATTTTGCTGCGGATGTGGCAGGTATTATTGCAAATTTTTTTACAAAATTTGTCCCGATTTTTCTTATCGCATCCCTGTGCTTCGGCGTGCCCGTACCCGCTTCATTTCCTGCGCTGCTGCTGTTTATCGCCGGTACCCTAATGGGCTTTCTTCTGCAATGGTCCATCGCGGCCATCTTCGGCTTATTTTCCTTTTGGGTAATAGAGCTCGGACCGATCGGCACGATCAAATCGCATATTATCAATCTGCTGGCCGGCGTGCTGGTTCCTCTTTGGCTGTTCCCGGCGTGGCTCTCCGAAGGATTAAAATTTCTGCCGTTTCTTTACATTGTACAAGCTCCTGTGAGCGTCTATATCGGCAAAATCTCCGTAAGCGAGGGACTCTTCGGCCTGGCAGTTCAAACGGTATGGGTTATTATACTCTTCTGCGCCATGAATGCGCTGAAAAAGAGAGCCTTCCGGAACGTTATCGTTCAGGGCGGCTAAATTCTGCTAAAACTTTCCGGAAAGGGGTGCGGCCTTGAAAGAAGCTATTGAGAACATCAGGCACTATCTCAGCGTCGCGCGGCTGAGCGTGCGGCTTGAGGTTCAAAGGCAGATGGAATATCCGTCGTTTTTAATCGGCTGGTTTTTCTGTAATCCGATTCAGTTTTTAATGATTCTATTGACCATCTGGGCAACCGTGCGCAGCTTCGGCAGCCTCGGCGGATGGTCCTACGAGCAGATTGTGTTTTTGTACGGTATCGCCATCGTCAGTCACGGAACCTCTGTTGTACTGTTTGTTCAGACGTGGTATATGGACAGCAGTATTTTATATGGAGAATTCGACAGATATCTGCTGCGCCCCATGAATGTATTCTTCCAGTTCTGCATATCGTTCTTTAACCTGATCGGTCTGACAGACCTGTTTCCCGCCGTCATTATCCTGATTTACGGCTGTTTTCTGGTCGGATTCGCACCGACATTCTGGAACCTTCTGCAGCTTCTGACCGTCATTCTGAGTGCGACTTTCATCCGCGGGGCGGTTTTTCTGTTTGTCGGATCCGTTGCGTTTTATATCAAAGGGCGCAACAGGCTTTCGGACATGACACTCACCGTATATCAATACACCACAATGTATCCGCTCTCCATTTATCCCAAGATCATTGAGGTGCTTTTTACATTTGTTATACCGCTGGGGTTTGTCAGTTATTATCCGGCAAGCGACTTTCTGAACATGGAAACAGGACTGATGCCGACCTCAAATATCTGGCTGATATCCCTCGGCGTCGCTGCGCTGACCTTTTCACTTGCTTATCTGTTTTTCAAAAACGGAATGAAACGGTATGAAAGCGCAGGTTCCTGACGCCTCCGCTTCGGATCGGACGTTTTCAGAAACATCCGGCGGATAAGAGAAAGTCGGCGTAAAACACTTTTTACAAATCCGATAAACCGCTTGCACTACAAATAAAAGGGAAGCCTTTGCACGGCAAAGGCGTGGTAAATTTTATGGCTGTTGTTGAGGTAAAAGACCTCGTAAAGGATTTTCAGGTAAATAAAAAGGAGAGCGGCTTTCGGGGCGCTCTGAAAAATCTTGTAAAAATCAACAGGGAAAAGTTTCGGGCGGTGGATCATATCAGCTTTGATATTTCCGAGGGCGAGATCGTCGGCTATATCGGGCCGAACGGCGCCGGAAAAAGCACGACCATCAAAATGATGAGCGGCATCCTGCAGCCTACCTCAGGCACCGTGCTCGTAAGAGGACTTTCGCCGTACGAAAACCGTAAGAAGGTTGTGCAAAATATCGGCGTTGTTTTCGGTCAGCGCTCACAGCTTTACTGGGATCTGCGGCTTGGCGAATCCTTTGAGCTTCTGCGCAGAATCTACCGGATTCCGGACGATACATATCGTAAAAATCTATCTGTTCTTGATGATATTCTGGGCATTGGAAGCATCGTTGATACACCGGTCAGACAGCTATCTCTCGGTCAGCGCATGAAAGGTGATCTGGCCGCTTCCATGCTGCATTCGCCGGCGCTTGTATTCCTTGACGAACCTACAATAGGTCTTGATGTCGAGGTCAAGCATGCTGTCAGAAAATTCATCAGGGATATCAACGAACAATATAAAACAACAATCATACTGACCACGCATGATTTGGACGACATTGAACAATTATGTCACCGCATTATTATCATAAACAAAGGGATAATTGTGGAGGACGGTTCGCTTTCAGAGCTTATGGATCGACTGGCGCCTGAAAAGACAATCGTTGCAGATCTGTTTGACGAGCCGTCGAAGGATTTTTCGGTGCCGTGCGCAAGAATTGTCCGAAGAGAGGGAAATCGTGTCTGGCTGCAATATTGTAAAAAGGATACCGGCGCAGGTGAGATCATCTCCCGTATATCGCAAACCGAACAGATTCGCGACATCAGCTTTGAGGAAACCGGAATTGACGACGTGATCCGCAGAGTGTATGCCGACAGCAGCCGGTAAAATTTTGTAAAATACAAACCCGCTCTTTCGATTCTTTATTGCAGCTTCGTACGTAAAATTATCGTTGTTTTCTCGATAAGGTACAATATCATTCTTATCAAATTTCTTTCGAGCATTGATATATTATTAGTTTATAGATTATTATAAGAACAAAAGGAACAGGCCGTCCCTTGCACTGTTGTGCAGAGGACGGCCTGTTCCGCAGTACACTTCACATGCCGCTCAGCGGCTGTTCTGCTGGTTCTGATTATTGTTTTGACGATTCTTCTGATTCTGATTGTTTTGGTTGTTCCGGTTGTTCTGATTGTTCTGATTCTGATTGTTCTGATTCTGGTTGTTTTGGTTGTTTTGGTTGTTTTGGTTCTGATTATTCTGATTGTTCACGGTAGAATCCTCCTTAAAAATCCTTTTTTCCAGTTGAGTATCCTATGCTGACATGGATAGTTTTGCTTTCTTTTGGCAAAAATATACACGGCAATAAATTTTTTCGGAGGTTTGTATGATCTGCATTCAAAACGGAACGCTTCACACCATGGAGGAAAATCAGGGGACCATTCGCGCTGACCTGCTGATACGGGATGATAAAATCGTAAAAATATCGGAGCATATTTCGCCGCCCGAAGGTACGCGCCTTCTGAACGCCTCCGGGCTTCACATTTATCCGGGCTTGATTGACGCCCACAGTCACATCGGTATTTCAGAGGAAAAAGCAGGGCGGCAAGGGGATGACTGCAATGAGGGAACCAATCCTGTCACCCCCTGTCTGCGCGCTGTCGACGCCATCAATCCCATGGACAGCGCTTTTCACAATGCCATAGCTCAGGGAATCACCGGCGTCATGGCAGGGCCCGGGAGCGCTAACGCCATTGGCGGTCAGTTTGCTTTTATAAAAACGGACGGACGCAGAGTTGATGATATGGTTGTCCTTGCACCCGCTGCTGTAAAAATAGCGTTTGGTGAAAATCCGAAGGTGAATTACGGTGTCAACGGTAATATTCCATCTACAAGGATGGCCATTGCTTCTCTCATTCGCGAAGAGCTGTTTCTCGCGCGTCAATATTTTGACGCGGAACAAAACGGCGGCGTTCAGCCGGATTTTTCGATGGAATGCTACCGCGATCTGTTCGAGGGTAAAATTCCTCTGAAAGCACATGTACACCGAACAGACGATATTTTTACAGCCATTCGGATAGCAAATGAATTTCATCTGGGTCTTACCCTTGATCACTGCACGGAAGGGCATCTGATCGCCGATGCGATCGCCTCAAGCGGCTATCCGGCAATCGTCGGTCCGTCTCTGGCCTCCAGAAGCAAAAACGAGGTTAACAACTCCGATTTCAAAACGGCCGGTATTCTTGACAGGGCCGGCGTTCTTGTTGCACTGACAACCGATCATCCGGTGTCCCGCATACAATATCTGCCGCTTTGCGCCGCTCTCGCCAAAAAGGAAGGCTTAGAGGAGGCGTCCGCCCTCCGCGCCATTACCATTAACGCCGCAAAAATCTGTCGGGTAGATCACAGGCTTGGCAGCCTGAAAGTCGGTAAAGACGCGGATCTGGCAGTCTTTGACGGAAGCCCTCTGCAGCTTGACACCAGAGTCCGTTTAACCGTTATCAGCGGCCGCGTTGTCTATACTTCCGGAGCCTCGGAGGCTGTTTTTTTATCATAACACCAGGCAAATTTTCCGCAGTACGCTCTGCCATACAGAATACTGACAAATTTGCATAGTACAAAACCATAAAAAAGTGCTTTTCCTCAGAAAAGCACTTTATCGTATCAAATAGACTGATTGTACTTTGAAATGATTTGTCTTTATGTTCGCTCCGCGGCAGTTTGTTCATGATATTCCATAATATGCGCGGCAATTTCTCTCAAATATTCGTTGATACCCTCCCGCCACTGACTTCTCTCTGAAAAATCAAAATTTGTCATGATGCAAATCACATAAGGCCGCTTAGCAAACACAATCGCCATATCGTGATAGGCCTTCGAATCCCATCCGTATTTATGCGCCGTTTCCGTACCTTCCGCTGCCTGCGGAATGAGAATCGTATAGTTCGCTTTTTTCATGCTTTCAAGCAGCATTTGTCCTTCTATATCGTTCTCTTCTGCAAATTCATAGATAGCACGCAGAAAAACACACGCGTCCTCTGCATTCAGCGTATCAAATGAACCTTCATATACACTGCTGACGCCGAGTTCCTTGGCCTTTTCGAAAAAAAAGTCGGATCCGTATGTCGTTTTCAGAAAATGAAACGCCGTATTGTCACTGACTTCAATGGCATACTGCATCAGTTCCTTTACCGTAAACTGCGTACCGGCCGGCATGCTTTTGATCGTACCGGAACCGCTTCTTTTCATTGCATCCGTCAGCGTTACCGTACGGTTCCAGTCGTAGATGCCTAAATCTTCGCCCTCCGCTGTACGTTCTCTGGCAGCGGCAAATTCGCATAGCAATGCGTATATGTACGGCGCCTTGATAAGACTGGCGGCATAATAGCTCGTCTCCTCTCCGCAGCCGTAAGATCTCCCACTTTCCAAATCCTCATAATAAACAGACACCGACGCTCGTGTATAGCCGGACGGAACATCGGTTCCGTCCCATTTTACAAAATTCCCCGCCGCATCGAACCACCAGGGCGCATTCTGCACCAGGCGGTCAATTTCTGCAGCGAATTCATCAAGGGCACGCTCATCAAGCTGTTCCTGAAGAGCCTTCTTTTCCTCCTCCAAACGCGCAAGCTCCTCAGACTGATCCGCAATTTTTTCATTTAGAACAGCATTATTCTCCAAAAGAGAAGCATATTGTTCGGAAACGGCTGCCAGACGGTTCCGCTCCGCCTGAAGCTCCTCATAGGATTCGCCTTCTCCGGAGGAAAACCTGTTGTACAATACCGCTCCCATGATCACATTGCCCAAAACGGAAAAGAGGAGCAAGATAGCTGTCAAAACGGTCCAAATCACACCGTCTTTTTTCTGCTGTCGCTTGCTCCGGCTTTCCTGCGCTGTTCTCTGATTCATGTATTTCTCCATTTCCATATTTTACATCTTTCCGGTATGTCCTGTGTACTGTCTCTGTCTCGTTAGGCTTCAATAAGGAGCGCAGCCTCGTCATTTAAGGTAGCATAACATTCAAGTGGGGGATTGACTCTCCACTGAATGGCAGAATGGAAACCGCCGCCTAATGAGGTGGGGGACATCTTACCTAAGTTATACGGAGGCAGGAGCATCCTGCTTTTCTTCATATTTAAAAGGCGCTTCTTCCGTCTCTTTTTTCTGCGTTCGCAAAAAGCATGTCTGATGAAATTCGTCGATCAGTTTGCCAGATCATTGTAAAAAATAATTTCATTCGGCAGGCTGTAATTCAGCTTCTCTTTTGCCACTTTGATAATATAATCCTTGTCATACGGCGTCTCAACCTGATCCTGCAGCTCATCAACCCTCGCCTGTGTTTCCTTTATCTGAGCAGCCAATGTCTCTATATCATTTATTTTCCCGTTATTCTTATGCTGCATATTGAATATGGTAATAACACAAAAAACTGCAAAGACGACAAAAGCCGCTTTGACAAAAAAGTGAGTTTGCTTTTTAGGCTTCAAAGCCATTCCTCCTTACTTTTTCAATACAGTATATTTCTCGTTGCTCAGGCAAAAAGGGAAAATTCATAGTAAATTGATTTCTCCCGCGAGAATTTTTTGTAAAAATATTTTTCGGATAGGAGCAGGCAGAAACAACAGAATCCACATATCGGCGTACATAATTTTCTATACTGCCGCACTACGTCCGGAAGCCATGAAGTGCTGCCGCTTCAAGGCGCCTGCTCTGTGCTGCCGTATAGCGTTTGAGCATATGCATCCGATACCGGCTTTGTATCCTCCCGCAGACGCCGACCGCAAGGCGGTAAATCAGTCCCCCTGTCAAAAGCATCAAACGCAGCAAAGGGCACAGTGTATAGTTACCTATCAGAATCAGAACAGCACGGAGCAGCGCCACAAGCAGAGCCGCGCATCCCGTCACCAGTTTTCCCACAGTAAAATAATACGCACAGAAGCCCGCTGCCGCTCCCACAAGCAAAAACCAGCGGAACATTCCGGAATTGGCTGAAAAAACAAAAATGATAAAGCTAAGCCCGCAGGCTAAGGTAAACAGAAGATCCTCGATAAAGACAAGCGCTGTTTCCGTTATGTGCAGCTTAGGTTTTTCAGATTTTTCAGGCTTTCCTTTTCTGCGCTTTGCTCCGCTCAGCTCCGGCAGTTTCAGCCGGACAGCGCGCAGGCGTTTCACCGCCGCATAATTATCAGCCGGGCACGAGGCTCCGCGCGCAATCCGTATGACGCGAAAAATGTCATACACAACGCCCCAAACAGCCCCCAGCAGTATCGCCCAGAAAAATAATACACCGTTGCCGGTAACCGAAGCTTCCATCGTCAGTTTCATGTCCTTTCTGCGCCAAACTTTCCGCAGAGCGTCCTGCTGCATCGCCCGGAGAGGGTCAGCAAGAGGAGCCTGCCTCCCGAAAACAACAGGGCCACCTAAAATTCACCGCACAGAGTCGCCCAAACGGAAATCTCACACTGAGAGCTCCCTTTATAGCGGCTCCGCACAATGCACAGGCGCTGCCGTATTCTTATCTTATTTAAAAAGTCTGCGGAAAAAACCGCCCTCCGGCTTTTCCGGCTCTATCGCATACAGCACACCGCTGATGTTGCCCGTTACATGCATTTCGCCGCTCTCCAGCGAAAGTTTTGTGATATGAAGCTCCCGGCCTTCAACGGTCATGGCGCCAAGCGCCGTCACCGCCTCAATGATATTGTCATTATAGCTGTCGACGTTCTCTACACCGGTCACCGTCAACTCCTCTCGATTCCTCAGGACAAGTATATGATCCGGACGCGGGCGGATTTCATCAGCCATCTTATTCCCTCCTCCGCAGCAAAAAGCAGATTCACTCCGGCTTCTGCGTTCTTTTCTCTAAAATATATTCAGGAGGAAGGGTTCCTATGACTTTGCCGCCTGACAAGTTTGTTCTTCGTGTATAGTTTTCTATCACGCAGCCGCCCATTTGTACAGCATCGCCCGCCCGCGTCTTTTTCTGTTTGATTTTTTAATTTTCGGAGCCGCTTTCGCTTGAAAGCACCTCGTACATAGACGAAGCATCTGCTTTCTGCGCATGCTCCAGCACATTCAGAACCCGCACCGTCAGCGTACGTTCCCCAAAGGACACGGAAATAACATCACCCTCTTTGACGTCATACGATGCCTTGACGCCTCTGCCATTGACCTTGACGTGCGAAGCGTCGCAGGCCTCGTTGGCAACGGTTCGGCGCTTGATAATTCTGGAAACCTTCAAAAATTTATCTAATCTCATCTTCATCTCCTTTCCGCCTTTCGGGAACTGGCATGCCGCATGTTTCCGGACTGCAGCGAAAATATGCCGCGCGTTCTGCCCCTTTCGTCCGCAGTTCCCGCTATACAGGGATGCCGCTGCCCATCCGCGGATCGCCGGGTGTCCAGTCGTGATCTCACAGACTCAGCCGCTCAGTGGAATCCAAAGTCTTCGAAAAACATGAATTCACTGTAGAAACAGCCCGCCGACTTCAAGAATTCTGACTTTTCTACTCTCATACGATTCGGTTGCCTGTTTCATTTTTTAACATTTGTATAAAAAGCGCAGGAACCGCACCCTCTGACTGCAGCGGTGCGGTTCCGTTTGTCTGAATATGCCGCTCACCGTGTGAGAGCGCACAAACCGTCCCCGGACGGATTCTTATTTGTTTACGCTTTCTTTCAGGGCCTTGCCTGCAGAGAAAGTCGGGTGCTTGGACGCAGGGATCTTGATCTCCTTGCCTGTTGAAGGATTGCGACCCATTCTCTCAGCTCTTTCCTTAACTTCAAACGTACCGAACCCAACAAGCTGAACCTTTTCGCCAGCAGCCAAAGTCTCCTCAATCGCACCGAAAACCGCCGCAACCGCTGCATCAGCTTCCTTCTTTTTGAGTCCTGTTTTTTCCACAACTGCATCGATCAACTGTGTCTTATTCATCTTTTCACCCTTCTTTAATCTTTTAATTTTCGTAACGCATGGCCGCAGTCAAACAAAGCGAGCAGCTAATTCGCCTTATTCCGGTAAAAGCAACCACATCTGTTCTGCTGTAGTATAGCATTCTTTTTCCAATTTTTCAAGTGTTTCCGCACAAAAAGCTAAAATTTTAATCATTTTCTAATCTATTACTGCTCTTATTGCCCAATCAGAACGCTGCCCTTGCTTCCGCCGGTGAGAGAATACCGGTCCCAGCGAGAATTTGTCATTATAACGGCATGAGTTTCCGCGGGATCGTTTGCAGATACGCCATGAAAATTCTCCTGCTTTCTCACCGTCAGGAGTTGTGATCAACCTGTTTGCGCTCCTTCAGGTTTCCGATTTTCTGTGCTCTGCAGGATAATTCACCGAAGACGTTGTCGAGAGGCAGTTCACACGCCTGCATCATGACCAGCAGGTGATACAGCAGATCGCATACCTCGCCCGTAAGATTTTCCCTGTCTCCGTTTTTTGCCGCAATAATTGTTTCCGCTGCTTCCTCGCCTACTTTTTTCAGAATTTTGTCAAGTCCCGCTGAAAACAGGTAACAGGTATAGGAGCCCTCCTCGAAATTTGCTTTCCGCCCGGCTATTACCTCGTTAAGCCGCTGCAATACCGTTCCGTCAATCTGTCCGTTCATTATCATTACCGTAACCTTTCTTATCATTCAGGGCATTCCGTCCGTTTTGGTAACGTACACCCTGTTTGCCCCATTTATTCCGCATATTTTTTGAACCGCATTCGCCTTACATAGAGAAGCTTCAAAATAAAATTACAAAATTTTCTGAAAAAAGCAGGTCGGGTTTCCGGTATGACAGGCCACGCCCGTCTGCGTCACCCGAACAAGCAGCGTATCCCCGTCACAGTCAGCATACATTTCATGAACCTTCTGAAAATGGCCGCTCGTCTCTCCCTTATTCCACAGGGATTGACGCGACCTGCTGTAAAACCAGGTTGTTCCCGTCCCAAGTGTTCTAAGAAAGGATTCTCTGTTCATGTACGCCAGCATCAACACCTTTCCGGTTTCAGCTTCTTGGATAATTGCCGGCACCAAATCATTCTTTTGAAACAATTTGTCTGCCCACGCTTCCTCTGTCTTCATCTCTTTTTCTCCTTTTTCACTTTTTCCCGTGTCGCCGTCTGCTATTTGCTGTTTGCCGACTACCGCGCAGAGCGCTGTGCAGAATATGGCTGAGCCGTCCTGTTCAGAACTTTTGAACGTAGCCGGACAGGAACCTTATTTATGTGCTTTATCGAGAGCTGCTTACCGTCGGACGGCTATGCCGCGCCTGTGAAGATAGTCCTTAAGCTCTCCTATGCTCAGCTCCCTGTAGTGGAAGAGAGATGCGGCAAGAGCGGCGTCCGCTCCGGCGTCGGCAAATACATCGTAAAAATGCTCCATGCAGCCGCCGCCGCCCGAGGCAATCACCGGTATGCGAAGCCGGGAGGCGACACTGCGCGTCAGCTCCAGGTCATATCCGTTTTTCGTTCCGTCCGCATCCATGGAGGTCAGAAGAATTTCTCCCGCCCCCAGCCTCTCCGCCTCCTCAGCCCACGCTATCGCGTCGATGCCGGTATCCAACCGTCCGCCGTTTATATAAACATGAAAGCCGCCGTCCGGCGCACGCTTGGCGTCAACGGCTACGACCACGCACTGACTCCCGAATTTGTCAGCCGCACGGCCTATTATGCTTTTGTCGCGGACAGCCGCGGAATTGACGGCAACCTTATCCGCACCCGCAAGAAGCATTTCGCGGAAATCCTCAACCGTTCGGATACCGCCGCCTACCGTCAGCGGCATGAAAACTTCTCTGGCCGTCCGTTCCACCACATCTGTAATTGTTTTTCTCTTTTCATGCGTCGCGGTGATATCGAGAAAAACAATTTCATCCGCTCCCTGCGTGTTATAGAATTTGGCCGTTTCAACCGGATCGCCCGCATCCGTTAAGTTGACAAAATTTACGCCCTTGACTACCCTGCCGTCCTTGACGTCCAAACAGGGAACGATTCGTTTGGATAGCATATATGACTTCCTTTCCAGCAAAACTGATAGCGAAGCGCAGGCTGCGCTTCGGTTGAATTTTGTATAAAGCTTAAATCGGGAAGGCGTTTCGCCGTAGGCGAACTCTCGTAGACTGAACGGCATGGCCGTTCGGTCACTTGCGCTCATTTTAAGCTCTGTACTGATTGGAGTTTAACGACCTTGCGGCGTGAAATCTCTTAGACTGAACGCTTGATGCGTTCAGTCACACACCGTCCGACAACACAATTTTTCAGGCTTCCTGCCGCGCTGCGGCAAGCGCATCCTTTACAGTAAGCGTGCCGCTGTACAGAGATTTTCCGCAGATGGCACCGTACAGATCCAGCTCGGCCAGTGCCCGGATATCCTCTGTGTTCTTTATGCCGCCGCTCGCCGTGATATCAATGGACACGGCATGCTTGAGCGCTTCAAGCTGAACAAGATTCGGTCCGGCGAGGGTGCCGTCGCGCGATATATCCGTAAAAATCAAATTCTGTACGCCGCACGCTTCCATTTGTCCGGCAAAGGTCAAATAATCGGTATCCGAGGTTTCCGTCCATCCGGCTACGCTGACCTTGCCGTCACGTGCGTCGATTCCTACAGCTATCCCGGCTCCAAACGCTTTCACGGCTTCCCGTACAAAATCCGGTCTCGCCAGTGCCGCCGAACCTAAAATTACCCTGCGGATACCGTGTTCCAGATAATAGGAAACCGTCTGCATATCGCGGATTCCTCCGCCAAGCTCCACCGGGATCGTCAGCGCCTGTGCTACGCGGCAGAAGATTTCTGCATTCCGCGCAGCCCCGTCCGCCGCTCCGTTCAGATCCACCATGTGCAGGTATGAGGCCCCCTCCTGTTCAAAGCGCAGTGCTGTCTCCTCCGGATCCGCAGCGACCTGATGCGCCGTACCGTATTCACCCTTGACAAGCCTCACGCAGCGTCCGTCCAATATATCGATTGCCGGTAAAATGATCATAGACGTTTTCGTCCTTTCAGAAAAATATTTTCACAGCTTCCGGCTGCCATACTCAGCAGATTTCAACCCGCCAGATCACAGAAATTTCTGAGAATCTGCAGTCCCGCAGCCTCGCTCTTTTCCGGGTGAAACTGTGTTCCGTATACATTGCCGCACTGTACGGCCGCCGTCACATCTCCGCCGTAACAGGTCACGGCCGCCAAATTTTCAGGTCTGGTGCATACCGCGTGATAGGAATGTACAAAGTATACATAGCTTCCCTCCGGTACTCCCCGAAAAAGCGGGCAGTCTCCCCTTAGATGCAGGTCGTTCCAGCCCATATGCGGTATTTTCAGCGGGACGCCTCTCTCCGGCTCCGGCTGCATGCGCACAACCTCTCCCTCTATCAATCCAAGGCCCCTGCATTCCTCAAATTCATAGCCCCTTTCAAACAGAATCTGCATACCGAGACAGATTCCGAGCAGCGGCTTTTTCTCTGTCTCCCGGCGCAGAAACCGGGGCAGCTCCCCGCGTCGGAGTACGCGCATGGCATCGGGAAAAGCGCCGACGCCAGGCAGAATCAGCGCGTCTGCGCTCTCCAGCTCCTCCTCTCTGCCTGAAATGAAGCTTTCTACGCCGAGATAGTCAAGCGCGTTCTTCACACTGTGCAGATTTCCCATAGAATAATCAACAATCCCTACGGTTTTGCCCATAAACGAAACCCTTTCTGCAATGCGGCAACTCCGCTGCCGTTATTGAAGACATTTAATAAACATAAAAACATCTCAGAAATCGGTGCGTGTTCGCACAAACGCTCGGCACAAAAGCCGTCGGTAGGGGCTTTTGTGCTTAGAGATGTACTTGTTTTCCTGTTTATTCACTATAATAATTTACCTGTATCCGAATTATTTTCATGCCGGCGCAAAAGATAAGCATCCGAGACTTTGATGACAGCCCTCTGTCAGAGCCGACTTGAGCTTTTCGCCTTCGCCATACTGTCACAGCCATCATTTTTCCGATTTACCGGCGCTTACGTCAGCCGTTTGTCACGGCTGTGATACCCAGCACGCCGCCCGATAAAATTACAGATTTTTACAGAACACCCTTTGTACTGCGCAGATCGCTGCCGGTCAGCGCTCCTGCCTGCGCGATTGCCCTTGCCGCCGCCTTAAACACTGCCTCCGTCATGTGATGCACATTCTCGCCGTACAGGACGCGGAGATGCAGTGTCATACCGGCACCGTTTGCCAAAGCCCGAAAAAATTCCTTTGTCATCTGCACATCATAGGCGCCGAGCATAGGCACGGACTGAAATTCCGCCTGCGGTGCATCGTACACCAGATACGGGCGGCCCGAAATATCCACTGCCGCAAACGCAAGCGCCTCGTCCATTGGAACATAGCTTTCACCGAATCTGGCAAGTCCCGTTTTATCCGTGAGAATCTCACCGAACAGCCGACCGAGCACAATACCCGTATCTTCTATGGAATGATGTCCGTCCACCAGCAGATCACCGCTCATTTCCAAACTGATTCTAAATCGGCCATGTACGCCGAAGGAATTCAGCATGTGATCAAAAAAGCCGATTCCGCTCGTTCCCTGCAGACCTCCGGCGCCGCTTTCCGGAATTTCAAGCGCCATGCGGATTTGCGTTTCCTTTGTGTTTCGTTCCAATGCCGCACATCTTTTAACCATGTGTATCTCCTCCGCCTTTTTCTGTCATCATTTATTTTTCCTGTGGTACACTGTCACCTTCCGCGGCCGTTACAGATGGGCAAAAAAGCTGCAAAGCAGCGCCTCGTTCTCCTGTGCCGTCCCGGCTGTTATTCTCAGGCAGTCTCCGAGGATATGCCGTACGAGAACGCCGTCCCTTTTCAGAGCCCCGAACATGGCCGCCGCCCGCGCGGCGCCTGCCGAACCGTCCGCATCCGCAAACCGGAGCAGTACAAAATTTGTCTCACTCGGATACACGCGGTAATGCGCCCTGCACTCCTCTTTTTTCAGCGCGCATTCCAGCGCCGCCTTGCTTTGACGTATCTTTTGTATATTGCTCTCCGCAATACCGGCAAAGGAGAGCATAATTTCGCCCAGCTTCTGCGAAACAGCGTTCAGATTGTACGGACTTTTCACCTTTCTGACGGCCTCCGCCAGCTCCGTATTCCCAACGGCGAATCCCAAACGCGCCGCGGCAAATCCGAAGGCCTTAGACAGCGTTTTCAAAACAATGAGATTAGGATATTCCCCGCAAAAGGGAAGAACGCTCTCTCCTTCGCCGCAGAATTCCATATACGCCTCATCCGCTACAACCAATGCGTCCGTCCGCCGGACAACGGAAAGCACTTCCTCCCGGTGCATTAGCTGTCCGGTGGGATTGCAGGGGTTGGAGAAGATCACCAGCTTGATTTTCTCTTCTGTGAGGAAAGCCGTCAGCCTGTCAGCATCCATGCAAAGATTATCATTCTTTTCAAAGGTGACGATTTCCGCCCCTGCCAGACTGCCGTAAAAGGCATACATACTGAAATCCGGTGCGGTTACGGCCATACGGTCGCCCGGAAGCAGAAAAGCGGTGCATATCAGAAATATCAGCTCGTCCGATCCGTTTCCCGCCACAACATTGTCGGAAGACAAACCGTATCTGCCGGCAAAAGCTTCCCTCAGCGCAGCCGCCGACGGATCCGGATATCTTTGAAACTGCACATCCCTCAGCGCTTCGGCAAAGGCGTCACGCATCTCCTCCGTCGGTGCAAAGGGGCTTTCGTTCGCATCCAGACGGACGCGGCACGCCCCCTCTGCCGGCTGATACGCTTCCAGCCGGCGTATTCTCTCCGGAATCCATTTGTTTTCCATACTTTATAACCGCGCCTTTGACCGCAAAGGCTCCCTTTCCCAGAATTTACACGCTCGTATATGGCGGGGCTATGTTGACTGACAGCTTTCAGCAAGCATATGAAGCTTTACTCCGCCTCTTTACACCTCGCCGGGAAATCGCACCGCTACGGCGTTTGCGTGCGCTGTCAGCCCCTCAGCGCGGGCAAAGCGAATAACATCCTCGGCAGCGTCTCTGAGCGCCTCCCTCCGATAGCAGAGATAGCTCGATTTTTTGACAAAGCTGTCCACGGACAGCGGGGATGCGAAGCGCGCGGTGCCGTTTGTCGGCAGCACATGGTTGGGGCCGGCAAAATAATCTCCGAGAGGCTCCGGCGTATATTCTCCAAGAAATATGGACCCCGCGTTCTGTATTCTGCCGAGAAGGGCAAAAGGTTCCTTTACAGCAAGCTCCAGATGTTCAGGCGCTATTTCATTTGATATATCAACGGCTTCCTCAAGCGATTTCACACACAGGATCGCGCCGAATGAATCTACCGAAGCCTCCATAATTTCCTGCCGGGAAAGCGCTGACATCTGACGCTTCACCTCTTTGCGGACAGCTTGGGCAATTTCCGGCGATGTCGTCAGCAGAACCGCAGACGCCAGTGCGTCATGCTCCGCCTGACTCAGGAGATCCGCTGCCAAATAGGTCGGGTTCGCCGTTTCGTCGGCAACAATCAGGACCTCACTTGGCCCGGCCACCATGTCGATATCCACCGTTCCATATACAGCGCGTTTTGCCATGGCCACATAAATATTGCCCGGCCCCACGATTTTGTCGACGCGTCTGATGCTTTCCGTTCCATAGGCGCACGCGGCTATTGCCTGCGCGCCGCCTACCGTCAGAATCTCCGTAACGCCGGCTATCTGCGCTGCCGCCGCGACCGCCGGAAGAAGCCCTTCCTTTTTGGGCGGCGTCACCATAACGATCTCTTTCACACCGGCAACCTTTGCCGGAATCACATTCATCAGCACAGAAGAAGGATATGCCGCCGTCCCACCCGGAACGTATACCGCCACACGGTTCAGAGGCCGGACAAGCTGTCCCATAATCCGTCTCTCGTCCGCCTCAAGATACCCTCTCTGCTTTTGCTTTTCGTGATAAGCATATATATTTGCCGCCGCGCGCTCCATGGTTTGATACAGATCCCGCGGAGCCTGCGATGCAAGCGACGCGACAAGCGACGGCTCCATTGTATACTGTTCGATTTCCACCCCATCGAATTTTTTATTATAAAAGCGAACAGCCGCATCTCCCTCCGCACGTACCTTACGGAGAATTTCCTCAACCTCCGCACCGGCTCCGGCGGAAATGGACGCCGCACGTCTGCGCAGCATGGAAAGCAGCTCTTCCCTGTCCGTATACAGCTTCATCATCCGATATTCCTCCCCAAAATCAGCGTTTTTTACCCAGAGTACCTCACCGCCGCCGTTTTTCTCTCTGACGGTATTTCTAACGTCCGGACTCGTCCTTGTTCGTATCAAGCTGCCGCAGCAAAGGCGGCCTGATAAATTTACAGCTTTCCGGTTCCCGCTGTCTTTTTATCTTACATCGCGTACGCTCATTTGCGCGGCAATACTGCTGCAATTCTGCTTATCAGCGTATCAATTTCCTGCTTTTTCAGCTTCAAACTGGCGGGATTTACAATCAGGCGGGTAGAAATGTAGGCAATTTCCTCATAAACCTCAAGCCCGTTTTCGCGCAGTGTAGCTCCCGTCTCTACGATATCGACGATTGCATCGGAAAGAGAGAGCAGCGGAGCCAGCTCAACAGAGCCTTCAATTTTAACCACCTCAACATCCATGCCCTTCTCCGTAAAATACGTCTTGGTGACATGCGGATATTTCGACGCTATCACCTTATGGCTGTACCCGTCATAAAAATTTTTACCACGGATGCCCGCCAGCGCAAATTTACAGCGGCCGAAGTTCAAATCCAGCAGCTCGCAAACCGTTTTTGCATGCTCCATAATTGTGTCCGCTCCGACTATCCCGACATCGCACACGCCATGTTCTACATAGGTTATCACATCCGCTGCCTTTGCCAGCACAAGCTCTATATCCTCTTCCCGAACATGAAAAATCAGTTTTCTGCCCTTTTCCTCAAGCTCACTCATATCGTATCCGCAGCGTGCCAGAAGCTCTGCCGCCTGTTTTTCAATCCGTCCTTTTGTCAATGCGATTCTGATCATATTATCCTCCGCCCCGTTCGTTCCGCGTCTGCTTTTTCGATTGTGCGACACCCGGACCGACAGCCAGTCACGCCGTTCGCTGTTTCATTCCCATATGGCTGCCCAATTCTCTTCAGCCGAATGCAGAAAACGCTTTTTCGTTTGAACAATTACCGAACCGTCGGTCTTGTTCCGTTCAGTCCTCCGGCAGTTTTACCGCTTCTTCTCTGATATCTCCGCCTTCAACGGTGACGAGAACCGGTATGCCCCTTGCCGCCGCATACGCAAGCGACTCCTCAGGGGTATCAAACGCCGTCAGCTCAGCAAGCTTTCCCGCCGACGCCTGCAAACGGCGGTATTCCTCTGCTTCACGGAAATACTCCGGCGCAAAATGCACCACGCAGTCCGGCTTCTTTTCACGCGGGATACGGCCGGCTTTCTTCAGCGCCTCAGCCACCATGCATACGTTGATGGCAAAGCCGGTCGCCGCCGCCTGACGGTCAAAGCCTGAGAGCAGCCGATCGTACCTTCCGCCGGAAAGCACCGCTTCGCCGGCGCCGGCCGCATAGCCCCGTATCACCACACCGGTATAATAGTCGATCTGATGAACCAGACCGAAATCAACGCAGATATATTTGCCGTAACCAGCGTCCACCAGCGTCTGATACAGCCGCCTGACGTAAGCCGCCGCCTCAAGCGCCTCTGCATTTCCTTCCGCCAGCGCCACTGCTTTTGGAAACACCTCCAAGCCCCCGTAAAGCAGCGGGATTTTCTGAATGGTTTCACAAACCTTTGCCAGCCGGTCGCTCCGCTGTGACAGAAAGTTCAGAGAAACTGTATTCTTGGAATCCACAAACTGTCTGACCTTTTCCGCTGTACTTTCCTCCAGATCCATCGCAGCAATCAGGGCATTATAATATCCGACATGCCCGATTTCTATCTGGAACGGGAGCTTCAGCGCCAGCAGTGCATGGATTGCCGTGGTCAGGCAGATCATGTCGCTTTTGATGCCGCTGTCTCCTATCATTTCCACGCCGCTCTGCAGTATTTCGCTGCGTTTTCCCGAATAGTCGCCATTCATTCGGTAAACGCTCTGGTGATAATACAGCTTCTGCGGGAACCCCTCGTTTTTCAGCTTTGTTGAAGCCACGCGCGCGATAGGCATGGTATTGTCAGCCCGCAGTACAAGCAGTCTCCCGTTGTTGTCCGTCAGCTTATACATATGCTCCGGCTCTAAAAAGCGGCCGCTCTCTGCAAACACATCATAATACTCAATCGCCGGCGTCATCACCTGCCGGAATCCTCTTCCGCGGTATTCCTCCGAGAGCATTTCCGTAATGTCGCTGTACAGGCGCGCCTCGTCATACAGAATATCTCTCGTTCCATCCGGTAAATTTTTGTTTTGTCTCATTATGGTCACCAATATCCTCCATTCAGACACAGCGGGCGCTCCGGCAGTGGAGGCTCTATGGGGAACTTCTCCTCCGGCATACGCGCTGTATTTGCACCTATCCGTTTTCGGCCTGCACTTGCGCCGTCAAAGGCATTTTTCATTCAGTACTGTCCGCGCCGTATGAGAAATGCAATAAAAAGCGCAGTTCGCTTTCTTACTTTATCTGATTAAATCGATAAATTAAATTGATTATATCACACAGACATGATTCTGTCAATATCTTTTTTCACGTATCCTAAAGCTTTTTCATCGCTGCCGCAGAAGCAGACGGACAACGCGGAAATTACAATGAACGACGGAAGACAGACACTAAAGCCGAAAACGGCAGATTATCTTTCCCGTTGGGAGAATAAAACTCCCGACGGGAAAGATAGCAGGACAAAAACGCCTGTGCCAACTAACTAAAAATTTGCGTCCGATCAAATGGTGATTTCAAAAGCTTTACCGTCATCCCCGTGTATCTCAACCAGCTTCCAGCCGCGGTGACGACGCTTAGACTCTCTCAGCGCTTTCACAAGGACAACAGCCTGCTTTCCCGTAATGGATATGCCATGTGTTTTCAGAAGTCTGGGCGCTAATAATGCGGTAAAACGGTTGATAAGGACAGCAGTGGGAATCACCAATTTGATATTGGCGCCTTCACCGTCTCTCATAATAATTTTCATAGCCTACTCCACAAAAATTCGGACAATATCTCCCTCAGCGGACTCAACCTCCAGCAAATTTCCGTTCGCCCCCTGACGAACCATCTCTATAACCTGATTCAGGTCGACACTGTGCAGAAATGCTAATGCCTGAGGTATTTCCATTCCCGTATCCAGAGCCGCCTATACAAGCGCCATAGGAAAGTTCAACCGTACTTTGTCTCCCTCGGAGGAATCGACAAGAATACGCAGCATCATATCTTTCAGATCCTTGCGTTCTTTCTCAGGTACGAGCTTAACGGCCAACTCCGTCTGCTCTGATTGACCGGAGAGCAGCTCGTCCACGCTCACGCCGAGCACTTTTCCCAGCTTCGGCAGGAGACTGATATCCGGACAGGTCTGATCATTCTCCCATTTGCTCACCGCCTGAGGACTTACACTGAGCAGCTCAGCTAATCGCTCCTGCTTAAGCCCCATTTCGCGGCGAAGCCTTGCAATTCTTTTTCCCAAGGTTTCCATAATGATACCCCTTTCAGTCAGTAATTTCATAACTCGTGTTCCATTCATATGATTACGCGAAACCGTACGTACCTGTACATTATACTGTCTTTATACAGAAAACGGAATCGCTCAAAGTTTGATTTCTCTCAAATTTGCTCAACTATACAGAGATTTTTCACTCAACTAACGGTTGAGCGGCTTTTATCGCAGGTAAAACCCTTGTCGTCATACGAATTGAATTTTTGCTTGTTTGACTGATGTTACAATATCAGGGCCGGTAAGTGTTTGATGCTGTATGTAAATGACAACAGCTTTAAACATCTGTTTATAAACCCCGGGATGGATAGAAAATCCAGAATTTACCAATGCCTCCTCAAGTTCTGTTTAGCAGACCTCCGGGTGAATTGCGCGTTACACAGTGCCTTTATTATCAGGCGAAAAACCTCAAAAAATACCGCTGGCATTTAAAAAAGCGATAGCTGATTGGTTTCCGGCATGCCGTCCAGCACGCCGTTGTTTTCCAGAATCTCCATTACCGATTTGGAGAGCTGTGCGCGCTCCTGCAGCTCCTGCCTGCAGAAGATTTCTCCGTCCTCACGTACCCGCGCGATCTTTTCCGCAGCGGTATCGCCGAGGCCCGGCAGAGAGTTGAAAGGTACGCGGATTCTCCCCTCCTCCGGAAGAAACGCACTGGCGTCCGATTTGTAGAGATTCACCGGCAGAAACCGGATCCCTCTGGCCAGACATTCATCCACAAGGAGCAGCGCGTCCAGCGACTCATTTTCCTTTTGCGTGGCTTCCTTTCCCTTTTCCCTAAGCTCGCGGATCACACGCTCGACATAGCCTTTGCCCTTCATCACAATTTCCGCGTCAAAGCCGCCCGGCGCCGCCGTGAAGTACGCGGCATAGAACTCCATTGGCCTGTGAACCTTGTACCACGCGAACTGGATGGCCTGCATGACGTAAGCCGCCGCATGCGCCTTGGGAAACATATATTTGATCTTTTTACAGGAGCCGATATACCAATCCGGAATATCCTGCGCGCGCATCGCCTCCTCGTATTCGGGCTTTAATCCCTTTCCCTTCCGCACATCCTCCATGATTTTGAAGGCCATACTCTTTTCAACACCGTGGTATATCAGATACAGCATGATACTGTCCCGTGTTCCGACCACCTGGGAAATGTCGCAAATACCGCCGCGGATCAAATCCTGCGCGTTGCCCAGCCACACGTCCGTACCGTGAGACAGTCCCGATACCTGAAGCAGATCCGAAAAGTTTTTCGGCTTGGTATCCTCGAGCATCTGCTGAACGAACCGCGTGCCGAATTCCGGCAGGCCATAGGTGCCGACCTTGCAGTCCATGATGTCCTGCGGCCGGATGCCGAGGGATTTTGTGGACAAAAACAGCTCATATACCGCGGGATCGCTCATCGGCACATCCTTTGTCGGCACGCCGGTATAGCGCTCCAGAATTTTCAGTTTGGTCGGCATATCGTGTCCCAGCTCGTCCAGCTTCAGGATCGTATCGTGCAGATACGAAAACTGGAAGTGCGTGGTTATGATATTGGAGCTCGCGTCGTCTGCCGGATGCTGCACCGGCGTGAAATCATAAATTTCGTATTCGCGGGGCACGACGATGATGCCGCCCGGATGCTGACCGGTTGTGCGCTTGACGCCAACGCAGTGATTTATCAGCCGATGAATCTCCGCGCGGTTGAGCGCGACGCCGTGCTCCTCCATATACTTTGCAATAAAGCCGTATGCCGTCTTCGATGCCAGCGTGCCGATGGTTCCGGCGCGGAACACGTTTTCGCTTCCGAAAAGCTCCTCCGTATATTTATGGATGCGCCCCTGCACATCCCCGGAAAAATTCAGATCGATATCCGGCGACTTGTCGCCGTAAAAGCCGAGAAAGGTTTCAAACGGAATGTCGTGGCCGTCGCGGACGAGCGTCGTCCCGCATTTCGGACAGCTTTTTTCCGGCAGATCGAAACCGGAACCAATGCTTCCGTCCGTAATAAAGTCGGTATACCGGCACGATGGGCAACGGTAATGCGGCGGCAGCGGATTGACCTCGGAAATACCCGACATTGTTGCAACAAAGGACGAACCGACGGAGCCGCGCGATCCTACCATATAACCAAGGCTTTCGCTGTACGCCACCAGCTTCTGCGCTATCATGTACAGGACGGCAAATCCATGCTTGATGATGGATTCCAGTTCCTTTCCAAGCCGTTCGGTAACAAGAGGCGGAATTTTTCCCTCATACTCATACAGCAGGCTTGCCCGATCATAGCAAAGCCGCTGCAGTTCCTCCTCAGCCCCCTCCATCTTCGGCGTATACGTCCCCTCCGGTATCGGCCGTATCACGGATACCATTTCCGCGATGCGATTGGTATTTGCCACAACTACCTCAAATGCTTTTTCCTCACCCAGATACTCGAATTCCCGGAGCATTTCCTCCGTTGTCCGAAAATACAGCCCGATATCCCGATCGGCATCGGTGAATTTCATGCCGCTGAGGAGTATCTTTCTAAAAATCTCATCGTGCTTTTCCAGAAAGTGCGCGTCGCAGGTGGCGACGACCGGCTTGTCCAGCTCCTCACCCAGGCGCACGATATTCCGGTTCAGTTCTTTCAAATCCTCGTCGCCGGAAACCGTTCCCTCATTTATCAGAAACCGGTTGTTTGAGAGCGGCTGAATCTCCAAATAATCGTAAAAGGACGCTATCTCTTTCAGATCGTTCCACGGACGGTTTTCCAGCATCGCGCGGAACAGCTCTCCCTGCTCGCATGCCGAGCCGATGATCAATCCCTCCCTGTGCTGCTCCAGCAACGTCTTTGGAATCCGGGGTTGCCGGCGGTAATAGGTCAGGTAGGAGGAGGAAATCAGCTTATACAGATTTTTCAGCCCGACCGCGTCCTTTACCAGAATAATCTGGTGGTATGTTTTGAGCTTGAGCGGATCCGCTTTTTCGCTCATAGCACTGTTCATGCGCGCAATGCCGTCAACGCCCTCGCGCTTGAGCTGGTCGGCCATACGGAAAAAAATCTGAGCCAGCATTTCCGCATCATCCGAGGCCCGGTGATGATGAAAATCGCCGAGACCGTAGTGCTCGGCCAGAACATCAAGCTTGTGGCGCTTGAGATCGGGGTTGGCGTACCGCGACATGGCGACCGTATCAAGATAGGCGTTGGCAAAAGGCAGCCCCGCGTCTGCCGCCGCTTTCCGGATAAAGCTGATGTCAAAGCCGGCGTTATGCGCAATCAGCATGCGATCACCCGCAAAGGTCAGAAACTCCTTTACCGCACTCTCCTGCGCCGGCGCGCCGGTGACCATTTCGTCCGTGATCCCCGTCAGGGCCGTGATCTCTTCTGAAATCGGCTCACCGGGATCGACAAAGGTCTGATAGCGCTGCAGTATCTCTCCTCCGCGGATCCGCACAGCCCCAATCTCCGTAATTTTATCGCGTAGCGGCGAAAGTCCCGTCGTTTCGATGTCGAATACCACGAACTCGTCGTCGAAATCGGAGCTGCTGTCTCCGTACACAGCGCGCGCCGTATCGTCGACAAAATATGCCTCCATGCCGTAGATAACCTTCATACCGGCTTTCTCAGCGGCCAGCATGGCCTCAGGAAACGCCTGAACGTTTCCATGGTCGGTGACAGCCACAGCCGGATGGCCCCATTCCTTTGCGGTCTTTATCAGCACGTCCGGCGGAATGGTCGCGTCCATTGCGGACATGTTCGTGTGACAGTGCAGCTCCACACGCTTCTGCTTTGCATAATCCATGCGGTTTATTTTCTTTATCATCATGACGTCGCGGGGTGCCATGACCAGTTCTCCGTCAAAGCTGTCCGTTTTCAAGTGTCCCCTCACTGCCAGCACCGCATCATATTCAAGCACCGTAATCGTACCGCGCTTGTTCTTTCTGCGCGTCTTCTGAACTGCGCTGACAAACGGTTCCGCAGCTTCGTTTTCCATGACCGCTTTCATGGCAAGCGAGCTCTCTTCGTCACTGATATAAACGGTAAGAATGGTCTTGTCGCCCTTCTTTGTCCGCCGTGTTTCCAGATTCGTAACCTGCCCCATTACAACGGCATTTCGCCTCGCCTCTGTAAGGTTCTTCAGCGGAGCGGCATCCTCCGGCGAAAATACCTCGCCCATAATCAGCTCCGGCGCCGAGGTATCAAAAGTCATGTTTCCCATCCGGCAGATACTGCCGTTCCATACGGCCTCTGACATACCGCCGGCCGTCAGGGAGTTGACCGGGCGCAGAGCGGGCCTCGTCTCCTCCTCCGCCTGCGCCTCCTTTTGCTCCTGTGCGGACGTCAAACGCGCGGCGGTGTCGTGTTCCATTGCAAGAAGCGCCTCCAGATTCTGCCGGTCGAACGCATCGTAGTCAAAATCATACCCTGCGCTCCTGCTGATTTCCACACCGAAGCTCATTCCGAATTCCTCTCGGATGATCTCCGAAATCAGCCGAGGCGTCTGGGCGTCATACAGCAGATCGATTCCACCGTTTGTCAGTGAGACATCAATAAATATCCTTCCGTTCTCCGACCGTGTAGAATATTCGTTAAAAAAGCCCCGCGAAACAGCGCCGACTCGCTTGACCTCCTCCAGGACCTCCGTCATATAGGACAGCGCAAACAGGGAAGCGTCATAGTGCGGGATGATTCTTACCTCCCGAACGTCATACGCTTCCCGTATCTCCTCCTCAATGGCATACAGCGTCTTTTTCGGAATCAACCCGGGAAAGGAGGCGCTGGCTTTTACTATTTTTTTCTCCCGATCCGTATATACGCGGCACGCCGACGCAGAGCGCAGGATCGCATCAAAATCGCCGGACGGTCTGTATCTTTTAAAAACATCAAGCAGTGTGCGCTCGGGCTTGTCCCCCATGTATTTTCGTCTCCCCCTCCGGTAAAATTCGCCCTGCCGCTTCAAACAGGCAAAGGATTAGAAGCGGTCAGTTCTCCGCGTCCCTCATTTTATTGATTTCCCGGATCAGCTCGTCCACAAGCTGCGCGGCCGCTATCTTGCGGACTACCACGCCTTTTTTAAACAGCACCGCCTCACCGTCGCCGCCCGCCGCTCCGATATCCGCTTCTCTCGCCTCGCCCGGGCCGTTGACAGCGCAACCCATCAGTGCTACACGGAGCTTTCTGCCGTCATGAACTTCTGCCGCCAGACGCCTTTCCAGCTCCTCCGCCATGGAAATCAGCGGGATTTTCGTGCGCCCGCAGGTGGGACAGGACACCAGATCGATGCTACCCGCACGCCCGATCCCCAATGCCTGCAGCAGTCCGTGCGCAGCACGTACCTCCTCCTCCGGATCCGCTGTGAGCGAAACCCGTATCGTATCGCCGATGCCGTCGCACAGCAGCGAACCGATGCCAACTGCGCTTTTCAGCGTTCCTGCGCGGATCGTGCCGGCCTCCGTCACGCCCAGATGCAGAGGATACGGACACATCTCAGAGAGCAGTCTGTTGGCCAGGATCATATCGCACACCTGTGACGCCTTTACGGAAACCACAATATCGGTAAAATCAAAACGCTCCAGCAGGCGGACATGCGCCATGGCGCTTTCTGCCAGGGCCTCAGGCGTAGGGGCGCCGTATTTTGCCAGTATGTCCTTTTGCAGAGAGCCGGCATTGACGCCGATACGAATCGGCAGTCCGCGCGCCCGGCAGGCAAAGACAACTGCGCGCACCCGCTCGTCTGAGCCGATATTTCCGGGATTTATCCGTATTTTATCCGCGCCGCACGCCACAGCCTCCAGCGCAATCCGGTAATCGAAATGGATATCCGCCACAAGGGGAACCCCAACACCAGCCTCCTTCATGGAAGCGATTGTGGCTGCCGCTTCCCTGTCCGGCACAGCCAGACGCACGATGTCGCAGCCCGCGCCGCAAAGGCGCTTGGCCTGCGCAATGCAGGCTTCTGCATTGTGCGAATCCGTATTCAGCATAGACTGTACGGATATCGGTGCCTTTCCTCCGATTGACAGCGTGCCCGCCCGAACCTCACGTGCAGCCCGCCGTTTTTCCTCAAACCACATACCATCTCTCCATATATAGAAAATTGCCGCGGCACCTTTTACACCATCACTATTTATGAAATTCGATCGGTATTACAGTGTAAGCCGTTTCCAACCGCCGCTCCTGCCTGCAGCCTGCCGTTCCGGCGTATTTATCCGGGAAGCAGCTTCAGAATATCCTGAAAGGTCACGACAACCATAAGCAGCATCAAAAGCACGATGCCCGCAAAATGAATATATCCCTCGATAACCGGATTCACCGGTTTTCTGACGATCAGCTCAATGAGCTGGAAAACCAGTCGGCCGCCGTCCAGTGCCGGCAGCGGCAGCAGATTGAATACACCCAGATTGATGGAAATAAAGACAAACATGTTTGCCAGACTCGGTATGCCCGACTGCGCAGCCGTAGATATCGCGCCGGTCACACCGACCGGACCGCTCAGGTCATCAACACCGTAACGCCCCGTAATCAGATCAATCAGCGATTCCCAGATCATCGTAACGGTATTCACCGAGCGGTAAAATGTATGGTACAGCACGGAGCCGATATTCTTTTCTTCCGAAAACACTCTGAAATCGTACATGCCGAACACATGACCGGATTCCGTAGTCGTCGGGAACTCCACGCCGGGCAGAACAAGAGTTTCGCCGTCCCGTCTCACTGTCATCTCGACCGGTTCGGCCGCATCATGCATAATCGCATAGACAAGATCATCGGCGATGTGTACACGCCGGTCTCCGACTTTTAGGATTTCATCCCCGACCTCAAGGCCGCTCTGCGCCGACACAGCATCCTTTTCAAACTCCCGTACCGTCGTTGTGCCGAGATTCTGAGAAGTGCATACCAGTACACACATAATGAGGAAACCCAACAGCAGATTCATCACGGCGCCCGCGACGGTAATCAGCATCCTCTGCCATACCGGTTTTTTATTCAGCGATCCCTCGTCGTCCGATATCTCGTCCTCCCCCGCCATGCTGACAAAGCCGCCTATCGGAAAAAGACGCAGCGAATAGGCAATCCCCGTTTTTTTTGATGTTTTCGTCAGCAGCTTCGGCCCCATGCCGAGCGCAAACTCCCGGATAGTCACATGAAAAATGCGGGCCATGGTGTAATGGCCCAGTTCATGAATAAAAATCATAATGCCGAATACCAGCAGTGCGATCAAAATATACCAGAAATTCATGTTGTTCAACCAATCCTTTCGCTTTTCACGCTGAAATTTTCGGTGTGCTGTTTTTGTCAGGCAGCGGGAACCTGATATTTTCTCTATGCGCCCGTTTCAGGTGCCGCCCGACGGCAGCTCCTTTTCCCGCCGTTCAGCCGCGGAATCCGTTTCCCATTCCATCCGTCTGCCGAACTGCGCTGCCGCCCCTTCAAAAGTTTCCTTATACAAAATACAAAGCTGCACAGCATCTGTATCCGATAATCCGTCTTCAACCACCGTCAGAAGAAGCGGAGCTTCATTTTCTGATATTCAAGAATACTATGCTCAGATTCTTTTCGGAGGCTATGACAGGATTCCGCAGGAATTCCGGCAGCCGTATCGGGGGCCACCATTCGCCGCTCACCGGCGTTTCAATCCGGTACCGAGTTTCGTCGGCTGTCAGCTCTTGCTCCGCACAAATCATTCAGCCGTTCCCTTGAGAGGCGATCCGCTTCCAGGATATCTTCAAGGCATCGCACGCCCGATTCACTCCTCCAGCCGCAGACTACCTCGCCCACCGCGTCGGAGATTTCCGTAAACAAGATCTTACCTTCTAAAAACAGGGAAACGGCGGCTTCATTCGCACCGTTCAGCACAGCGGGCAGAACACCACCCGCGGACGCCGCACGCCGAGCCAGCTTGAGAAGCGGAAAAGCCTCTGTATCCGGTTCAGCAAATGTCAGACATCCGATTTTTGTAAGGTCCAACGGCTTCAAAAGTGAAGGACAGCGTTCGGGATACGTAAGCGCATACTGAATGCAGAGACGCATATCCGGCACACTGAGCTGAGCAATCACCGCCCGGTCGGAAAATTCCGCAAGCGAGTGAACGATACTTTCCCTGTGAATCAGCACCTCTACCTTTTCGGGCGGCACGCCGAACAGATGGACCGCTTCGATAAGCTCCAGGCCCTTATTCATCAGCGTACCGCAGTCCACCGTAATCTTCGGCCCCATATTCCAGGTCGGATGCGCCAGCGCCTCCTTCGGCGTCACCAATGCCAGATCCTCCCGCTTTCTCCCATAGAAGGGGCCTCCCGAGCAGGTCAGAAGCAGACGTTCAATCTGCTCCTGCTTTCCCGCGCGCAGGCACTGAAAAATGGCGCTGTGCTCGCTGTCCACAGGAAGGATTCTCACTCCATATGTATGAGCGCGGCACATGACATATTCCCCCGCGGTCACGATTGTTTCTTTGTTTGAAAGAGCCACATGTTTTCCCGCCTCAATCGCCGCCAATGTCGGAAAGAGTCCTGCCGTCCCCGTGACGGAATTGCATACAATATCCGCCTCTGTGCTCCGGGCCGCCTCTGTTACCCCTTCGCTGCCGGACAGAATTTCCGTTGCGGTATCCCGAACACTCATCCGCAGATCGCGCGCGGCATTTTCATCCGCAACCGCACAGATACGGGGCCTGAATTTTCTTATTTGTTCCTCAAGGAGCGATACATTCCGGCAGCCGCTGATTGTCTCAACACGAATTCCTAAAAATTCTGCGACCTCGAGCGTCTGACGCCCCACCGATCCTGTGGAGCCGAGCACCGCAATGCATGCAGGTCTCCTGTTTCCGTCTGACATAAATTGAATACTCCTTTTGCTGAATTCCGCCGCGCTTTCTCATATAGCCTCCGCCTATAATCTGACGAAAGGCGATGTACCGTTTTAGCCAACATCATTTTCACTTTTCGGCTCTTTGAATCATAAGCATTCGGTTCCATGCAGGAAGGAATCTACCCCCACACCGCCCGGCAGCGCCGGACGATGTGTTTCTCCATTTCCGCCCCCTCCGCCGAGTCCGCCGTTCGGAGAATATTGTCCTGCTGCCGCCGTGTGCAAAGCTCAGAAAAGAACGTGGAAGAATTTAAACGAGGCACACAGCAGATACAGAAACGGCGCTGCCGCCATTACGCTGTCAAACCGGTCAAGAACTCCGCCGTGGCCGGGAAATATTTTTCCGTAGTCCTTGATGTTGTAATGGCGCTTTATAAGAGACATGGCAAGGTCTCCTATCTGTGAAATGACGGAAACCACACCGCCGAGGATCAGAAGCGCGCCGTAATGCGGCGTAACGTCAAAAACGCGGCAGATCACAAAGCCGTAAAGCGCAAACGACGCCATACAGAAAACCGTACCCCCTACAGCTCCTTCGACGGTCTTTTTTGGGCTGACATCCGGAATCAGCTTGTGCCGGCCAATAAACCGACCGGTAAAATAAGCGAAAATATCGGTAATCCATGCGCCTATAAATACAAGATAATACAAATACGTGCCTCTCGGCAGATCGCGCAGCAGAATAATGCAGGACAGGGTAGCGGGAATATAGAGCGTCATCATAAAAACGACGGCGATTTCATTCAACTTCAGCTTTCCCCTCGAAAAAACGGCAGCCGCCAGCAAATAAAATAAATACAGAAAAAACACGACCATCAGCAGCGTACCGAAGTCTGCCGGCTCCTCTATGAATCGTGTCAGAAACGGGAGCGCGGCTGAGATGCCCACTGCAGGGACGGCAACAGCCGCATTGCGGGACACACCGGTACACTGCAGCATTTCATAAGTCCCCACGGACGACAAGATGGAAAAAAACAGACAAAAAAGCCAGGTATCGGAGAATATGGCAACCGGTATCCATATGATGACAAGCACAACGCCCGTCAATATCCGTTGCTTCATACTTTGAATCCTGAAGCGTCAGCGCACTGAACGCATCCTTTCTTTACAATAAGGTCAATAAGGTGCTTTGCCCCTTCAATCAGCATTTCGGCGAAAGTTCGAGCTCAGCGCCGAAAATTCATGCCGCGGACGCCGTGTAAGGCAGGGGACATCTAAATTCGCATATGATTGTTCTTCTCGGACTTTTCTTGCAGAGTTGCTTCAGAGCTTCGTTTTGCGAACTTTTCTTCCGAGCGAAATACTCGTCAGCTTTTTTCAAACAGCTCGTGGAAAAAATTTTTCAGCCGTCTCTATTCGGAAGCCTGCCGCCGCATTCAGACGCCGCCGAACCGGCGTTTTCTCGCATAAAAATTCTCAACAGCCGCCAGAACCTCGTCCTCTGTGAAATCCGGCCAAAGCACGTCGGTAAAATACAGCTCGGAGTACGCGGCCTGCCACAGCAGGAAATTGGACAGCCGCATCTCCGCGCCTGTTCTCACTATCAGATCCGGCGGCGGACAGTGGGACGTATACAAATGAGAGGTGATATCCTCCTCGGTCACATGCGTCCTGCCCTCTGCTATCAGGCGATTCACCGCATGTACAATGTCGTCCCGCCCGCCGTAGTTTATCGCTACATTCAGCGTCAGCCGGTTGTGCTTTGTATCTTCCTCAAGACGCTCCATCTTCCGGCGCATATCCTCGGGGAACACGCCCTTGTCACCCAAAAAGCAAAGACGGATATCATATTCCGCCGCTTCCTTTTCCGCATCCTTCAGATAGCTCTGGAAAAGCTTCATGATGGTCCGCACCTCTTTCGGCGGACGCTTCCAGTTCTCTGTAGAGAAGCTGTAAACAGTTACAGCCGTGATGCCGATATCTCCGCAGTAGCGGATAACACGGCGGAACACCCGGGCGCCGACTCCGTGACCGTATTCGCGCGGCATACCGCGCTGTCTGGCCCATCTGCCGTTTCCGTCCATAATAAAAGCGATATGCCTGAGCTTTTCATCTACCCTGAAGCTGCTTTTTTCCATATGTAAAGCGTTTCCTTTCGCCGTTTCATTCCTCCGGCAGCGCGGCCCCCTGCTCCTCCGTGCCCTTTCACGGCCGAATTACCCCGTTTCGGTTCTTTTTTTGTTTCTTCTCGGTCGGCATCGATCCGCCGTTTTTCTGTTCGAATACCGCGCAGGACCGTTTTAGAATCGGTCGGAAGCACAAGCGTCCTCCGGCACGGAAACGGCATTTCCGGCTGCTCGGATATTCCCAAAAAGCCGCGCGCCGGCGTCTCCGCGCCGGCGCGGTATGCTGCAAGCCGTCCGAGGTCAGATCTCCATGATCTCCTTATTTTTTTTCTCGACGATTCCGTCCACTTCCTTGATCTTTGCGTCAGTCAGCTCCTGAATATGCTTTTCGGACTGCTTCTGCTCGTCCTCTGTCATCTCCGATGACTTTTTCAGCGCCTTGCAGGCGTCGTTGGCGTCGCGGCGGATGTTTCTGAGCGCTACCTTCGCCGACTCGCCCATTTTTGCTATCTGCTTGGTCAAATCCCGGCGTCTCTCTTCGGTAAGCTGCGGAAAAACGATACGAAGCACCTTGCCGTCGTTCTGCGGCTGAATGCCGAGATCACTTGCCTGAATGGCTTTGTCCATGCTCTTGAGCGTAGAGGCATCCCACGGCTGTATGACCAGTGTGCGGGCGTCGGTCACGCTGACCTGCGCCATCTGCGGGATCGCCGTCGGAGTTCCGTAATAATCCACCGTGATTTTGTCGAGCACCGCCGGATTCGCACGTCCCGCACGGATGGTCTTGAATTCCTCCTCCAGCGCCGCAATGCTTTTTTTCATTTTGCTCTCGTATTCTTTTGTGTCAAGCTTCATAATTTCTCTGCCTTTCTCCCCGAAGCGCGTCTGCCGCACGGCACCCCGGGGTTATGCCTGTGCGCGGCCGCCGTATGTTCGTTTTCTGCTGCTTTTACTTATCCTGACCGGAGATGATGGTACCGATGGCGTCTCCCCTGACGGCCTTTACAATGTTCTCCGGATCGTCAAGGCCGAAGAAAAGGATCGGGATGTGATTGTCCATGCTGAAGCTGGCCGCCGTGGAGTCCAATGCTTTCAGTCTGTTTTTCAAAATATCCATGTAATCGATTTCGGAAAGCTTTTTCGCCGTGGGATCGATCTTCGGATCTGCCGTATACACGCCGTCAATGTTTTTCGCCATCAGCACAATATCGGCGTTGATCTCCGCTGCGCGGAGCACCGCGGCTGTATCCGTGGAGAAAAACGGGCTGCCGATACCGCAGGCAAAGATGACTACACGTCCCTTCTCCATATGTGAAATAGCCTTGTTGCGGATGTACGGCTCGGCAAACTGTTTCATATCAATGGCTGTCATCACACGCGTATCCATGCTGAATTGTTCAAAGGCATCCTCAAGCGCCAGAGCATTGATTGCAGTGGCGAGCATTCCCATATGGTCAGCGCGCGTGCGATCCATTTTTTCGCCCTGCCGGCCGCGCCAAATGTTGCCGCCGCCGACCACAAGACTGACCTGGACGCCGCCGTCCACGCACTTTTTGATTGCGCTGCCGATTTCTCTTATGAAGTCGTAGTTGAGAACTCCGCCGCCTCCGGTAGCCAGCGCTTCGCCGGAAAGCTTCAATAAAATTCTGTGGTATTTAAAATCTTCCTGCATTCTATCTCCCACTTTCTCGTTTCCGATTTCATTTTTCGATAGTATACCCTTTATATTTTACCCTATATTATCGGTTTTGTAAATAATCATTTTGTACAAATTTCTGAAAGAGAAAAAGATTTGCTTCCGCCTGTTCTCTCTTTTCGTTTTTTCATCCTTACTGCCTGAAAATTCTTCGGCAAACGAGGCCGAGAAAACAGAATTTTCGACCGCATGTATTGCCTTGCCCGAAATGCTGTGCTATAATGTACGCGGTCTAAACAACCGCATGTTAAACTTTCATCGGCCGTGTCCGACAGCTTCCGGATATTTCCGCCGGCCGGACTTACCAATGACCAAAAGGAGGAAGAACAATGAAAAAACGTATCTCGCTTTTTTTCCTGCTTCTCTGCATCTGCGTCACCTCAGGCTGTGTGATGGAGGACGGAACAGACCGTCCGCCGGACACAAAAAGTATAGACACGGAAACGCAGGCGGTCAGTCAGACAGCCGATACGGAACCTACGAAAACAGACGACCGGATTTCCAAGGCGCTCAAGGAGCTGGAGAAGCAATGGTCTGATTATCAGATTCTGAACACGCGAATCATAACCATAAAGGAAAACAGTACCGAAATCTTTTCGGATATCGACTACATTGTCGAGTTCGTTCTGTTTACCGACTATTACGGAAGCACCTATAGAGACGGCACACCTTACTACAGCAACGCAGGCGTTTACGATACGGTAATTGTCTACAAGGACGGTTCCGCCGCGCTGCATATGCAAAATCCGTTCCATTCTTACAGGGCACGCACCTATTCCTCCGATTTTACGCAGATCATCGAAAAAATCGAAGATTTCGGCAATCTGTACAATAATGTCCGATGAAATTCTTTCTCTGTCAGATTGCCGCGTTCTTTCCGCTTCGGTGCGAATACGTCTGCATACATTGTACAAACAGTACGGTACATCTTTTTTCTTTCAAATATTCCAGCCGATTCGTTTATTGGCGTCGTAAATCTATACATTTTTGTAAAAATATACTTGCATTTTTGTTCATCCGGTGTTATACTGATATAAATTATCGTGTTATCTGCGGGAGGATTACAGAATGAAAAGAATCATAGTTATGCTGCTGTCGGCAGCAATGCTGCTGACAGCGGCGGCAGTCATGTCTGGCTGCTCTGAAAAAAAGGACGAGACGCTTGTCATGGCGACAAATGCGGCTTTTCCGCCGTATGAATTCAAGGAAGACGACGGAAGCTTTGCAGGAATTGATGTGGAAATCGCAGGTCTCATAGCCGAGAAGCTCGGCATGGAGCTTCAGATCGAAGACGTAGAGTTCGGTTCGATTGTCGGCGGTGTGGAGTCCGGTAAATACGATATGGGTATGGCCGGCATGACTGTTACGGATGAACGCAAAGAAAGCGTTGACTTTACAGATTCCTACGCAAATGGCATTCAGGTCGTTATCGTACCCGAAAACAGCGAGTATACGTCCTTCGAGGACTTTTACACCGGCTTCGACGAAGAAACAGAAGAGCCCACTGGTGTTAAGGACGGCATCAAAATAGGCGTTCAGCAGGACACCACCGGCGATATCTATTCATCCGCTGAACCTAAAAAATGGGGCTTTGGCGAGGATAATGTTATCCGCTACAAAACCGGCGCGGACGCGGTCCAGGCTCTGCTCAGCGGAAAAGTGACTGCTGTCATCATCGACAATGAACCGGCCAAATCCTACGTTAAGGCCAACGAGGGGCTGAAAATACTCGACGGCGAATATACCAACGAGGATTACGCCATCTGCGTTTCCAAGGAAAACGATGAGCTGCTTGAAAAGCTCAACAAAGCGCTGAGTGAATTGAAATCCGAAGGAAAAATCGACGAAATTGTCAACAAGTACATCAAAGACTGAATGGTCATATAAAATATGATCGGCTGACACCCATAACGGGCGGCGCTTCCGCCGCCCGTTTTTCCTGCCTTAAGTTATACGAAAGGAAATTGCCATGCGTAACTGGTTTGAAGATTTCTCAGCGGAATTTCGTCTGAATTTTTTGGACGGCAGCAAATGGAAATGGCTTCTGGACGGTCTGGGAAATACGCTAATCATCACTTTTTTCGCTGTGCTTATCGGCATCGCGGTCGGCGTTGTCATCGCCGTCATCCGTTCAACCTATGACAAAAATAAGGAAACGCTGAAAAAACGAGGCGGAATCGGCTATGTCGTCCTCTGGATTTTAAACGCGCTGTGCAACGTTTATCTGACGGTTATACGCGGTACGCCTGTCGTTGTGCAGCTCCTTATTATGTATTTTATCATATTCGCGTCGTCCACCAACGGGACGATGATCGCCGTCATCGCGTTCGGCATCAACTCCGGCGCGTATGTGGCCGAGATCTTCCGCGGCGGCATCATGTCGGTCGATAACGGACAGTTTGAAGCCGGACGTTCTCTCGGCTTTAACTATATTCAGACCATGATATACATCGTCATTCCGCAGATGTTCAAAATCGTGCTGCCGACGCTGTGCAACGAATTCATCGTTCTGCTGAAAGAAACCTCTGTTGCCGGCTATGTTGGAATCGCAGACCTTACAAAAGCGGGTGATCTGATACGCGGCAGAACTTTTTCCGCCTTCATGCCGCTTATCGCCGTTGCGCTGATCTATCTTGTAATCGTTCTGCTGTTCACACAGCTTGTAAGAATACTGGAAAGGAGGCTGCGCCGCAGTGAACACTAATGAGGTGCTAATCAAAGTAGACGGCCTCTGCAAAGCCTTCGGTGACGTAGAGGTTCTGAAAGGGGTAAACGCAGAAATCCGGAAAGGCGACGTAACCGTCGTCATTGGGCCGTCCGGCTCGGGAAAATCGACGTTTCTCCGCTGTCTCAACCGTCTTGAAGAACCAACCGGCGGCAGTATTTTCTTCGAAGGTACGGACATCACAGACCCGAAAACAAATATCAATGTACACAGACAGAAAATGGGCATGGTATTTCAGCAGTTCAACCTTTTTCCGCACATGACCGTGCTGAAAAACATGACGATAGCACCTGTAAAGCTGCTCGGCGAGAGCAAAGAGGCGGCGGAAGGCCGCGCCATGGAGCTGCTCAGCCGCGTTGGTCTTGCTGACCGTGCCGACGCCTATCCGTCTCAGCTTTCCGGCGGACAGAAACAGCGCATCGCCATTGTCCGTGCGTTGTGTATGAATCCGGACGTCATGCTGTTCGACGAGCCGACAAGCGCGCTCGATCCCGAAATGGTAGGCGAGGTACTCGAGGTTATGAAAAAGCTGGCAAACGACGGCATGACCATGATTGTCGTAACGCACGAGATGGGCTTTGCGCGGGAGGTCGGTACCAATGTCCTTTTTATGGACGGCGGCGTCATTCTGGAAAGCGGATGTCCCGGGGAGTTCTTCGGTAACCCGAAGAATCCGAGGCTGCGGGATTTTTTGTCAAAGGTGCTGTGACATTTCCGGCAACTCCCCGGCGGCTTTTGACGTCTGAATAAAAAAGCTGAGGCAATGCCGAAATCGGCATTGCCTTTGTCACGCTAACCGAGATTCTTTCATAATATTCCATGATTTTCGAATATCTATTCGGAGCTTCCGGATCCCATTCATATTCGAGCCTATATTCTCCATCGCTGCAAATATATAGAATCTGAAAGGACTGCACCTGCAGGCGGCTGTGAACGCATTTCGCACCGAACCGCTGAGATTGCCAAAGTTAAACCAGCCTCTTGCCTCTATCTGATTCCCCTCTTTCAAAAATCCATCCAACAGGATGGATGACTTCACAACAGATAATCGGGCGGGCGGTAACCAGCGCCGTCTGGCGTTATTGTTTTCGCACGCACAATCCAGCCACGGCAAAACCGGCGAAAGCGATTGCCAATACGCCCCCGCATGCAGGACAGTGCCGGAAGGATTGCCATACAAAAGGCTGAAATGGTTGTGTCAAACGTCTCATTCTCCCGCCAACCTTCTTCCGGGCAAATGTATCATCGCCCTGAACGAAGGTAAGATACCCGCCAAGATCGGCTTCATACGCATCATACGAAAGCGCAGAAAAAGACCGGCCGCCATTCTCATCGCACGATAAAGGTGATTTCATATCCCGCCTCCTTGCGCTTATCACGATCACCTGCGATGTGTTTTCAGCGCATTCATTATGCAACCGCAGTCAACTTCCGGCCCCTGCTCCTGCGTTTCCGTACACACAAGGACCTCGGCCTCTTAGCGGCAAGCTCTTTTGAAGCGCAGGTACTCAAAGGAACCCGCAGGACAGCAGATACGATTGCCGCCAAGCCTTTCCCGTATTTTTTCATGCAAGCTCTCTCTTTTTTAATATTCTGAAACATCCGTCGATGTTCGGATCCCGAAAAAGCATTCATGAGCGCAGTGCTCACGCCATCCTCCATGCAGGCGGAGCTAATTTTTACTTTCTAAGATGCGCAACTCGGTCGCGGCCGCCGTAATCTCTGCGTATTTCGCATCTCAAATGATTTTTCTCCGCAAGTCCCCGCAACGCCTCCCCCTGATCCCATCCGATTTCAAACAGAAAGCCGCGGCGAGTGCGCTCCGCATAGGCGCTCAGAAATGTTCGGTAAAAGATGAGTCCGTCAACGCCGCCGTCAAGCGCTTCGGGCGGCTCACGCCTCACCTCGTCGTCAAGCGACCGTATGGTTTCCGTAGGAATATACGGCGGGTTCGATACAATGTAATCCGCGCGCATTTCTCCGGGCAGCGGATCCGTCAAAGCATCGCCCAGCACAAGGTTCACCCGGCTGCCGACACCGAGCCGCTCAAAATTCTCCGCCGCAGTCTCCGCCGCCGTGCGGGAAAGCTCGACGGCAGCACACGACGTATCTGGCCGCGCCTTCAAAATCGCCGCCGCTACGCAGCCGCTCCCAGTGCAGAGATCCCAAAAGCATCCGTTCTCCGGCAGGAGCCGTACAGCTTCCTCCACAAGGATCTCCGTATCCGCACGCGGTATCAGACATCCGCGCCTCACAATATAATCCTCCCCGCAGAACGGCGCCTGCCCGAGTATATAGGCCAGCGGCTCCCCTGCGGCACGCGACGCGGCATCCGAAAGCATACGTTCTGTTATCTCCTCCGGCAGCTCCCGCTCCCCATTCAGGAATACAGCGGCGCGGTCAAAGCCTGCCCGGCAGCGGATAATTTCTCCGCAGTCGTAAAGCACCGCACTGTCCGCCTCCGCCTCGTCCCCGCGTGCAGTATTATATGACACTCCGTTTCTGAGCAGACGCAGAATTTCTTTTTTACAATTTGCAAGATTCATACATATGACCACGCCTTTCGCTGTAATTGAAAATTTGCGCCGGCCTCATTCGAAAAAAGTGCAAAAATCAGGCTGAAAAATTGAATTTTTCAACCTGATATCCATGCCCTGATCTTTGAGAGTTCTGATGCTTTGCAGCTCCGGGGCGCATCACCGTTATGCTGTTATCCATTGTGAAATCGGAAACAACCGACGCGCATTTTATTTGAAAGGAGAACATAATTTTTCATTCTGAAAACTACCTTTTCAAGAAAACTACCTTTTCAAGAAAACTGCCTTTTCAAGAAAACTGCCTTTTCAAGAAAACTGCCTTTTCAAGAAAAGGGGGAAAAAGACATAAGACAAAGCTTTCATGCCCCGATTGATGCTTCAAGTTCATTTATAATAGAGCTTGCTGTTTAGAGGTTTCTCAAGCCTTTTCCTCATCCTGCATATCCGAACCGTTCGCCTGCATCTCAGCAGCTTCGTCTGCCGTTTTCGCCGCAGCATCCCTCATATCATCTGCCAAATTCCCCGAAGGAGCCTCTCCGCTGTCCGCCGCTTTCCCCTCTTCGGTTAAAGTATCCGATTCCCCGTTTTTTTCTTCCGGCAATGCATTTTCTCCGGCCAGCACATAATCCTTTCCGGGCACCTCTGTGACGGCAAAATCCGGGTATTCGTCGCGCAGCGCGTATTTCAGCGAGGCGATGGCCACCTCTATCTGGTCATCGTCCGGTTCCCTTGTGGTTATACGCTGCATCCAAAGTCCGGGCGCGGACAAGATTTTCGTCAGAAGATTCTCATGCTTTCCGGCGTACATGATAAACTCGTAGCCGACGCCGACAATAACAGGCAGCAGCGGAAGCTTCAGACAAAGCCGGATATAGATGTTATCCCAAGTGACAAAGGAGAACACAATAATCGAGAGAATCAGAATTACAAAAATAAAGCTTGTGCCGCAGCGCGGATGAAAACGTTTCTGCTTCTTCACATTTTCCACCGTCAGCGGCTCACCCGACTCATAGCAGAAAATTGATTTATGCTCCGAGCCGTGATATTCAAAGGTCCGGCGGATATCGGGCATCAGTGATACCAGTAAAATATACAGAATAAAAATACAGATGCGGAGCACGCCCTCTATCACGTTTTTCCAAAGGCCGAGATTGCCGCCCAGCGCATTGTCCATCGCCTTTGTCGTCAGCATCGGAAGAAAGAAGAACAATCCAAAGCCCAGCGCCAGCCCCAGGACCATGCCGATTACCATCACAACATCCATGATGCCGCGGCCGAACTTTTCACGCAGCCACTTCTCCGCCTTGGAATCCTCTTCCTCGATGCCGAGCGCCTCGGCAGAAATGTTCAGCGATTTGTAGCTGAGCATCATCATCTCCACGAAATTGACAATGCCCCGCAGAACAGGAATGTTCAGTGCCTTGTGACGTTTTCTTACAGACTCGAATCTGTTTTCCTTCAGCCGGATGGCCCCGTCCTCCGTCCGTGTTGCAACGCAGTACCGCTCTCCTGCTTTCATCATGACGCCTTCCAGAACGGCTTCTCCTCCGACCTTGTTCCGGCGGCAGGCAAGCGCGTCCGGCCTCTGCTGTTTCGACATACCCGTATTCTCACATGACCGCGCCGCTGTTTGCGGCAGGCCATGATCTCCTTTCTTCTCCATCGATTTTTATAGGAAACAGAACACTTTTTCTCCGATATTGAAATAGTATAACAGATCATCAGGCAAAAAGAAACAGAATTTTGTAAAATTGTTTACCGTTTTTCTGAAAATCACGGAATAGGTTTCAAGAGGCAGCATGATTTCGGATTCATATGAGTTTTTCCATTTCAGGTTTGTTTTTGAAATGCTTACAAAAAAAACATATCATATCTATTGCAAAGCTTCATATGATAAGATATAATAAAACGGAATGTATAAGGGAATTTTTTACCTGTTTGAAATATTGTTTCAAAAGGCCGGCTCCCGTGTTCCGTACCCGTCAGATCCGGCTGTGGCTTGTTTTTTATAGACAACGAAAGGAAATGGTGCGCAAATGATTTCAGCGGTCCGCAATTTTGCGATTACATTTGGAATATCCCTGCTCGTATTCGGCCTCATGGCCTGGTTTTTATCGAGCTTTGCCGTATCGAGTATGACCGGAGGCGACGATCCGACCGATGACAGCGACACAACAGAGGCCGAGATAACCACAGCGTATGATCCTTTTCAAAGGCCTGATCAAACAGGAGAGGCGCTCAAGGACGTCAAGGGCAGTACCTTCACCATGCTGCTTGTCGGCGTAAATTATGAGGAGACCACAGCAGAGCCCATCGTCACAGAGGAACCGCCGCTGACCGGCGAACCGGACGATACGGACGGGCCGCCGAGCCCGCCGGCGGACACGGATACCACAGAAACATCCGTTCCGGAAACAACTGAAAAGCAGGATACAGAGCCGGCTGTGACAACGGAGCCGCCGGTAGTATCCGACAAGATAAACGAGCCTTCAACACCGCACAAAGCCCCGGAGGTGACCGATGCTATAGAAGCGCCGGCTGTACCCGAGAACAGCCACGCCGCAAGCCCGGAAAAAGAAGCTCAGCAGTCCGCTATACCGCCGCTGGTGCAGGGAAGTGCGTTTCAGGTACACGACACGGAGACGGCAGAGGATGAGGAGGACGGCTTCTATACGGAAAATCTGTTTGCCGAATCCATTGTTATTGTCCGGATGGACAAAGACCGGGAAGAGGTTTTGACAACAGCGCTCAGCAAAGATACGAGAATCATGGTGGACGGCGTCAGCACAACGCTTGCGGAGGTGCTGCGCGACAAAGGCATAGAGTATTTCTGCGATAAAGTCACGGCATTGACCGGATTGACCATCGACTACTACGCCGTAACGCCCGTCGCCTCCTTCGTGGAAATCGTGGATATGGTCGGTGGTGTCACAATGACAATTGACGAAGCTATTGATTATAAAGAAGAAAAGGAAGAAACCGAAGATACCGGGAATGCCGAAGACGCAGACAAAAATGATAAAAACGACAAAAAAGAGGACGAAGAAGAGCCGGAAGACGTATTTTCCCTCAAGCTAAGCGCCGGTGAGCAGCGCCTCTCCGGAGAGACGGCAGTCGACCTGTTTTACTATATGTACGAGGTCAAGGGCGACACCTCCTGTCAGCGCACGCTGCGTCAGTTCGCGCGCGCTTTCCTCTCCAATTTGAAAAAATGCACATCGGAGGCGGACGCCCCCGCTTTGTTCAAAAAAATGCAGCCGCTGATAGATACGAACATCACGGACGCCGTTCTGTCGGAGCAGATCGAATTTCTTCTTCATTTCGACGACTTGGAAACCATAGATATCATTTATCCGGGCAAGTATATAGAGGATGGCGGCGAGGTTTATTTCACTCCCGACGTGGCGACAGCCACCTACCAGATGATGCCATACAAACAGTAAAAGGGCAGGCGTGCCTGCGGCGGATTTCAGCTTGAAGCCGGCGGCGCGCCCCTTTCTTTTCTCGGGATATCCCGAGAAGAAGTACAGTGAGGAGCTTAAAAGCAAACGCAGCTCCAAATGCAGAAGCGCCGGCTTTTTCACTGAGCGTTCATGTGAACCCGCTCCAATTCCTGCGGAGTTTTCTGAAAGGAATGATTCAATTCAGTAAGGGAGGAAAAACATATGAAAACAGAAACAATCAAAAATATGTGCGGCGGAGACGGTGAAGTTATCATTCGTCGCATACTGGGCGAAAAAGAGCTGAACGGAAAATGCGGCCTGTATGCACAGGTAACCATTCACCCGGGCTCCTCTCTCGGATACCACGAGCACCGGGGCGAAAGCGAAACCTATTATATCCTCTCCGGCGAAGCGGAGTATAACGACAACGGTACACCGAGACCGGTCAGGGCGGGAGATATGACATATACGCCGAGCGGCTGCGGGCATGCTTTGCGGCCAACGGGTGAACAGCCGGTCGTATTCATGGCGCTGATCATATATGGGGAATGAACCGGAAAGCGGCCGGTCAAAAAACGCGCCCGATGTCTTTCAGGTCCCGTAAGGACCGAAAGACGTCTCGGCAAATATCAAAAATAGTATCAGAGGGCTGTCGCATTTACAATGCGTCAGCTCTGTTTCATATTCCTTCGAAATATACAAAAAAGACCTTATTAGAGGTCTTTTTCAATGGAGCGAGCGCGTAACGCAACACCCTGTTTTTGTGTAATTATATCATTTCTTGTTATATCGGCAAGCTTTATCAGCCGAATATTTTTTTGACTTCGTCAAGTGTAGGGATCGATTGCGCTGCCCCCCGTCTCGTTACTGTGATGGCAGCCGCCTTATTTGCAAATCTGAGCGCTTGCGCGACAGTATCTCCCACAGCGAGGCGCGTTACAAACGCACCGCAGAACGTATCACCCGCAGCAGTTGTGTCAACGACGTCCATTTCAATGCAAGCCTCGTTAATAAACTCCTTGCCGTTTACGAAGCAATAACCTTTGTTTCCGAGCGTAACGATCACGTTCCTCACGCCGATAGCAAAAAGCTTCCGTGCACCAGTCTCAACACTTCCCTCTCCGGTAAACGCAGCGAGCTCGTTCTCGTTCGGGATGAAAAAGTCAACGCTCTGCAGATATTTCGATACGGAAACGTCGCACGGGGCTGGATTCAGCACGGTGACAAGCCCTTTTTCCTTCGCTGACCTCAATGCATACCCGACTATATCGATCGGATTCTCGAGTTGCGTTAGGAATATGTCCCCTTCCTCGGCCGTGACAAAGAGCGAGTCTATATCTTCCTCCGTCACCATGGAATTTGCTCCGCTATCGAGAATTATCCTATTGTCATGATCTATTATGATGATGACAGCGACTCCCGATGAAACGTTATCTACGGCACGGATATACTCAGTATTGACGCCGCACGCCTTCAGTCCGCCGATAAGCTCTGCACCGAAGCTGTCGCTGCCGACACAACCGCCCATGTACACCTCCGCGCCAAGCTTCCCGCAGGCTGTAGCTTGATTTGCCCCCTTTCCTCCACGGTTAGTCATAAAATCGGAGCCGTGCAACGTCTCTCCCTGATATATTTCCCTCGGACATGTTATAACGAGGTCCATATTGAGACTTCCGAGAATAAATATCTTCTTCATTTTTTATATTTTTCCCCAATCTTACCGTTTTTTCATAAAGCTCTTTTATCGACACAGCCTTAACGTTTCCCATATTAGCGATCGGTCTGTCTCCGAACGGCTTCGACCATTTTTCATCGATTTCCTTCCCCGACACCATGCATAACAGAGACGTTCTGCTCTGCGTTGCAGTCGACATCGTATCCTACGGGTGCAAAAATATGCATCGTAAGATCGAGATCCCCCTTGCCGAAGCAGAGCACAACGACATCCTGAATTTTAATAAGGGCTGAAAAATCGTCATGGAGGCGTTCCGGCGGTGGGTTGTACCCACTGCCGGAAAAAGTAAGCGGAATCCGCCGCGAAAGCGGCGGTGGATTTCTCGCCTTTCGTTATATCTGTTTTCCCGAATCCCTGTAAGTAAAGACGCTGTCATACTCGCAGTTTAAAGCGTTGGCTATGATACGCAAATCCTCTTCTTTAAAGTTGTTCCTGGATAATTTGTTGCTTAAATTACTGGAGCTTGTCCCAATCAGCTCCGCAAGCTCCTTCACGTTCACGCCCCGTTCCAGCATGATCATTCTGATTTTTTTAGCCGTTTCCATTCAGCACTCCGTTTTATTATTAATTTTGCAGTTTATTATACCACTTTAAAATGAATTTTTCAAATAAATAATAAATTAATTCATTATTCTTTTTTCAAAGCTATTGACAATATACATTTTTTAATATATAATATCATTGTTTTATAAAATATATCACTATTTAATGTCCATTCCGGCGAGTTGTTAAATTTATATGAACTGAAAATTTACCTACTTTGCCGGCAGAAAAAGAGGAAACAATCATGTTATGCAGAAAAATCAAAAAGCAGAATTTCCAGGTAGTCCGCGAAGCTATCTTCTCTAAGGCCCGGGCAGGAGAACTCAGTCCGATTTCTGAAATCGATTTCAACATCAACGGCGTCTCCTATACTTTATTTACCGTCGCGGACAAGCCCAACACCGTTTACGTCATATATGCCATCCAAAGAGACAGGGATCCGGTCTCCGGTTCGGTGACATACACCGCGATCACCGACAACCTTCTGCTGAACGGGCTTACGGATCTGCTTGTCTTTCAAAGTCTGAAGCAGGCCTGAAAATCCCACAATACTCTGAAAAAAGGCGGCGCGGACTTTTCAGTCCGCACCGTCCGCCTCCTGCCCGCGCTCACACATCAAAAATAACCGCAGGAGCGTATTTTCCGCAGCTTTTTCACTTGGGTGAGGCACTGTTTGAACTTTTTTCTTTGCATTGACTTTCCCCTGCGAACCTGCTATAATCTATCCATAACATTCAAACGGGAGGTCTGTATCCTATGAAATTTTCAGCATCAGGATGGTTTGGCCGTGACTGGTACGGCAATGTGGAGGAGGCCGCGCGGTACGGCTTTCGGGGAATCGAGCAGCTCGGCTGGAGACACCTTGATCTGACGCGCGCCGCCGAAACGCTGAAAAAGCACAGCATGATCAACAGCGCGGTCATTATAGAATCGACTGACGACAATACAAACGCGCAGCTTGCGTGGACGCACGGCATGGTGTACGAAGATGCGCGCAAGGCGTTCATCGACGCTTTTACGGAAACGGCCGGCGTCTGTCAGAAGCTCGGTGTGCCGAATATCATTGCGACAACCGGCAACGAGCGCACCGACATACCGCGCGAGCAGCAGTTTGAAATCTGTGTCGGGACGCTGAAGGAGCTTTCGCGCATTGCCGGTGAATGCGGGCTGAAGATCGTTCTGGAGCCTTTGAACATTTTAGTGGATCACAAGGGCTATCTGCTGTCAAGAAGCAGTGAGGCCTTCGATATGCTGCGCGCCGTGGACAGCCCGTCCTGCCGGCTTCTCTTCGATATTTATCACCAACAGATTACGGAGGGAAACCTGATCCGCAACATCACGGAAAATATCGATCTGATCGGGCATTTTCATATCGCGGACAACCCCGGCAGAAAGCAGCCCGGCACGGGCGAAATCCATTATGCCAAGGTCTTTGAGGCCATTGAACAGACAGGATATGAAGGCTGGCTTGCCTTTGAATGCGGCTCCACACTCCCCGTACCGGAGCTGTGCGAACAAATGAATGCGCTCATTCGTCCGTTCAGCGGACGCAGATAAAAAAGCCGCGTACTGGGAGAATAGAAGCCCCCTGCGGAGGCAGGAGGATATCGCTATGGAGAAAACTTTTCTGGTCGGCATTGCAGGCGGAAGCGCCGGAGGAAAATCCACATTTGCCGGAAAACTGGCTGAAGGTCTGAAGGAGCTCAACGTAAAAAGTATCAGCATGGACGACTATTTCAAGCCGGCGCAGGAGCGCAGAGAAGCACCCGCCGTCATTTTAAAGGACAGAGTTTACCGGGATGACAATCATCCCTCGTCCTTTGACCTGGACAAAATGAGAGACGATGTGCTTCGTCTGAAAGAATCCGCAGTGTTTGATGTGCTCATTCTCGAGGGGCTGCTGACGCTATGGGACGACGAAATTCTGAATTTGCTCGATTTGAAGCTGTATGTCGACTGCCGTGCGGATGAGCGCATCGTCCGGCGCATACGGCGCAACATGACATGGGGCCTTTCCCTTGATGAGATTTCAGATGTATATCTCGACTTGGTCAGGTATCGCCATGACGAATTCGTGGAGCCGACAAAATGGCGCGCCGATATGATCGTTAACGGCTCGCTGCCGTTTGACCGGCCGCTTGAAATGATTTCGCAGTATATCCGGAGTGCGGCCGGAAAATCTTCTTTCTGACACATGCCGCTTTCGCGCCGCGTATATCTGACCGCTTTCTATCAGCGGATAAAAAACACAGCGGAACCTCTGAGTTCCACCGCGCTCAGAGGTTCTTTTATTAAGTGCAGAAAAGGCTGGGGGCAATCAGCATGGAAGTTTTCCACCTGTGCTTTTTCCGGCTTTATTCATTTTATAACCATTTTTGTTGCATTTCGAAAATTTCTGTTTTATAATATATTTATACTCAATGTAAAGCAGAATCAATATCAGACTGCAAAAGGAGGATGTTATGCACAAGAATGTCTTTTCCTATTCTATCGGATTTTTGCTCTCCGGCATACTGTTGTTTATTTCCTTCGGCGCGCGGTATCCTGCCCTGTTTTTCATATGGGGAGCGGCTTTGCTGCTCGTCACCGCTTTCTTTATCATTGTCCGTAAATCTCTTGTCCCGCATCTTGATCCGCGCATTCTGGAGGATAAATACTGTAATCATTTTCTCTGGATTTACAACGAAGAGCACAGTGCCCTGCTTACAAATCTTTTCATCTCAATGAAATTTGTGCTTATTATTGCTTTTTTTACACTGGTTCTGATTCCCATAAAGGAAGCTGTGATCTCGCCATTCTCTTTATTCCCGCTGAGCCTGCTTGCCCTGTTTGTGTGTATCAAAGCCTGTGCTGCAAAATACAGCTTTGATTATTCGGCGCAGTACAGCAGTTGGGAAACTTCGCTTACCAAAGATGAAAGAATTTATCTCTACAAATCTATAGCGGCTTTTCTCACTATGGCATTTTGGCCCCTGTTTATCTGCTGCGTTTATGGAAACAGTCTCTTTAAAATATCATTCTCCGTACTGATTTTAGGCCTTTTAGGTATCGCCTCCTTGCTATTCAGAACAACACTAAAAATTGATTCTGCTGATGACGAAAGGAAATATGAATGATGAAAAGAATCTGCATACTTCTTCTCGCTCTGAATTTATGCATCGTGCTTTTCGCCTGCGGAGGCGGCAATGAGCCGCAAAACACAGATACACAAACGGGGAACGGCAGTGAAACTGCAGAGGTAATCAACACCGGTGACAGAAGCAACAAAGATATTGCCGTTCAGTGGCTTAACGATCTCTTCTCTGACAGCAATTTCCATAAGCTTGCGGAGCAGTATGCGTATTATGAGGATACATCAGAGCTGCTCAGCGCGTCCGTTTTTGAGGATATTCTGAAACAGCTCACGGAGAGCCGCGGCAGCTTCCTGCAAATCAATGAAGATTCCTTTGTTTCCGTCGAGGAACACGGATATGAAACCGTTTCCGGTACATGCACATTCAGCGGCGGTGATGTAACAGCCTATCTCTCCTTCGGCGCGGACGGTGTCATCTACGGCTTTGATTTTGATCCGCCTGTGGATACCATGTACCTCGACGAAGGAGAAACGCTGTATATCGGAGACGAAAAAGCGCCCGCCGCCGGTAAGCTTTTAACGGCGGAAGGCGCTGCAGGCGATACGCTTGTCATTTTGATTCCCGGTTCGGGGAACGCCGGATACAACGGCGCGATCGGATTATGTACTCCCATGCGCGATATCTGCGAAAATCTCCTTGAGAACGGCATTTCCACCTTCCGATATACCAAGAGCATCGACAAGCTCGATTCGTCGGAGCTGCCAGCCGTCACACCGTATGACGAATACTGTACGGATGTGATTAATATCGTCCGGTACTTCAGCGAGGAAGGCTCCCCGCATTTTTACGAAAAGATCTATCTGGCCGGACATAGCATGGGCGGCTATCTGCTGCCTGGCATTGTCGGGGCGCTTGACGGGGAGGAGCTGTCGGCGGACGGCCTGATTTTCCTCTCGGCACCAGCCGAATCCTTTGACACGGTACTCCTTTGGCAGGCTGAAAACATGTATGAGCACTACCGCGGCACGGACGAAGAGCAGACCTACAAAACACAGCTCGATGCATACAAGGCCGCTGTCGGAATCGTGCGGAGTATCGAAAACTATCAGGAGCAAAAGGATTTCATGATTCTCGGCGCGGGCGCACCGTACTGGCTGTGGCTCAAGGATTATGATCCTCTGTCGGCGATTTCCGGCATTGAGCTGCCCATGCTGTTTCTGTATGCGCAAAACGACACGAATGTTTCTCCCGCGCAGATGGATATCTGGAAGGATGTACTCAACTCTCGCGCGGAATTCGAGGTATTCGGCGGGCTGAATCACAGCTTTATCAAAGGGAGCGGCTGGGCGGAGGATTACTTTACGGAGGAGCGCGTTCCGAAGGCCGTCACCGACAGAATTGCGGATTTTATCACTGAATAGTTCAGAAAAAGCGCATGCTTTATACTGAAAACGACCGAAGTTAAAGAACCGTTAAGCTATCAAAGTCCCGCCGCCCCCAGCTCCTTTGCCAGCCGGATATAAAAGCGGGTGACGCCGAACGCCGGATCCTTCACAACGCTTTTTTTGCCGCGGCACTTTGTACAGAAATCCGCCAAATGCCAGTCTATGGCGTTCCAATGCGAAACACCCTTCACAGAGCCGGGTACCAGACCTCTGTAATACGCCCATGCCGCGGAATTCAGTGTGACAAGGCCGTCATCCTCTCCCCGTCCGGCTTTTCCGTTTATCAAAAAATGCGGAAGAAATAACCGCCAGTCGCATCCGGCACAGGCCATCCGGCAGCCATAGCTTTGATACATGACCTCCGGGTGATTCGGAACACGACGATTAAAGCGCCTGCAGCTATCGGGCGTCAGCTCCGTTAATGCCGCAAAAATATTCGGGTTTCTGTCCCCTGCTTCTCCGTACAGACGGTTGCAGATCGAGAGCGCTGCACCGCGCAGAATCCACGGCCATTTCAGCAGCATAGCCGCAGCATCGGTTCCGCGGTGAGGCGTCGCAACGGTTGTCAGCGAAGCAACCGCTGCATGCATATTCAGACACGAGATCATATAGCGCGCATCCAGTCCGCCTTTCGAATGTGCGATAAGATTGACCTTCTGTGCGCCGGTCTCTTTTAGAATGCCGAGGACAGCCTGTTTGAGCTGTTCCGCATTGGTTTCGATACAGCCTACCGCATCCTGACCGCCGAAAAAAACGGCAGCCCCGCTGCTCTGCAGGCGGTCTGCTATGTGTCCCCAACATCCGCCGGGCTGATCGTCCCTCATGAAAAGGCCGTGTACTAAAACAAGAGGATACCGGGTTTTGCAGGGAGCTTCACCGTCGGCCGCGCGCTCCTCTCTGCTATAAATCGTGCATTCTTTGGCAATCAAGGTGCGATCCCCCTTTTTCAGACGCAGAAACATGTTACAGATTCATGATAAAATATAGGACGGCAATACCGCGCAATTTTTTGGAAATCAATGGCATATATCAAATCATGGTGCCTGTCAGTCCGGACAGTACAACACCCGCGGCAGCAACCCTTCTGATTCAAAATTCGGAAGGTTGCTGCCGCTCAGCATACAGTGCCATACGCGGTCTTTGCCGAAAACAGGTTTTCAAAGACGGGTAACCCGGCGCTCTCAATTTATTTTGCAAGTGTTTTCCAGTCCTTCAGCTTCAGCCTATCTCCGTAATGCAACACCGACGCGGAATATATTTTTATCGAAATCATCAGCACAAGGGCGATAGCTATGACCAGTGCTATGATCGAAATGACAATATCTCCTGTAGGAATATCGCCGTTCAAGAGACGGAACGGCACAATAAACGGCGAGGAAAACGGGATATAGATGGCAATTTTCTGAAGCAGGCCGTTTCCGGAGGAGGAAATTGAGGAAAAGTATCCCAGGTAAAATGAGACCATCGTTATCAGCATAACCGGCATCATCGCAGCCTGGACGTCCTCAATCTTGCTCACCGATGCGCCGCATACGGAATTCATCACAGCATACAGACTGTATCCCAGAATGAAATACAGCAGAATCAGCAACGCTGACGGCAGGGTAAACGCCGAAAGGCTCAGCGGCATGCCGAAGATCTGAAAATCCGCCGGAATCAGCAAGCGCCAGCAAACGGCTGCAAAGACGATAATCAGGCTGAACTGACACAGGCCGAGCGCCCCCATGGCCAGACATTTTCCGATAAGTATATTCGAGGGCTTAGCCGACACCACAAGGGTTTCCATTACACGCGACGTTTTCTCCGTCGCAACCGACATCGATACGCCGTATCCGTAATAGTAAATGGCAAAAAACATCAGCAGTGTCAGTACAATGCCGATTGCATAGCCGCTGAGATTCATATTTCCGGCCAAATCCACCTCAGTCGGCAGAGAGGACTGGGAAAGCGCCGCCATCTCTTTTGTCACACCGTTTTCCATGAGCAGTTGAACCAGATAGGTACTGCTCAGTGTTTCCGTCACCGCAGACTGCGGGACGCCGGACATAAAATCCTTTATTGTCACAGTAATCAGAGGCATGCCGTCCTTTTCCGTAATGGCAATCATGGAGATGTCCGGATCCTCCTTGACAGTCTCCCGGATGCTCTCCGTCTCCTCCGCATCAATCGGTAGGATTTCCATACCCGGCAGGGCGGCTCGGAGCGCTTCCTCCGCGCCCTCAATATGCACGCCGTCCTCCATATAATAGCACTTACCGCTGTAGCTTCCCGGTGCGGCTTCCGCATCGTCCGCGCCGCTGTCATCTGAAAAGGCGCCTATGATGCGGGGAAGCGAACACAGCAGCAGGATAAGCAGCAGAATGATGATAGTGGATACACGGAACGCCTTTTTTCGTAACGCGTCCCGGAAAGTATAACTGAAAACAACTCCAATCTGTTTCATCGCGTGTGTATCCTTTCTGTTTTTTGGCGTCGGAAGCTCCGACAAAGGCCCGCGTCTTGGCGCAGCAGCCTAATCTCAGCAAAAAAATACATAATAGTCAGGTATCACGGCCGCAGGCGAAGAGCCGCAGCCGGCTTTCTATATCCATCCATCTCTCACCTGTCTGTTAACTCAGCATTTTCCCCGGTGCGCGCTTCCACATGTTCGATAAAAATTTCCCGAAGAGATGGCTCCTTGATTTCATACTTCACTGGGTAAACCGACGCGTCCAGCAGTGCGCGGAGATAGTTGTTTGCCATTTCATCACCGGTAATTTTATATTCTGTTTCGTCCGCTCTGGTTTCCAGCAGCATCAGGCCGCACTTCTCCGCCAGCTCCCTCGACTTCTCGTCTGCCGAGATAACCAGATTCGTGTGACCGTAGCCCGCCTTAATTTCCCGCAGATTTCCTGTCAGCAGCGTCCGGCCGCGGTGCAGAATCAGCAAATTCTCACAATATTCTTCAACCGTGACCATCTGGTGGCTGCTCATAACGATAAACTTTCCTTCCTCCACCAGCTCATACAGCAGACTTTGCAGAATTTCCGCGTTCACAGGATCCAACCCGCTGAACGGCTCGTCCAGGAAGAGCAGCTTCGGGTTGTGCACCAGCGTCGCCGCTAACTGAACCTTCTGCTGGTTGCCTTTGGACAGCTTTTCCGCCGGCATATCCTTATATTCGTCTATATGCAGCCGTTTCAGGCAGGCAAGAGCCGAAGTCCGGGCGTCACTTTTATTCATGCCGCGCAGCATGCCGAAATACACAAGCTGTTCCAGCACGCCTGTTTTCATATAAAGGCCGCGTTCCTCCGGCATATACCCGTATTGCAGGGTTTCGCGCGTGATCTGCCTGCCCTCCCACAGTGCGCTCCCGCTGTCTGCGGGCATAATCCCCAGTATCATACGTATAGTCGTTGTTTTTCCCGCGCCGTTGGTGCCGATAAGACCGAATATTCCCGGCGAATCCATGGAAAAGCTCAGATCATTCACCGCCTGCTTGCTGCCGAAGCTTTTTGAAAGATGCGAGACTGTTAAACTCATTGCCCCTTCCCCTCTTACGACGGCATCCCCGCGTCAGTCAAGAACGCGCCGGTTCCGCCATTCCCTTTCGTTCATTGTCGATATCTTTTCCGATACTTCTATAACCGCGCCGAAGCCGCTGCATTTCAAAAAGGCCGATAAGCTTCCCCGACACGGGAGATTACCCTTCATCGGACTTGCTTACCGGCCCTTTTACGCGTTTTGCCATCTCACTCAAAACACTGCCGCTGTAAAAACTGTGCTGACAGATGTCTTACGCGCACTCTGCCCCTTTACACCTGAGCCTGCTCGTCCGCTTCGTCGCAGCAGTCACAAATGCAGCTAAATTCCTCGCCGCAGTTTGGGCAAATGATGCAGGTGGGATCTATTGTATCGTCAAAGCACACAGTTTCGCCGCACTTGGGGCAGTCCACCTCTATGAAATCGTCGTCTATGTCGCTGTCCTCATCGTCGCCGTGGCAGCAGCAATCATCCCCGCAGCAGTCCTCGTCATCATACAGTACATCTTCGACCGCGCCCAGATCCTCGTCAAGCTCCTCCGCATAGCTGTGCAGCGTATCGCACGTCTCCTCAAGTTCGGATACCTCTTCCGTAATGTCTGTAAGCAAATCAACAATAGCGCCGATCAGCTTGCCCTCCGCCTTCGTTGTATCATACTCCATGCCCTCCAGCATACCCTTCAGATAAGCTGCTTTTTCCGTTAACGTCATGTTGTTCGCTCCGTTTCTCCGGCAATATCGTGAGGCGGGACATCGGCTGCCGGCCCGAAGTCACCTCGTTTCGTCAGACTTAAATCGTAGGATTCTTAAAAATCATCCACAAGACCGCTTACTGACCTTACTAAATATATTTATACAGGTTCTTCTCACAGGTTCGGTGTCCTGAAAATCCTGCTGATGCCGAGATCTCCGAAAAAAAGAGTTCGGTTTATCTTTCCCGGATATCTCCCGAAAAAATCAGGCTCGCTCAAGATATTCGCCTGTCCGCGTGTCAATACGGATTACCGTGCCGGTGTCTACAAAAAGAGGCACTCTGATGACCGCACCAGTTTCCAGCGTTGCAGGCTTTGTCGTGTTGGTCGCCGTATCTCCCTTGAAGCCCGGTTCCGTGTCCGTAACCTCCAGTTCAACAAACATAGGCGGCTCCACTGCAAAAACATTGCCCTTATAGGAAATGATCTTGCACATCATATTTTCTTTGACAAACTTGAAGCTGTCTCCCAGCAGACTGCCGTTTATCGGATTCTGCTCGTAGGTTTCCATGTCCATAAAATAGTACAGATCGCCGTCGCTGTAGAGATACTGCATTTCCTTGCGCTCCACATGCGCAGGAGGAAACTTGTCCGTCGGGTTAAAGGTTTTCTCTATGACGGCTCCTGTGATGACGTTGCGAAGCTTTGTCCGCACGAACGCAGCACCTTTTCCCGGTTTTACATGCTGAAACTCTATCACCTGCAGAACATTTCCGTCCATTTCAAAGGTCACGCCGTTTTTAAAATCGCCTGCTATCACCATAATTATCTAATCCTCCATCCATCATCTGTACTGATTGCCTGTCGATTCGTAATATTATACCGCATTCCAGCCCATTTTTCAAGGGGAGACGGGTGCAATTAACATTTCATTCATTATTGCGGAGCAGATTTTCTGCAAATCGCCCCTCCGGCGACGCATGCCGAATATTCGCATTTACAGCTCTATAAGCTCCTTCGCGCTTCCCGTTATGTTTTCGGCTTTCCCTCCGTGAATCATCACCATATCCTCGATGCGTACGCCGAATTTTCCGGCAATGTAAATCCCCGGCTCTACCGTCACTACATGCCCGTTTTCCAGAAGTCTGCCTCCGGCACGCGAGCTGAGCGTCGGCGCCTCGTGTATCTGCAGGCCTACGCCGTGTCCCAGACTGTGACCGAAGCAGCCCCGGTACCCCGCCTCATCAATATATCTGCGTGCAATGCCGTCAAGCTCGGCGCAGTCCCCGTGCCAGCCGATTCTTTCAAGCACAAGTCTTTGGGCGGCAAGTACCGTATCATAAACGCGGCGCATTTCCTCGTCGGCATGTCCCAGCACAACGGTTCTCGTCATGTCGGAGGCGTATCCGTGATATGTGCAGCCGAAGTCCATCGTCACAAATCCCTCTTCCAGCGCCGCGGGGCGCGGCTCGCCGTGCGGCATGGAGGTTGCGCGGCCCGAAATGCATATGGTCGGAAAAGCGATGCCGTCGGCTCCCGCACGCCGCATATAATTTTCAAGCTCCAGTGCTGCCTCCGTCTCAAGGACACCGGGGCGAAGATAACCGAGAATATGGGAAAAGGCTTTGTCTGTAATAGCCTGTGCCCGCCGAATGCATTCCCTTTCGTAATCCGTCTTCAGAATTCTGAGCGTTTCCGGAATCGGCCCCGCCGGAATCAGCGAAACCTCCGGCAGACGTTTTTTCAAATCTTCAAGGCCGGCAACCGTTACGAAGTGATCTTCAAACCCAAGACGGCTGACACCCATCTGCCGAAGCTGCTCCGCAAGATAGGAAAAGGAAGTGTCTTCGTGCAGGCGGAAAGCCCGGACGCCTTCTGCCGAACGCGCGGCCTCCGCATACCGGAAATCGACAAACAGAGCAGCCTCTCTCCGAGTCACCACGGCGAACCCGTCCGTGAAGGTAAAACCCGTGATATAGAATTGGTGCAGAGGATTTGACAGGAGCAGCGCGTCCATATCAGACGGCAGAGCCTCCTGCAGCTTTTTCAGCGTTTCCATACCGAATCATCTCCCGAATCAATCATTTTCGCCTGCCTGAAAGGAATCTCCAAGATTTGAAAGGCCGGCTGTCTCTGTCCCGTCAGAAACAGGCCGAATTTCCACAACACATTTTGTCTGCTCTGCTTTCGCACCCCGGATTTCCACCAGGTACTGCAGCTCCAGCCGGCCGCCGGCCTCTGTAATGCCGTTTTTAACTGACTTTGTATAAATGCACAGCTCAAAAGGAATCACGCCGGTGTCATACGCGCAGAGATGGCGTTTCTCCTCCTCAAAAACGAGTGCGGTAGAGACGGTGCCGCAGCGCAGCATGGTTACAACCCCGGGATCGTTTCTGGCAAAAGAAATGGTAGTCGTTGAACCATCCATTCCGGTAAGTTCTGTTTCGTTATATTCAACCTCCACCCGCTCCTCCGTAAGCGTCAGGAAGCCGTTTGCAACCATTTCAAAGGTGTTTTTTTCCGGCGGGATACCAAATTCTCCCGAAGTAAAATCTCCAAAATCCACGGTTTCAAATTCGGACATCATTTTTTCAAAAAGCGATGCTTCTCCGCACTCCACCTGCGTCGATGTCAGAGCGATAGTGACCGGGAGCTTTCCTGTCTTTTGATCGCCTTGTGTTTTATTGGACTTCATCCTCGTCAATCGAATCCTTTCTCTCATCATTCGTCCGGCGAAAGAGGCTTTCAGCATATCATATTTTAAGCAACCTCAATACGCGCCGACGGCATTTTCCGCAGTCTGTGCGCGGCATCCCCGGCACGGATAAAACCGACGCCTTTACTCTGCTATAATCAGCGTCCATACAATATCGATGCCGATTGTCAGAAGAAACGGTACCAGGACGACAGTGAGCTTCCGCGCAAGTCTTTTCCGGCGCACATCGCTTTCAATGTAGGTACGCTTCTTTTCCGCATCCCACGTTTGGGGAAGCTGCTCCGGCAGCGGCGTTTCTCTTGAAAATCCCCGGTTGATAAAAAAGACGGCAAGAAACAAAGCCACAGTTCCAAAGTAATAAATGGGATAAATCGGCGCAAATTCAAAAAAGACGGCTGTCTGGAAAATCCCGAATACACATGCGAAAGACGCAATTAAAATCAGCAGCGTCCGAACGGATTCCTTTTTAACGCTCCGGCGTACCGGTTCGATTTCATTGTTTTTCATCGCAGACTCCATTTCTTTCATGGCTTATTTCTGTCAAAGCACTGAAATATGCCGCCTCCGGCCGTTTGGAAAATGCAGGACTCTCCACCGGACGTTTGATACAGAGAAGACACTTTCATCCGGCTGCGGCAAGCTGTTCGATTTCATTATACAGGCCGGAAGAGCTTCTGTCAATAAAATGATCGGTTCCTTTCGCCCGCTGTCCTGCAGCCCGCAATTTTATTGACCGTAAGCCATTACAACTCTCCAAAGCATGCCTCTGGCGATTCGGCTGTTTAGATTTATCATTTTATTAAAAACGCGCGGCGCTCTCCGCGCCGCGCGTTCTCAAATCCGAATAGCTTTTTGGATTAACCGAGCTCCGCAAAATACTTGATGGTTCTGACCATCTGGCTGGTGTAGGAGTTCTCGTTGTCATACCAGGAAACAACCTGAACCTGGTACAGACCATCGTCAATTTTGGAGACCATCGTCTGTGTTGCGTCGAACAGAGAACCATAAGTGATACCGATAATATCAGACGAGACGAGTTCCTCTTCCGTATAGCCAAACGAAGCGGAGGAAGCCGCTTTCATAGCCGCATTGATGCCTTCCTTGGTCACGTTTTCGCCCTTGACAACCGCCACAAGGATTGTGGTGGAACCGGTCGGAACCGGCACTCTCTGCGCAGAGCCGATCAGCTTGCCGTTCAGCTCCGGAATAACCAAGCCGATAGCCTTTGCAGCACCCGTGGAGTTCGGTACGATGTTGACAGCAGCCGCTCTTGCTCTTCTCAGGTCACCCTTTCTGTGCGGTCCGTCAAGCACCATTTGATCTCCTGTGAACGCATGGATGGTGGACATGATACCGCTCTGGATAGGCGCGTAGTCGTTGAGCGCCTTCGCCATCGGCGCAAGGCAGTTTGTCGTACAGGAAGCGGCAGAGATGATTTTGTCATCCTTTGTCAGGGTTTTTTCATTGACGCTGTATACAACGGTCGGAAGATCGTTTCCGGCCGGTGCAGAAATGACAACTTTTTTTGCGCCTGCATCAATATGCGCCTGTGCCTTCGCTTTCGAGGTATAGAAGCCTGTACATTCGAGCACAACATCTACGCCGATTTGACCCCAAGGGAGATCCTTTGCGTCTTTTTCCGCATATATTTTAATGGTTTTGCCGTCAACCGTGATGGAATCCTCGCCGGCCTTAACGGTATCACCCAACGCGTATCTGCCCTGCGCCGAGTCGTATTTCAGAAGGTGCGCCAGCATAGCGGGGCTTGTCAGGTCGTTGATTGCTACGATTTCATACCCTTCTGCTCCGAACATTTGACGAAACGCCAGACGGCCGATGCGGCCGAAACCATTTATTGCTACTTTTACTGCCATAGTACTCCTCCGTTCTTTCATTTCCAGTCCTGAATATAAATTGTTTTCTAAAAGATTATACGCTTTGACTTTTGCTTTTAAATGGATGAATTGTAAATTTTTCTGATCAGTTGTCCGACTATTTGGAAAAGCCATGTAAAAGTTGGCATTTTGCAAACAATTCATTGAACATATAAATTATTTTAAGATTTCTACATAGTATATTTAAAAAAAATTGATGCATTTATTCGATTTGCATGATAAAATGTCTTAAATATATTTATTACATTTGTTTAATATGAATCATCAAATATTTGTCACTAGTATAGACAACAAGTAAATTGATGAAAGGGGCGCTAAAATATAATGAAGTGGTCAAAATACGAAAAAACAGACGTGCCTGTAGCAATTCTCAATTTGCGCGGAACAGTTTTGTATAAGAATCCCGCGGCGCAAAAACGTGTAGAAATACGCTGCCGTGAGAAGGCAATTTCATATGTAACGCGTCAAACACTGCCGGATTATTTAAGAATTTTAGAAGAAAAGTCCATCGGACTGATAAAAATTGCAGTAAATAATCTTCCCATGACAGCAACAATGTGCTATACTGTAATCGAGGGGGAAGAATGCTTTCTTCTGTATTTTTCCACGCCGCCGCGCGAAGCGAATGAAGAGCTTGCGCAGTACGCGGAGGAAATGCTGTCAGAAATTGCAAACTGTTTTGCGTTGTTATACGCGGCCGAGGACTTGATTGATGAGGATACTCTGACCGAAAGTGCAAAAAGATATTATAATATTATTTATAAAAACAGCATTAAGCTGCGTTATCTTATCACCGCCCTGTCCTCATATTACCACATGAGCATCACGGAGGATAAAAACACCGAGGAGCTCTATGATATAAAAAAGCTGGTAGACTGCATTGTGAACTGTCTGACTCGGTACGCTGAGCCAAATCAGGAATCCATAAAGTTTCTGATTGACGACGGGGTTCCGGTCAATTATCTATGCTACACCGACGGATACGCTCTGACAAAGGCTTTGATTCCGCTGATTTTCTGCGCCCTATACAGTGCTCCGGACAAAAAGGCAACTTTTCGGCTGTCCTATGATGACAGCTATGTGCGGATCACCATTGAGTTCCGCGGACTTGGAATATCGGAGGAACGTCTTCAAAACAACATCGGCGATGCGGATAGCACACCTGATGTCAAAAATTTGATCTTTCGGTTCATGATGCTGCCGAAATATCAGGAAAAGCATGGATGGAAGATACAAACCAGCATTGAGCATGCGGCCGACAACAATCCTGTCAAGCAGTTGAATCGCATCACACTGTCGATAAGCAAAAAAATGCCGGACAGATCGAATGTACGAAGCAAAAGTTTTTTTGTAGACAGCAACATGGAGAAAATACGGCAGGCAACGGATGCGGATATCGTCTATTTTCTGCGGGGGAAAAGATAACAGACAGATTTCCGAAGGAAAGCGTGTTATGGGAGAGAGCATCGGTAAAAGTCCTTCAAAAGTAAGAAAAAGGGAGGCAGGACAGCGCGGAAGCAGTCACAGCGGTGTCTCAAAAAGAAAATGAAATGTCCAGCATGCGGTCACACGGAAAGTAAGGTAATCGATTCACGGCCGACAGATGAATTCACAAGCATCCGCCGCCGCCGCGAATGCATGGCGTGTCAGAAGCGTTTTACTACGTATGAAATCATCGACGCCATACCGATGACAGTGGTTAAAAAGGACGGATCCAAAGAATTATTTGATAGGAATAAAATATTCGTAGGCTTGATGAAGGCTTGTGACAAGCGTTCCGTATCGAGAGAGCAGATGGAGGCGTTGGTCGGCGAAATTGAAAATGAGCTTCAGAATTCGCTGAAAACGGAGCACAAAAGCAAAGAAATCGGCGATCTGGTCATGAAAAAGCTAAAGGAACTGGACGAGGTTGCTTATGTCCGTTTTGCTTCGGTTCACCGTCAGTTTAAGGATCTCGAAAGCTTTATGAGCGAATTGCAGGAGCTGAAAAACGAAAAGGTACAGCGCGATTTGCACACCCATTGACATATAATCTGCGCAAATACGAGAGCCGTGTGGGGTAAACACTGAATTGTCGTGTACCCCGCACGGCTCCTTTGGCTCCGTTGACCGCATCGGAGCCGGATGAAAGTGTAAAAATTTGACCTATCGGTTTAAACAAACGATAAAAACGAAATCCTCAGAGTCAAAGCGAGCTCCGCATCTTTCTTCCGGAAAGAGCGGAGCTTGTTTTCTCTCTGCATGCTATAAAGCTTTCTTTGCAGACCTCGGTCTGCGCGGATTACTTGCTTTCGTCGCCAAGCAAACTTTTTAACAGGCGCAGGATATTCTCTGCGGCAAAAGAAAGATTTTCCCTGCTTTTGTATCTGCTAACCGAGAAATCCTCCGGCATACGATTGATAGAAAAAGCCGCCGTAACTCCCAAAGCATCGAGATCCGCCGCATTCGTTTCAATTCCGCCCGCAAGAGCAATGACCGGAACGCCGTATCTGCGTGCGCGGCCGGCAACGCCCCCTATCACTTTTCCGCGGAGGCTTTGACTGTCCAGCCGCCCCTCTCCGGTGATAACCAGCGCCGCCTCCGGCATGAGACTGTCAAAATTCGCCGCATCCAGCACCGTCTGGATGCCGGGCTTTAATTCCGCGCCGAAAAACGCTTGCATACCTGCTCCCATGCCGCCGGCGGCTCCGCCGCCGGCCAGCGTTTTCACCGATATGCCGAGATCCCGCTGTATCACATCCGCCAGATGCGACAGGCCTTCGTCCAGGATCTGAAGCTCCTCTGCCCGCGCCCCCTTCTGCGGCGCAAAAACGAATGACGCGCCCTCAGGGCCGCAGAGCGGGTTATCGATATCGCAGATGGCAGTTATCTTCATGCCGCAGATGCTGGGATCCATTTCTTTCATATCGATACGTTCGATCTGCGACAGTGTTCCCCCTGTCGGAACAAAGGCTTTTCCCGTACTGTCATAGAAGGCAGCGCCGCACGCCGCAGCAGCGCCGGTTCCGCCGTCGTTGGTCGCAGAACCTCCCAAGCCTACGATAAGCTCCGTACAGCCGCTGGCCGCGGCGGCAAGCATCAGCTCCCCCACTCCCCACGTTGTCGCATGCATCGGATCCTTTTCCCGCTCTACAAGCGGCAGTCCGGCTGCCGCCGCCATTTCTATCACGCCGGTTCTTCCGTCTGCAAGCCTGCCGAAAAACGCATCAATTTCCCTGAACAGCGGATCCCTCGCCCGGCATTGCATACGCTCTCCTCCGACAGCATGCAGAAAGGCATCTACGCTTCCCTCTCCGCCGTCCGCAACGGGCAGGGAAATCGAATTGTACTCCGGAAGAATTTTCCGGATCTGTTCCTCCAGTATTTCACAAATCTGTTTGGACGACAGCGTTCCCTTAAACGAATCGGGGATCAAAATGATATTCCGCCGCACCATATGCGTTCTCTCTGACATGGCTTTTCCTTCAATCCTTCCATTAGAGCCTTTGCACGTTTTTGGGACAGAGCACCGGCTGCGGCTCTGTTTATTTCCTACTCAGAAAAAAGTCCCGACATTTGACCAAACGGCTTCGCCGTCCAGCCGAGGAGCTTTCTTGACTATGCCGCAAAAACACGCCCGATTGGATTTCCTTATAAACGGCGCTTCGCCGGAGACAAAATCACTTAGACCGAACGCCCGCCGTTCGGTCAGATATGCGCATTATACCACGCTACTTCCAAAATGTCAAACATCGAATACGGGAAACCGGATGCGGCAGTGCGTATTTCATCCTTTCGTTTTCTCAGGCGATACGCCGGATTTTTTGCATCAGCAAAAGCTGGGAATTTGCGGTATTTGCACAGCTCCCCCTGCTTTCTATTTGTCTATAGCGGTCAATTTTTTGTCCAAGTTTGCCTAACAGATAGTATCTGAGATGGAATCCTCGGTTAGCTCCGGACGCCATACGCCGGCGCTAATGCCAATTGTATTGGGTATATTTCATTTTTCAAGTCTTTTGTCCTATTATACTCCGCATCTAACGATTTGCACAGGGGAAGGATGGCTCCTGAATCGAGTCACGTCAGCCCGAATGAATAAATGCATCTTTGGTTTCCCGCAATTTCCATGTAATCTAAATTATCGCAACCGCTTACTTCAGCCCTTTCAACGCTCCACGGAGGAACCAATCCCCCCGGTATAACATTTCCGGAAAATGCATTTTCGGCTCAAACGGCCTTTTTGCCGCCGTCAAGCGCCGCAACGAAAATCCATTTGCTGTTCCCATACTGCCATTAACGCCGAAAAGACTTTTTTCGGGCAGCCGAAAGCGCTCGGCATCCAGCATACATGGAGCACGGATAACTACAAATATATTAACGCTTCATTAAAATAACGGAAATGATGATTCGTATAACGGACAAATTATCACTGACACCCAGTCCTCCCGGCAGGAGCTGTCGGAGCGTTTTCAGCTTTCGCTCAGCGGATCTGTAAATTCTATATCGATACGCCCGTTTGACGTTTCTACCTCCAGCAGTTTATCCCCGTTTCCGCCGTGTGCAGGAAGATTGCTGTCAGCGTTTGATGTTTTGCTCGTAATGCTGTAGTCAGAGAAATCCCCCTGAATCGTCCCTGTCACCGCACCGTTGCTGTTTCGCAGATATATATCGCTTCCCGCCTCTATCCCGTTGATTTTCAGTCCGCCGTTGGCAGTTTCTGCGCGTGTGCTTCCGTCGGTTGCCGTCCGCGACAGTGTCAGCCTGCCGTTGCGAGTGTCCGCTTCAAGTTCCTTTGCCCGCAGCATATCGATGCTCAGAGCGCCGTTTCTTGTTGAAACCCTGACCGCGTCGGCAGCCTGTATATCCGCAAGCGTTACAGGGGCGTTCGCCGTTTTCACCGTCACAGCGCTGCCGGATTTGCAGGTTTTCATATCAACAGGCCCGTTTTTCGTTGCGGCCGTAAGGACACCCTCTGCCGAAATATTTTTGCAGGTTATCCCCGCATTGGTTGCAGACAGGGTGCAGCTGCCGGAAAGATTCAGCATTTCCGCGGCAATACTGCCATTGGTCGTCGTCAGCGTCAGTTCGCCGCCCAGCGAAAGGTCAGCCGCTTCAACGCTGCCGTTGGTGCTTTCCGCTTGTATATCGCAGGCATGGCCGTTTGGTACCGCTATCTCAAGGCGGCGGTCCTGTTTCCAGCCGGTCAGCAGCATTACGCCAATTTTTTGATACCATTTTTTTGATGATCGACGCTGCAGGGAAAGTGTGCCGTCGGCAGTTTCCTCAATGCTGCAGGTCTCGGTATCATTTTCAAAATAGGTAATATGGATATCGCTGTCAGCGGAAGGTACAAGCACTATTCTCATGTTCTCCTCCGACGCGTCGATTCTGTGTATATTTTCTGCCGCCGCAGTGTAATGCTTCTCCTCCCATATTTTTTCGGTGCTGAGCTTTTCCAGATCTCCGCCGACCATTGCAAAAGCGCTGATGAAAAGCGCGAGACCGCCTGCCAGCAGTATTCCCGCAGCAGCAAGCCATACGATTTTGCCCTTTTTCATTGTTACATCCAATCCTTTCCTGTTATCTCTGTGAC